>DATKJS010000093.1:0-13897 GCA_035543515.1 Terriglobales bacterium | reverse complement strand
CCCTCAGGTCAAGTCTCTTCTCGACCGGATCTTCTCCGCCCGCTGGGCCGTGCCGGGGCTGGACGGGCTCGTCCTCCGGGTCCCGCCCGTCGTAGGCCGGGAGACGGCCGAGCCGGCGGTCTTCGGCTTCAGCGCGCTGTCGTTCACCGGGACGGGGATCTTCGCCGCCGCCGTCGTGTCGGGATTGTTAATGGGCTTCTCGCCCCGGCGGCTCGCCCGAACGTATGGCAAGACGCTCAAGCGGGTCCGCTTCTCGCTCTTCACCGTGGCCGCGATGCTCTCGCTGGGGTACGTCACGCGCTATTCGGGACTCGACGCGACGCTCGGCCTGGCCTTCGCCCGGACGGGCGTGCTGTACCCCTTCTTCGGGACCCTGCTCGGCTGGCTCGGCGTGGCCATGACCGGCTCGGACACCTCGTCCAACGTCCTCTTCGGGAGCCTCCAGAGGATCTCGGCCGGCCAGCTCGGCCTGAGCCCGGTCCTCATGGCCTCGGCCAACAGCTCAGGAGGGGTCATGGGCAAGATGATCGACGCCCAGAGCATCGTCGTCGCCAGCACGGCCACCCGCTGGTACGGCCATGAGGGAGATATCCTGCGGTACGTCTTCTTCCACAGCCTGGCCCTGGCCGTGCTGATGGGATTCTTCGTCCTCCTCCAGGCCTACGTCTTCCCCTTCACGCGGCTCGTGGTGCGTTAATTAGCCGCTCAAGACCGGCGCTGCGCCATCGGCGCTAAAATCCACCCATGTCCCCCCGGCCCCCGGGAATCAGTCCCGTCGGTTCCCCCGTCGGCCGGGCAGACGGGTCCTCCTCCGCTACGGGGGTCCTATGGGTGGGTCTTACCGCCTCCGGCGCCCGCACGATAAAAGTCGGATATGGATGGCTTTTACCGCCGCATATCGCTACGTGTCGGCTCTTACCCGACGATCTTCTTCGTCCCCTTATATTTCGACTCGATCCGCTCGCGGGGCAGGAACTCGTTCTCCATGGCCCGGTATTCCTTGAGCCCGACGAAGTCCGTGTACTCCTCAAAGCTCGAGGCCCACTGCGTCTGGCCGGCCAGGAGGCCGGTCGGCGAGGCCTTGAGGGCCTCGAAGAACTCCGTCAGGGCCTTGTGGGCGACCATGATCGAGGCCACGGGTATCGAGACCCGGCCGACGCCCATCTTGGCCAGCTCGGGGATGGGGATGAGCTCGGTCTTCATGCCGGTGATGGCATCCATGAGGTTGACGGAGAGCGGCCCCTTGACGGCCTTGACCGCCTTCTCGATGTCCGCCCGGCTCTTGATGCCGTCGATGAAGGCCAGGTCCGCCCCGGCCTCGAGGTACAGGTTGCAGCGCCGGATGGCCTCCTCGATCCCCAGGCCGGCGAAGACGTCCGTGCGGGCGTTGATGATGAAGTCCTTGTCGAGCGAGTCGCGGACGATGGCGCAGGCCCGGACCTTCCCGGCCATCTCCTCGGCTGGGATGACCTCTTTGCCGGCCATATGGCCGCAGCGCTTGGGGAAGACCTGGTCCTCGATGTTCATGCCGGCCAGACCCATGGCCACCAGGCGCTCCGTGATCCAAGCGGCATTGACGGCGTTGCCGCCACCGGTGTCGACGTCGGCCATGACCGGGATGCGGACGGCCTGGGCGATGTTCCAGGACAGGTCGAGGACGTCCTTCATCCGGACGAGCCCGACGTCGGGCTTGCCGAGGTAGGACCCGGCCAGGCCGTAGCCCGAGACCTGGATGGCCTCGAAGCCGGCCTTTTCGATGACCTTGGCCGAGAGGGCGTCGTGGCAGCCGGGGACGGCCACAGCCCGGCGTTCCATGATGGCCTTTCGGAGAACCGTCGTGCGTTTCATCTTCGATGACTCCTTGTGGCGAAAAATACCCTCCCATTCTAGCGGATTCGCCGCATTCAGAAAAGAGGGACAGCCCCCCCGACGGCAGAGGCCATCCCTCTTGATCTCCGCCGAGCGGGCTGGTCCTCTTTTCTCTTGAACTCGGCCGGCGGCGGTTGACATCCCCCCGCCGACACGCTATACTTCCCTCCTTGAAAACGTCGATAACATGTTGATAAACATGGGGATGGAAGCGGGCCGGCGGCCCGGGCGGAGGCCATGAGCTCCGCGGCCGAGCGCTGGGTGGAGGAGCAGGGGCGGCTGGCCAAGCCGGCCCGCGTCTACTGGTGCGACGGCTCCGAGGGCGAGGCCTGGCGCCTGCTCGAGGTCGGCCTCCGCGAGGAGCGTCTCAACGGCCCCGTCTTCCACGAGCTCAACCACAAGAGCTGGCCGACGGCCTACCTCCACCGCAGCCACCCGACCGACGTCGCCCGGACCGAGCACCTGACCTTCGTCTGCCACCCCGACCGCGGAGACTCCGGCCCGAACAACAACTGGATGGACGTCGGCAAGGCCAAGAAGATGATGGCCAAGCTCTCGGACGGGTGCATGGCCGGCCGGACGATGTATGTCGTCCCCTACATGATGGGCCACCCCGACTCGCCCTACGCCAAGGCCTGCCTCATGGTCACGGACTCGACCTACGTCGCAACCAGCATGCGCATCATGACGCGCATCGGGACGCCCATCCTCGACAAGCTCCGCAACCGCGAGGACTTCATCAAGGGCTTCCACTCGATCGGCGACCTCGACCCCGAGCGCCGCTACATCATGCATTTCCCGCAGGAGGGTCTGGTCTGGAGCGTCGGCTCCGGCTACGGCGGGAACGCCCTCCTCGGCAAGAAGTGCGTCTCGCTCCGCATCGGCTCCTACCTCGGCTACCGCCAGGGCTGGCTGGCCGAGCACATGGTCATCATGGGCATCGAGGACCACCGCGGCGACGTGACATACGTCACGGCGGCCCTGCCGAGCGCCTGCGGCAAAACGAACCTGGCCATGATGGAATCGGCCCTGCCCGGCTTCCGCGTCTGGACGCTCGGCGACGACATCGCCTGGCTCAACATCGGACCGGACGGCCGGTTGTGGGCGATCAATCCCGAGGCCGGCTATTTCGGCGTCGCCCCGGGGACGTCCATGAAGACGAACCCCAACATGATGCGGACCATCCGGCGCGGCGCCTTCAACCCGACCCTCTTCACCAACGTCGCCCTGAACACGGACACGAACGAGCCCTGGTGGGAGGGGATCGACGGCCCCGTGCCCGAGCACCTGCTCGACTGGCAGGGCCGGCCGTGGACGCCGGCCTCCGGCGCCAAGGGCGCCCACCCCAACTCGCGGTTCACGGCCTCCATCGCCAACTCGCCGATGCTCTCGCCGGAGTACTTCAACCCCCGCGGCGTGCCCATCTCGGCCATCATCTTCGGCGGCCGGCGGACCCAGCTCATCCCGCTCGTCGTCGAGAGCTTCAACTGGGCGCACGGCGTTTTCCTCGGCGCCCGCATGGGCTCGGAGACGACGGCCGCGGCCACCGGCCAGGTCGGCGTCGTGCGGCGCGACCCCATGGCCATGCTCCCCTTCTGCGGCTACAACATGGCCGACTACTGGCGGCACTACCTCAACATGGGGAGCCGCCTGGCCCGGCCGCCCAAGATCTTCTCCGTCAACTGGTTCCGCGTCGACGAGAAGGGCAGGTTCATCTGGCCGGGCTTCGGCGACAACATGCGCGTCCTCAAGTGGGTCGTCGACCGCGTCAAGGGCGCGGTCCCGGCGCGCGAGACCCCGGCCGGGCTTGTGCCGCGCCTCGAGGACCTCGACATGACCGGGCTCGACTTGACCAAGGCGCAGCTCGAAAAGCTCTTCGCCGTCAACATGAAGGACTGGAAGCCCGAGGTCGAGGGCATCCGGGATTTCTTCAAACCCTACCGCAACCGCCTGCCCTCGGAGGTCCGCGAGGAGTTCGAGCGGCTCGAGCGGCAGGCCCGCTAGTCGGGCCGGTGAGCCGGGGCGCGGGCGCCAAGGGGACCCGTTGAATGGCAAACCTCTCGGGTTGCCGCGAGTCTCAGCGGGAGACAACGACCGCCACGGCGTAGTTGAGCAGCGTGCCGTCGCGGGTCTGGACTGGCACCGTGGAGATGCCGATCCGCCTCAGGGCGGGGTCCTCGAGGCGTTTGCGGAGCGGGGTCCCGATCTGGTCGAGCTTCTGGAACATCGCGTAGAAGACATCTCGCCGCTCGTCGTCGTGCATCGTGGCCGCCGTGCCAGGCTTGTGGCGGGAGAGGATCGCGTCGGCCCGCTCGGACAGGGCGGCGTCGAGCTCGAGGCGGGCCAATCCGCGGCGTGACCGAAACTCGTTCGCCGTCTTGAGGACGGTCCGAAGCCGCTCCAAGTCGTCGGGCCCGGGCGTTGTCTCGTCTTTGATGAGGAGGACGCACAGGACATAAGCCCCGCCCGGGTACTCGGCGTTGCGCATGAAAGCGACGCCGATCCCGGCCCGGCCGTAGCTCCCGAGGTCCGGCGCCTTGAGCGTGTCGGCCATCATGGCCGTCTCCGGGCCGGCGACGATGCGCAGGAGCGCCTCTCCGAAGTATGCCGGCACCGGCGGCCCCTTCCGGCCGGCGGCCCTTTCCCGGGCGAAGAGTCCGGCCGTGCGCTCGGCCTCGTCGACGAGGACGACCCGGGGCAGGCCGGCCGCGGCCCGCGCCTTGTCGAGGACCCCGAGGACCGTCGCTCTGACCTCGGTGTCGGTCTGGCGCTCGAGGGAACCGATGAAATCCTCGGTCACGAAGTAGACGTTGGCCCGGCCGCGCGTGATGCCGACGCCGACCTCGTCGAAGTCCCGGTTGAGGACGTTCGCCCGGTGCCCGGGGCTGTTCATGAACGACTGGTGGATGGCCTCGGCGGCCGAGCTCCAGCTCTGTGCGACGTTCTCGCCGTTCGCGGTGAAGAGGACTGCCGCGTCGACGAGCCGGTCCGTGTAGGACCTCCCCGCCGCCGAGTCGTGGGTGAGGATGTTCCGCCGGGCCATCTCGGCGCTGTGCCCGCGGGCCAGGGCGGTGAGGCCTGAGGACGGGCGCACGGCCGTCAAGCCGCGGGACGTCCGTTCCAGGTTGAGGACCGCAAGGAGGTCCCTCTCCATCTGGGCGGGATCGGGCAGGCCGGGCGTCTGCCGGCCCGGAGCGGCGGCGGAGGGAGCGGAGGCCAGGGCCACCGCGAAGCCGGCCAGGACCGCGAACCGCGTGAATGTCGACCCGAACGCGGCGGCGGCCGCGGCCCTCGCCCGGAGAATGCTCGCGCGGCTCACGGCATCTTCTCCCGCCCCCTCCCATTGTCCCCGGAACGCGCGGGAAAGTAAACCCTGGAGCGGCCGGCCGCTAGGTCTTTTCCTCGACCGGGAGCCAGAGCTCGAGGACCATGTCCTCCACAGAGGCGTGGGGGTCGAGGGGCCGCTCGAGCTCCTGGGCCGTGCGCCACTTGTAAGGGCTCGCCTGGACCCATTCCCAGAGCTTGAGCCAGGCCTCCGAGATGTCCAGTCCGCTCGGGTCCCCGCGGAGCTTGCAGGTCGTCGCGGCGAACAGGCCGCCCGGGACTTCCTTGACCTCGACCTCCCCGCGGCCGTCGACCTCCGGACCGACGCAGCACCAGACCTCGTAGCCGTATTCCTTCTTGAAGGGGACGGGGTTCGGGTTGCTGAAGCCGAAGACGGGCTGGCGGGCCAGGTTCTCCTGGATGCCCCGGGATTCGGCCCAGGCCCGCAGCCGCTGCCAGGCGTCCCGCTCCGGGTTCTCGCCGACGACCCGGACGCTCGCGACGCGCATCGGCTCGAGCCGCTTGACCTCGACGACGAAATCTCTCATCACTTCCCCCCGCCCGCGGAAACTCCGGCGGCAAAGAACACGACCACGCGAAATCCGAAGATCAAGCCCACTCTCAACCCGAGAGGGGATTTTATGACAAGAAGCGGGAGGATTTCAACACCATCATCGTCTCTCGCGCGATTCGACGACCGACTGGTAGACGAGCGTCTTGAACTTCGCCTGGAGGTCCAGGCCGCCGGCCGGCAGGAGCTGAGTCATGAAGACGGCCACGAGCCGCTCGGCCGGGTCGACCCAGTAGGTTGTGTAATAGGCGCCGCCCCAGCCGAACGCGCCAACCGAGCCCATCTCGCCGGTCCGGCCGAGGTCGTTCGTTTCCCAGAAGCCGAGGCCGAAGCCCTGGCCGCGCGTGCCGTAGAGGTCGCCGACCTGGTTGGCCGTCATGACCTCAACCGTTTTCGGCCCGAGGACCCGGACGCCGTCGAGCGCCCCGCCGTTGGCCAGCATCTGCAGGAACCGGGCGTAGTCCTCGGCCGTCGAGAGGAGCCCGGCGCCGCCGGAGAAACAGCGGCGCGGCCCCCTGACGTACGCGCTGGACGTGGCGTCCTCGACGAGCTCGAGCCTGCCGTCCTTGCCGGCGCCGTAGACGGAGGCGAGGCGGCCGAGCTTCGCCTCTGGCAGGTAGAAGTGGGTGTCGGTCATGCCGAGTGGCCCTGTGATCCGCTTCGCGACGTAGTCGGCGAGGCTCATGCCGGAGACGACCTCGACGACGTAACCCAAGATGTCCGTGTTGAAGCCGTAGACCCATCTCTCCCCCGGCTGGGCGTCGAATGGCAGGCCGGCCAACTTCCGGATGCAGTCGCCGATCGGCATGTCCTTCGCGACGAAGGACCAGCCCTGGATGCCGGCGGCCTTGTAGAGGTCGGCTGCCGGTCCGTCGCCGTAGGAGATCCCGGCGGTGTGGGTCAGCAGATCGCGGATGGTGATCTCGCGCCTGGCCGGGACGACCGAATAGCCCGCAGCCCCCTTGTCCGACGCCTGGACCGCGACCTTCGTGTCCCTGAATTCCGGGATGAACTTCGAGACCGGGTCGCTCAGCCCGATCTTGCCCTCTTCGACGAGCGTCATGATGGCGACGCTCGTCACGGCCTTGGACTGCGAGGCGATGCGGAAAATGCCGTCCGTCGGCATCGGTGTCCCCCGGCCGAGGTCGAGCTTGCCGAAGGCCTTGAAATAGGCCGCCTTGCCGTCGCGGACGACGAGGACGACGACGCCCGGGACCCTGCCCGCGTCGACGTACTGCTCGATGGCCGCGCCGAGCCGGTCCAGCCGCTCGGCCGAGAGGCCGACGTCCTGCGGCCGGGCGGCCGGGAACTTGGCGGCGAAGGCCGTACCGGAACTCAAGGACAGGAATGCGGAGACCGCCGTGACGACAAGACGCGAACGGAAACCTCGGGACATGGGGACCTCCCTTCGGGCGAAAAAGCGGCGATGCGAAGCCCGGGTCAAGATGTCCTGCTTATAACATCCGTAACGCCCCTAAGTCAAAAGGATCCGCTCCTTTCCGGACGGGTCCTGTCCCAACGTGTCGCCGGACGAGGTCGCGCCAAGGTCATCCTCATCCCCCGGCCCCGGCACCACCTGCGCTGGTCCCCGTCATAAGAAAGTCGAGCTCGGCGTGGCCCGGGCCAGTCTCCCAAACGGCCGCAGGGGCCTCGGGGATTGGCCGAGACGTCATGTGCGGCTTAGCGCAAGCCGCATTCTGGAGTGGAGGCCAACCCTGAGGTCCCGAAGAACGAACGGGACGCACACGGACGGGCCCCGTCCGGTAAGGAGCGTTTCTCTAATTCTTGAAGTGGGTGTTGAAGACCGGCAGGACCTTGAGCCCGGCGGGGTTGTCGCGGACGATGTTGACGAGCCCCAGCTCGAACCCCTTGGCCAGGTGCCAGGCGTAGTTCACGATCCCGATGGAGACCCCGTTCAGGGTCCCCTTGATGTAGTTGACGGCGCTGACGCCCAGTCCCGTCAGCCGCCCGCCCCCCTCGACGCGGACCGTGGCCCCGGCGAGGAAGGCGCCCGTGAGCTCCACGCCGCCGACGCCGATCCCGGCCACGGCCAGGCCGCGGACCTTGGGCGCGCCGGCCCCGACGCCGCACAGGGTCAGGCCGACGAGCTCTTTTCCCGCGCCGACGCCCACGCCCGCCACGGTGATGCCGCCGAGGGTCTCACCGGCGCCCGCCCCGAGCCCCGCGAGGGTCAATCCCCTCAGGTTCTTGCCCGCCCCGATGCCGAGCCCTCCGACATTGAGGCCGGTCATGTCCTCGCCGGCCCCCGCGCCAAGCCCCCCTGCAGTGACGCCCAGGACGCTCTTCCCCGCGCCGACGCCCAGGCCGCCCAGGTTCAGCCCGGTCAGGTCTTCGCCCGCCCCGGCCCCGAGGCCGCCGATCGTGATCCCCACGACGCTCCCGCCGGCGCCCGCGCCGAGGCCGCCGACGGTCAGGCCGGCCAGGTCGCCGCCGCTCCCGGCGCCGACGAGCCCGAGGTTGAGGCCGGTCATCTTCCGCTCCGCCCCCGGGCCGAGAATCCCGAGCTGGAGGCCTGTCATCTCGCCGCCGCCCGGGATGAGGCCGAAGGAGAGGCCCTTGACGACCGAGGCCTTGTTGTCCTTCCGCGGCTCCCAGAGCGTGACGTTGACGCCGGTGATACGGATGACGCGGCTGTCCCGGAAATTGAAGCGGAGGCCCGTGAAGTCCCGGGAATTGCCGACGCTCAACCCCCATGCTTTCGAGGGGACGTCCAGGCTTTGGGCCGAAGCCGGCAGCGCCCCGAGGCCGGCCAGGACCAGGGTCACGCCGAGAGCCGCCTTCGTCTTCCCGATCACCATCGTCGCTCGTTTCATCGGTCGTCCTCCACGCGCGGACCCGCCCGCCGCCGCGTCCGGCAGGGCGGGCGGGCGAAGCTCGCCGCACCATAACATAAAACGCACGCGCGCTCGAAAAGGTTCACGCCCGGACCCTGTGGCGGCCCCGGGGTTTTATGATAGAATCCTTCCGGATTTCGTTCCGTCCCCCCGGGAAAGGATGGTGAGCCGATGAGCGCCAGGCCGAAACGCATCGAGGATTTCCGCAAGCCGGACGACCTCATCGTGGTCACGGGCGCCGGCGGCTTCATCGCCGGGGCCCTCGTCCGCTACTTCCATGACAAGGGCTTCCGGCGCATCCGGGCCGTCGACAAGAAGCCCCTCCCCGACTGGTACCAACGCACCCCCGGCGCCGACAACGTCTGCCTCGACCTGAGCGGCCGGGACAACTGCGCCCGCGCCTGCGAGGGGGCCGCCGAGGTTTACCAGCTCGCCGCCGACATGGGCGGCATGGGCTTCATCGAGCGCTACCGCGTCGAGTGCCTGCGGAGCGTCCTCATCAACACCCACATGATCGAGGCCGCCTGGCGGGCCGGCGCCGACCGCTACTTCTTCTCCTCATCGGCCTGCGCCTACAACGTCGACCTCCAGAAGGACGTCCATTCCCGGGCCCTCAAGGAGTCCGACGCCTATCCGGCCAACGCCGAGCGCGGCTACGGCTGGGAGAAACTCTTCTCGGAGATCTCCTGCCAGGAATACTGGGCCGAGCGGGGCCTGCGGACCTCGATCGCCCGCTTCCACAACGTCTACGGCCCCCACGGGACCTGGGACGGCGGCCGCGAGAAGGCGCCGGCGGCCCTCTGCCGCAAGGTCCTCGAGGCCCGCGACAACGGGTCGATGACGGTCAACGTCTGGGGCGACGGCACCAAGACCCGGAGCTTCATGTACATCGACGACTGCGTCAACGGCATCGACATGATCGCCCACTGCGACAAGCTCGTCGCGACGCCCATCAATTTGGGCTCGAGCGAGCTCGTCTCGGTCAACGACCTCCTGACCATCGTCGAGGAGGCCGCCGGCTTCAAGGTCAGGCGGACCTACGACCCGGAGGCGCCGCAAGGCGTCGGCGGCCGCAACTCCGACAACACGATGATCAAGCGCGTCCTCGGCTGGGAGCCCTCGACGCCTCTCCGTGCCGGCATGGCCAAGACCTACCGCTGGATCGAGGAACAGTTCAACCTTCGGCGGGCCGGTCGCCGGACGGTGGTCTGAATGCTCCCCTACCGCTTGGCCCTGGCCGGGGGCTGGATCGACCGGCCCTTCGTCTCCGCCCGCAACCCCGACCCGCCCGGCTCCATGGTCGTCGTTTCGCTCGAGCCCGACCGGGAGGACATGGACCGCAGCGGCCGGGAGTGCTATGACGCCATCCTGGCCCGGAACGTCGTTGCCCTCGGCGCCTCGCTCAACCGCACCATGGCCTGCTGGGAGGCCATCCTGCCGCGGGCCTGAAGATCAGGGTCAGGACGCGGTAGCCGCCGGCGGCCGGCCGGGCCGTTCGATTCAATTCATTGACGCGGCGCTCCGGCGCGGCGTATGATGGGGATGATGTCGGCCGTCAATCCCAACCCGCGGAGGGAAAGATGTCGCTAAATCCCCAAAGAACGATCTGGGCCCCGGTCCTCGTCCTGGGCGGCCTCTGGGGGCTCGCCGAGGCCGGGCTGGGAATGTATCTCCGTCAGTGCGCTTCGACGGTCTCCGGCTCGCTCATGACGGGCGCGGCCCTCTTCTTCCTGGCCGCCGCCTGGGCGCTCGCGCCCGGGGTCCGGACGGTCGCGGCGATGGTCGCCATGGCCGCGTCGTTCAAGCTCTTCGACGCCCTTCTCCTCGGCCTCCCCGTCCGCCACGGCGCCGTCGCCAACCCCGTCTTCGCCATCCTCATGGAGGGCGCGGCCTTCTTCCTCATCGCGAGCGTCCTGCGGCGCGACCTCTCGGCGAAGCCGCTCGGCCGCGGGCTCGCGGGCGGGCTCTCGGCGCTCATCGCCGTCAACGTCTTCCCCCTGGTCGGGTTCGCCACGGGTATCGCGGCCTGCAAGGTCCCGGGCACGGCCGTCCCGCTCTCCCTCTACTACGCGCCGATCGCCGTCGCCTTCTCCGCGCTGACCGTCCCCGCCGGCGCCTGCCTGGGGAGCAAGGCCGCGGCCGCCGAGGTCCGGCTCGCGCCCATCGGCGTGGCCAGGCTCCGCTGGGCCGGCCCGGCCGCCTTCCTCCTGTGCCTGGCCGCCCTGACGCTGCTTCGGCTGATCTGACGGGCCCCCGACGGGGCTCCACGGAGTCCGCCATGGATAAGAAAACCGACCGTAAAGCTCCCGCCGGCGTCAGCCGCCGCGACTTCATCAAGGGCGTCGGCACGGGGGCCCTGGGCACGGCCGTCCTCCCCCGGCTCTTCGCTCAGGACGCCATCGCGACGAAGAAGGGGCGGGTGCCGGTCTTCGACAAGAAGGCCGTCACCCTGACCGTCAACGGCACGCCGAAGACGCTCACCGTCGCCGCGAACGAGACGCTCCTTGACGTCCTCCGCGGCCGCCTCGAGCTCGCCGGGCCGAAGAAGGTGTGCGACCGCGGCGAGTGCGGCGGCTGCACCGTGCTCCTCGACGGCGCTCCGGTCTACGCCTGCATGCTCCTGGCCGTCCGGGCCGACGGCCGGAGCGTGACCACGGTCGAGGGCCTGGCCCGCGGCGGGAAGCTTCACCCCGTCCAAGAGGCCTTCGTCGAGAACGACGGCTACCAGTGCGGCTTCTGCACGCCCGGTTTCCTCATGACGACGGCCGCCTTCCTGGAGACGAACCCCTCGCCGACGCCCGACGAGATCCGGCAGGCCCTCTCCGGGAACCTCTGCCGCTGCGGAAACTACGCCAAGATCTTCAAGTCCGCGTCCGCCGCGGCCGCCAAGGCGAAGGGGGTGTGACATGGACGCCCGATACATCGGGAAGGCGACGCCGCGGGTCGACGGCCGCAAGGTCGTCACCGGACAGGCCGAATACACGCACGACGTCCGCCTCAAGGACATGCTCTTCGGCATGATCCTGCGCTCCCCCCACGCCGCGGCGCAAGTCCTGTCGATCGACCTCAGCCAGGCCAAGGCCCTGCCGGGCGTCCTGGCCGCGCTCTCCCTCGCCGAGGGCACGGTCCGCTACGCCGGCCAGCAGGTCGCGGCCGTGGCCGCCCTGGACGAGCGGACGGCCGAAAGGGCCCTCGGCCTGATCAAGGTCGACTACAAGGTCCTGCCGTCCGTCGTCGAATGGGAGAAGGCCCGCGAGGCGGGCGCGCCTCAGGTCCGCGAGGCGAAGCCGAACGTCGAGAAGTTCAGCGAGGCGGCACGCGGCGACGTCGCCAAGGGCTTCGAGGAGGCCGACGTCGTCATCGAGCGGACCTACCGGACGGCCTTCGAGGTCCACAACCCCGCCGAGACCCACGCCAGCGTCGCCGCGTGGGAGGACGAGCGGCTGACGGTCTACGACTCGACCCAGAACGTCCACGGCGTCCGCGACGGCCTGGCCCGGGCCCTGAAGGCGCCGGCCGCCGACATCACCGTCATCAAGCATTACATGGGCGGCGGGTTCGGCAGCAAGCTCGGCCTAGGCGAGCACACCGTCGTCGCCGCACGCCTGGCGCGGGAGGCGGGCCGGCCCGTCCGTATTGCCCTCAGCCGGCGCGAGAACGGCATGTGCGTCGGCTATCGGCCGTCGTCGTTCCAAACCTACAAGGCGGGCGTCAGGAAGGACGGCACGCTGACGGCGCTCAGCCTCGTCAACTACGCGAGCGGCGGCCTCGACTACGGCGACGAAGTCCTCGAGCCGGCCGTCGACCTCTACCGCGTCCCCAACATCAAGGTCGAGGAGTTCTCGGTCTTCACCAACATCGGCGCCGGCTGCGCCTGCCGCGCCCCCGGCAACACCCAGGGCATGTTCGGCCTCGAGGGCCTCATGGACGAGCTGGCCGCGGCCATCGGCATGGACCCGCTCGAGCTGCGGACGAAGAACTACACGACCCGGAACCAGGGCGACACGGGACTCCCCTACTCGACCAAGGGCCTCGACCGCTGCTACGAGGCCGGGGCCAAGGCCATCGGCTGGGGGCGCCGGAACAAGCGGCCCGGCGAGGGAAACGGCCCCGTCCGCCGCGGCATCGGCATGTCCTCGAGCCTCTGGTGGGGCACGGGCATCCCAGGCACCCTGGCCGACGTCGTCCTCTACCCGGACGGGAGCGTCGAGGCCGTCAGCGGCACACAGGACATCGGCACCGGAACGCGGACGCACATGGCCGTCGTCGCCGCCGAAACGCTGGGCCTCGAGCCGAAGGACATCATCGTCAGGGTCGGCAGCTCCGACTATCCCTGGGCGCCGGCCTCGGGCGGCAGCATGACGACACCATCAGTCGCGCCGGCCGTCCGCGACGCCGCCCTCAAGGCCTCGGCGCGCCTCAAGCAGGTCGCGGCCGGAAGGCTCAAGGCCAAGCCCGAGGACGTGCTCCAGGAGGGCCGGAAGTTCTTCGTCAAGGGGGCCGAGGACAAGCCCGTGGCCTGGGCCGACGTCTGCCGAGGCCTCCGCCGCGAGACCGTCTTCCACGGCGAAGCGGCCGCCTATCCTTCGGACCAGTTCGCCTTCAACACCTTCGGCGCCCACTTCGCCGAGGTCGAGGTCGACCTCGAAACGGGCAAGGTCCGCGTCCTCCGCTACGTCGCGGCCCAGGACAGCGGGCGCATCATCAACCGGCAGACGGCCGAGAGCCAGGTCATCGGCGGCATCACCCAGGGCCTGAGCGCGGCGCTGTTCGAGGAGCGGGTCCTGGACTCGGCCACCGGGCGGTCCGTGAACCCGAACCTCCGCGACTACAAGATCGCCACGGCGCTCGACATCCCGGAGATCGAGGTCATCTTCGTCGACGCCGTCGACGAGCGGCTCAACAGCCTGGGCGCCAAGGGGCTGGGCGAGCCGGCCCGCATCCCGAGTTCGGCGGCCGTCGCGAACGCCGTCTACAACGCCATCGGCACCCACGTCAGGGAGATCCCGATGACGCCCCAGCGCGTCCTCGAGGCCCTCAAGCGGAAGGAGGCCGGGTCATGAGAGAGTTCCGCATCGCCCAGCCGGGGACGGTCGAGGAGCTGGCCGCGCTCCTGGCCGAGACGAAGGAGAGCTTCGCCCTCATGGCCGGCGCGACCGACCTCGTCGACATGCTCAAGAGCGGCGTCGCCTCGCCCGACCTTGTCGTCGACCTGCAGGGGGTCGAGGGCCTGGCCGGCATCGCGCCGGCGAAGGGCGGCCTCCGCATCGGGCCGCTG
>DATKJS010000092.1:0-4896 GCA_035543515.1 Terriglobales bacterium | reverse complement strand
CGCCCGAGGCCGAGAGCACGCATCCGCCCTCCGGGATCGCCGCGCTGCCCTCCCCGTCGCGGACCGCCGTGACCATGCCGTCAACGAGGACGGCCTCGACCCCGCCCGGCCCGGTCAGCGTCGTCCGGTGGAAATCGGGGGTGAAGAGGATGAGCTCATCCGTCTCGCGGGGACGGTTGACGCCGTCGACCGGCCTCGTCGCCCCGTCCTCGGCCTTGATTTCCGCGTGGAAATCCACGGCGACGACGGCCGCGCGCACCCCCGCGCCAGAGTTCGCGACGGCCAGCCCGGGGCGCTTCCGCGACGGCTCGCTGAGCACCCGGCCCGAAACCTCGAGCAGCCCGGCCGGCTCGCCGCGGTAGAGTCCGGCCGTCCGGAAATAGCCGCCGTTCACCGCCGCCAGGGCTCCGTGCCGAGCCGCGATCGATCTCGCCGGCTCGGTACCGACGCCTTCGTCCATGGCCCGGCCGAGTTCCAGCCTGATCCGCGACGGGTCGACGACGAGGGCGTGGATCGCCCAACGGTCCACTCCGAGTTTGTCCGAAGAGTCCCCGCGCCGGATGGCGATGTGCTCGACGCCCGGCGCCACGGTCTCGACGGTCCGGGTTTCCGGCGGCTTCTCCGCGGGCTGCGGGGCTTGGGCCGAACGAGCGGGCAGGAGCGCGAAGCCGAGGAGAGACAGGAGGAGGAGAGCGAATAGCGGGCGGATCGCCGGGTCGACGAAAGGAGGGCGCCCGCGCCTGCGTTCGCGCCGTCGCCTGAGCGTTCTCATCAGGTCACCCCCGAGCCGTCCGTCGAACGGCGTCCCCATTGTCCGGCTCCCGTCTCTCCTCCCGCGGCGCGCGTCCCATTCGGTCCCCAGGCCTTTGATCGTGCGGGCGCCCCGTCGGGCTCATCCCCTGAAATAGAGGTAGGCGGCCAGGATGCAGCCCAGGACGAAGGCCGAGGCCAGGACGTCGCGCCAGTTCCAGCTGGCCCGTGTCCGCCGGCGGTCTTCGTCCGTGGCCGTGCCGAACGACAGGCTCTGGATCTTCTCGTAATCGGGTTCGCGCGTGGCGTAGCTCACGGCGATCATGACGATGATCGAGACGATGGTGATGAAGACGCTGAAATACTGGAAATAGATGTTGTTGACGACCCAGAGGAACGAGCCCTCGGGATAGCCCTTGGCGATCGTCTTGGCCGCATCGACGTACCCGAAGAGGCCCAGGGCGACGGGCGTATCGACGAGCATCCGGAAGAGGCCCAGGGCGAAGCCCGTGATCAGGGCCCACAGGCAGCCCTTGGCGTTGAGCCGCTTCCAGAAGACGCCGAAGAAGAAGACGACGAAGATCGGCGGGGCCAGATAGCCCTGCACCGACTGCAGATAGTTGTACAGCCCGCGGGCGCCCTGGATGACCGGGATCCATATCAGAGCGATGAGGACCATGATGCCCGTGGCGATGCGCCCCGTCCGGACGATCTGGTGCTGGGTGGCCTGGGGCTTCCACTTGTTGTAAAGGTCGACCGTGAAGAGGGTCGAGCAGGCGTTGAAGACCCCGGCCAGCGATCCCATCAGGGCCGAGAGGAGGCCGGCCACGACGAGCCCGCGCAGGCCGGCCGGCAGCATGTACTTGACCATCATCGGGAAGGCCGCCTGGGCCACGTGCGGGATGGCCTTGCCGTCCGCGCCGACCATCGTCTCAAGCCCCGGGACCTTGCCGCTCTTGGCCAGGGCGAAGGCGATGAGCCCGGGGACGATGAAAAGGTAGACGGGCAGGAGCTTCAGGACCCCGGCGAAGATGCTGCCGCGGCGGGCCTCCCGCTCGTTGGGCGCGCCCAGGGCCCGCTGGACGATGTACTGGTCCGTGCACCAGTACCACAGGCCGATGATCGGAGCGCAGAAGAGCATTCCCAGCCAGGGGTAGTAGCCGTTGAAATACCAGGCCTGCTTGACGACCTGGCCGGCCGCGCCCTTGACCACGACCGGCGCCCAGGTCCCGACGACGCCGTGCGGGATGAGCGGCTTCCACAGGTTGAACATGTCCGAGCCGCAGATGGCGCGCAGCTCGTTCCAGCCGCCCAGCTTGACCAGCCCGTAGACCGTCAGGGTCAAGGACCCCGCGATGAGGACGAAGACCTGGACGGCGTCGTTGTAGGCGACCGCCCGCATCCCGCCGAGCATGGTGTAGAGCCCGGTGAGGACGATGACCAGGATCGAGCCCATCCAGAAGCTGTTCAGGTGAAGGCCGCCCAGCGTGAGGTGGAGTTCCGGAATCAGCGTCGCGAAGACGACGCCTCCGGCGAAGATGCCGACGGCGATCTTGGTGACCACGAACGTGATCAGGGAGACGATGGACAGAACGTAGCGGGAGTGGACGGAGAAGCGCCGCTCCAGGAACTCCGGCATGGTGAAGACGAGGGAGCGGGCGTAGAACGGCACGAAGACCCAGGCCAGGACGAGCAGGCACCAGGCGTGGAGCTCGTAATGGGCCATGGCGACGCCGTCCGTGGCGCCCGTCCCGGCCAGGCCGACGATGTGTTCGGAGCCGATGTTCGAGGCGAAGATCGAGGCCCCGATGATCCACCAGCCGAGGTTCCGGCCGGCCAGGAAATAGTCGGCCGCGGTGTCCTTCCTCTTGCGGATGACCCACCACGCGACGCCGATGATCAGGGCGAAATACAGGCTCAGGGTGATCCAGTCCAGCGTCTGCAGACCCATGCGCGTCCTCTTATCTCACGAGTCCATCCGGCCGGTCCGCCCAGGCGCGACGACCGGGAGCGAACTATAGTGAAATAGCCCCGAAAAGTAAATCCCCGCCCACGGGGATGCCGAGAGGAGCGCCCATTTCCGTCCCTCGCGGGCGTCGAAGGCCCCGGCGTCGTCGAGGCGACTGGGCTCGTTCAGACATTTCTTAGATGCGACGCTTCGGGCAGCTCCGCGCCACTTCTAATGATCGCACGCTGAGGCTCACTCCCTGTCCGTCACCGCCCACGCCGGGTAGGGGACGGCCGGGCCCTTGACCGCGCGCCAGAGGATGCGGTTGAGGACGTCCTCGGGGCAGGCGTCGGCCCGGCCGAAGTCGAGGCGGGCCGAGCGGAGGGCGTCCCGGCGGAGCCCGGCGTCGGCGATCGTCTTCGCCGGAGGGTTCATCGTGTCGAGGGCGACGCGATTCGGCACGGCCTCGAACGGCCGAAAGTCGGGAACGTCGGTGAAGCAATCGAACATCGGCGTCGCCGCGGCGTCGAACTGGTTCATCGGCGGTAGGCCGAGGATCTGCTCCGCCGTCCTCAGCAGGCTCGTCGTGTTGTACTGGCCGCTGACGACCGCGCCGCGCTTCGTGTAGGGGCTGACGCAGTAGGCCGTCGTCCGGTAGCCGCTGACGTGGTCGAAGCCGTTCTGCGGGTCGTCCTCGATGCCGAAGATGACCGTCTCCTTCCAGAACTGGCTGTGGCTGAGGGCTTCGACGATGCGGCCGAAGGCCAGGTCGTTGTCGGCGGCCGCGGCCTCCGGCGTCGGCATCCCCTCGCGCGTGCCGCTGGTGTGGTCGTTGGGCAGGCAGACGAGGACGAGCTGCGGCATGCGGCCCTCGCGCTCCCAGGCCGCGACCTGGTTCGCGATGTACCGCGCCCGCCAGACGTCCGGCACGTCCAGGTTCCAGCCGAGCGTGTCCGTGGGCGAGAACGGGGCGACGGTCTCGATCGCGGGGACGCTGCCGATGACGACCTCCCCCCGGCCGTGGAGGTATTCGTCCCAATAATCGCTCCAGGCGGGGTCGCCCTTGCGGCCCTTGTCCTTCCAGCCGCAATTGTGCATGGTGAATTCGCCGAAGTTCCACAGGGAGACGCCGTGGCGGAGGGCGTTGTCCCAGATGAAGCCGCTCGGCGCGTAGGCCAGGGCGTCGACCTCGTCCCGGCCCATGCCGTCCGGATAGCTCCGCGGCCAGCCGGCGAAGGAACGCTCCAAGTAATCGGTGCCGAAGGCCGTCGTCGACCACTGGTGGCCGTCGGCGCTGAGGATGCCGCTGCAGTAGGTGTCGTCGAGGAGCGCGAACTCACGGACCATCTTGTGCTGGTTCGGGGTCACCCGCTCGCCGAAGAGGACGAGCCTCGGGTCGCCGTTGCCCGCCGCGACGTCTCCCAAGACCTGGTCGTAGGTCCGGTTCTCCTTGATGACGTAGACGACGTGCTTGAAGACGCTCGGCTCGCCGATGCGCTCCGGGACCGGCCGCGGCGGCCGGTTCCTCCGAGGCTTGTCGAAGGCGTGGGCGACCCTGTCCCGGTGATAGTTCTCGTAAACGGCGGCCGTCATCCGCTTGAGGTCGCGGGGCTTCGGCACCGGGATGAGGGACACGGAGCCGTGGTACTGGTGGGTGTTGAAGCCCGTGCCCCCCGTCGACTTGTCGAGCCGCGGCTCGTCCGGCAGGCCCTTGATGTTGGCCACGGCGAGCGCCTTCCGCCGGGCGTCGAAGACGACCGCGCCCGGGAACCAGCCCGCCGGGATGAGGCCGAGGAGCCTCGACCGGCGCGCCGCCGGCTTGAAGTCGAAGACGGCGACGGCGTTCTGAGTGCCGTTGGCGGCGTAGAGCGTCCGGCCGTCCGGGGCGAAGGCCAGGGCGTTCGGCGAGGCGCCGAAGAGGTCGGCCGGGCCGGCCATGACCCAGACCGTCTCGACGACGGCGTCGGTCGCCGTGTCGATGACGCTCAGGTTGTCGCTCGCGGCGTTGGCGCAGACGAGGAACCGCCCGTCGGGGGAGAGGGCGAGGGCCGACGAATGGAGGTGGACGACGATGTCTTTCGCCGCCGCGCCGCCCGCAAGGTCGATGACGATCACGGAGCCGTCCGAGGCGATGCGCCTCGCGGCGTCGACGCGGACCACGGTCCCCTGGCCGGCCGGGCCGGTGAGGTCGCCGCTCC
>DATKJS010000091.1:0-3339 GCA_035543515.1 Terriglobales bacterium | reverse complement strand
ACAAGAACCTCCCGAGCAAGGACGAAATTTAAGAAAATGGGGACGTTTCTATTTTTCGTTCAGTCCACAAACGGGGAAACCCGCTCATGTACCACAGAAAAATAGAAACGTCCCCTTTTCGCCCGACGGTCCACCTCATCTGCAACGCCCACCTCGACCCGGTCTGGCAGTGGCGCTGGGAGGAGGGCGCGTCGGAGGCCCTGGCGACCTTCCGCAACGCCGCCGACATCCTCGGCGAGCACCCGGGGCTCGTCTTCTGCCACAACGAGGCCATCCTTTATCAGTGGGTCGAGCGCCTGGACCCCGCCCTGTTCGCGGACATCCGGCGGCTCGTCCGCGCCGGCCGCTGGGCGGTCTCGGGCGGCTGGTTCCTCCAGCCGGACACGAACCTGCCCGGCACCGAGTCCCTCGTCCGGCAGATCGCCGAGGGCCGCCGTTATTTCGCCGAGAAGTTCGGCGCCCGCCCCCGCGTCGCCTACAACTTCGATTCGTTCGGCCACAGCGCCGGACTGCCGCAGCTCCTGCGGCTCTCCGGCTACGAGATGTACGTCCATATGCGGCCCGCGGCCGACGAGCTGACCCTTCCCGCCGACCTCTATCGCTGGCGCGGGGCGGACGGCACGGTCATCCCGGCCTATCGCATCTCCGTCGGGCTCTACCACACCGAGCGGGACAACGTCGAGGCGCGGTTGCGGGCCGGCGTCGCCCTGGCCCTCGAGCTCGGCCGCGACGTCCCCGTCTTCTGGGGCCTCGGCGACCACGGCGGCGGGGCGACACGGGCGGACCTCCGGACGATCGACGCCTTCATCAAGGAGGAGAGCCGCGTCCGCCTCATCCACAGCACGCCGGACCGCTTTTTCGACGCCGTCCGCGAGGCCGCAGCGACGGCGCCCGTCTTCGAGGGCGAGCTCGAGCGCGTCTTCACCGGCTGCTACACGTCCCTCTCGCGGCTCAAGCGCCGGGCGGTGCGGAGCCTGGGGACGCTCGTCCAGTCGGAAGCCGCGGCCGCGGCCGCCTGGTGGCTCCGCGGCGAGCCGTTGCCGGAGGAGCCGCTCCGCGAGGCCTGGCGGCTTCATCTCTTCAACGATTTTCACGACGTCATCACCGGCACCTGCGTCGAACCGGCAGAGGCGGACGCTCTGGACCAGTACGGCCGGGCAGAGGACATCGCCCGCGGCGTGAGGCTCGCCGCGGCCGCAGCGCTCGCTCCCCTTCGCGGGGCTTCACGGACATTGGCCGCTGGACGAACGGCCAATTCCCCGCTTCCTGTGACGGTCGTGAATAGCGTTCCGTCCCCCGGCCGCGTCCCCGTCGAGTTCGAGTGCATGGCCGACTACAGGCCTTTTTGGGAGGGGGAATGGCACCTCCGGCTTTTCTCCGCCGACGGCCGCGAAATTCCCTGCCAGGAGGAACAGCCGGAAGCGCTCCTCCCGTTCAACGACTGGCGGCGGAAGCTCTGCTTCGTCGACCGGCTCCCGGGGGTCGGTATGGCGTGGTACGAGGTCCGGGCCTTCGAAGGGAGCGCGCCGGCGACGTGGGAAGCCGCGCTCGTGGCGAAGAGGGCGGCGAAGAGGGGGCACGTACCGATTTCTGCGAAATCGGTACATGTCCCCATTTTTCATGTCAGCCGCGCCGCCGGCCTCGTTGATTCGCTCAAAACGCCCGACGGCCGCGAGTGCCTCGCCGGACCGCTCCTCGAGCCGCTCGTCGTCGAAGACACGGCCGACTCCTGGGGGACCGGCCGCTGGAGCTACCGGAAGGTCGTGGGGCGTTTCAGGCCCGACGGTCCGCCGCGCGTCGTCGCCTCGGGCCCGGTCCGGACGGTGACCCGGACTGTCTTTTCCTATCGGAAGAGCCGCCTCGTCATGGACATCCACTCCTACCCGGACTGGCCTGCCCTCGAGTTCCGGCTGCGCGTCACCTGGAACGAAGAGCGCCGGCGGCTCAAGCTAAGCGTCCCGACGGGGTTCCGTGGCGCCTCGGTCCTCTGCGAGGTCCCGGGCGCGGCCGTCAGGCGGCTCGCCGATGGCGAGGAGCACGTCCACGGCCGCTGGCTCCTCGTCGAGGGCCTGGCCGGGGGGCGCCCGGCGGCGCTCGGCGTGGTCAACAGCGGCCAGCCGGGCTACGATTTAAACGGAAGCGAAGTGCGCCTGTCCGTCCTCCGCAGCGCGGCGTATTGCCATGAGCGTGGATTTGCACTCGATGATCGAGGGGGAGAGGAGACACGTACACAGAGTACGTGTCCCCGTCCATGTCCCCGGACTAGCGTGGCGGCGTGGAAGTTCTCCGATATCGGCGTCCACGACATCAGGCTCCTCGTCGTGGCTGGCGAGCCCGACGAGGTCAGGCCCATGCTTCCGGGGCTGGCCGATCACCTGAACGCTCCGCCCGCGGCCTATGCGCACCTGCCGTTCGGAGCATACGGAGGGGACAGGTCCGTCGAGGCAAGAAGGGACACGTACAAAGAGTACATGTCCCCGTCCATGGCCTCATCCGTCACGCTCGTCTCCTTGAGCCCGGCCAACATCCGGCTCCTGGCCTGCAAGCCGTCGTGGGAAGGCCGGGCTCTCGTCATCCGGGTCCAAGAGGCGGTCGGGAAGAGGACCCGGGCCAGTCTGACCGTTGCCCTGCCGAGCCGGGAGGGGACATGTCCCTCGAAGCTCGGGACATCTCCTCATGCCGAGGAGGGGGGACACGCAGACAAGATGGGACACGCGCCGGAAGAAGAAAAGAGGGGACACGTACAGAGAGTGCGTGTCCCCCTCGTTCTTAAGGCGTTCGAGATCAAGACCGTGCGCATCGAGACGGACGGGACCTCGCGCGAAGTCCCTCTCATCGAGGAGGCGCCGGCATGACCCGCCGCGAGCGCGTCCTGGCCGCCATCGCCCACCGCGAGCCGGACCGCGTCCCCGTCGACCTCGGCGCCATGCGCTCGACCGGCGTGACGGCCATTGCCTACGGCCGGCTCAAGCGTCACCTCGGCCTCCGCGAGGGCCACGCCTTCGTCTACGACGTCGTCCAGCAGCTGGCCCAGCCCGAACCCGAGGTCCTGGAGTTCGCCGGGTCGGACGTCATCGACCTCGGCCGGGCCTGGCTGACCGGGCCCGGGGACTGGAAGGACTGGACCCTGCCCGACGGCGCGCCGGCCAAGGTCCCGTCCTACGTCAACTTCGAGCCGCACGAGGGCGGGTGGCGAGTCAGGGCCGCCGATGGGACGGTCATCGGGGCCATGCCGGCCGGGGCCTTCTATCTCAGCCAGCAGGTCTTCCCGCTCAACGGCTGGGACGGCGACCCGGCCGTGCTCCAACGCCTGCCCGGGCTCATGGAGAAGGTGACTTG
>DATKJS010000090.1:0-3296 GCA_035543515.1 Terriglobales bacterium | reverse complement strand
ACCCTGACCGCGTTCGGCTACCCGCGCTATGGCTCGGACCGGGAGGACCTCCTCCAGGAGATCCGCATCCGGATCTGGAAATCCCTGAGGGACAACGAGCGGCAAATCCAGTATTTCGACGCCTACCTCAGGAAGATCGTCTACTCGGTGTTCATCAACGAGATCAACCGCGTCCAGAGGGAGAACGAGCTCCTGCAGAAGAGCGAGGCGCGCCTGAACGCCGGCGACGGCGCCGACCGCAACGCTCCCGAAGAGGCCGCGCTGAGGGATGTCCTGGCGGCCTCGATCGATGACCTGAAGGAGGCGAAGCAGCAGGTCCTCAAGCTCCGCCTCGAGGGCTTCACCCTGAACGAGATCGCCCGCCTCAATCAGTGGCCCTACCGGAAGACCTGCAGCATCTTCTACCGCGGGCTCAAGGACCTGAAGCGCAAGTTGGGGGAAAGGGGGGTCCATTATGAAGACTGACCTGGCCGAGCTCTCCAGGGCCTATCAGGACCGCCTCCAAGCGGCCCGGCCGGCTCCCGGCGCGGCCTGCCCGCCGCTCGACCGGCTGGCCCGCTGCGCCCTGGACGAGATGCCGGAAGGGGAGAGGGCGGAGGTCGTCGGCCATGCCGCGGACTGCTCCGCGTGCGCGACGGCGCTGAAGCGCCTCCTTTCCCTCGCCGAGGACACGGACGCGGCCGCCGCGGCGCTGGCCGCGGAGCTCGAACGCAGGCAGCCGGGGACGCCCCGGCCTCATGAGACGTTTTGGGCGCGTTTCGGCCTGAGGCAGGCCGTGGCGGCCATGACCGTCATCCTGGCCGTCGCCGTCCTGGCCGTGTTCGTCCCGAAGCTCCTCGTCCGCACCGGGACGCGGGGCGGCTCCGGCGCGGGGATCGTCCTGACCTCCCCCGGCACGGGCGGGACGCCGCGGGACGGCCTCGTCTTCAGGTGGCAGGCCCTGGTCGGCGCTGAGGCCTACATTGTTGAGGTGTTCGACAGCTCCCTCCGGCTGGTCTGGCGGAGCGGCCGGCTGGCCGGGACCGAGGTCCGCCTCCCCGACGAGGCCGCGCGGCGGCTCGTTCCGGGCGGCGCGTATTACTGGTCGGTGAAGACGGCCGGGCCGGGCGCGCCTCCGGTGGCATCGAAGCTGGCCGAGTTCTCCGTCCTCAAGTGACTCGTCAGAGCCCGCCCGTCAGGGTATAAGAGGCCCAGTAGTAAGGGTGGGCGTATTTCGAGCCGGCCATCTTCCTCTTGGCCGCCTGAAGGGACTCGGCCTTGCCCGCGCCGCGGAAATATGAGTCGTAAAAAAAGCCCATGAAGACCGCGCCGGCCTTGTCATGGACCGGCCACAGCGTGGAAATAACGGACCTGGCCCCCATGTAGAAGAGGACCCGCGGCAGGCCCAGGGCGCCCTCGTTCCGCACGATCGTCCCCCGTCCGGTCTGGCAGGCGGACAGGACGACGAGGTCCGCGTTCGTCCTCATGCGGTACATTTCCGAAACCTCGAGGAACCCGTCCTCTTCCCCCTCGCCGCTCGGAGAGAAGACGAGCGAGGAGCGGAGGGGATAGCGCTCGTCCGAGAGGGCGTGGCACGCGAGGTGGATCAGCCGATACGCCCCGAGGTCAAGGCGCTTGAAGGAAGCCTCGGTCGCCTCCGCGCCGAAGCGGGCGTCGACCGCCGACGGCGGCAGCCGCCTGGCCAGCCCTTCGACCTCCGCCTTGGCGTAGGGGATCGGCCCGATGGTGAAGCCGTTCCTTCGGTAAAGGTCGTCGAGCACGGAGGCGGCGGTGACGATGTCGGGCGTGTCCGGCCCGCGGCCCGGAGTCCCGTATTCCGAAACGCCGAAGGCCAGGGCTTCCTTCGCGTAGGGCCCGTGCGGCGCGCGCTTCACGTAGAAGAGAGAAGAGGCCGAGGGCGCATAGGAAACCGCGTAGCGGTCGTTGACATAGGCGGCGGGGGAAGGACCTGACCCTTCGACCGCCAGCGTCTCGAAGGGCAGGCGGTACAGGATGCCGTCCGGGACGATAACCAGCCGGTCGACGTCCCCGGGGATCCGGCCGAGGGCCGGCTCGAGCAGCTCCGAATAGAGGCGGCGGGCGGCGGGAAAGCCCTTCCCGGGCGGCACGGAGGGGTCCTCGAGGAAGCCGAGGTAGCCGGAGAGAGAGTCCTCGATGGCGCGGCTCGACGGGAGCTCGACGACGTGAAAGGAGTTCCGGGTCACGCAGATCAGGAGCGACCGCTCGTCGCCCAGGACGTATTCGACGAGGGCCGTTCGCTCCGGAAGGACGGTGCCCTGCAGGACGTCCAGGGGAACGGGAGGGGCCGAGGCGAGCATGGCGCCGCCATGGGCCTGCTTTTCGAACGCGGCCGCGTCGAGGATGTCGTCGATGCGCCTGACCCTCGCCTGGAGGTCCGCGGTCGTCGGCCGGTCGAGGGTCCGCGCCTCGCGCGTCAGCCTCTCGAGGAGCGCCAATCGTTCGGCCGCGAGGCCCTCTTCCTGGGGGGATGCAGGCGCCGGCGGGGCGGAATCGCCCTGGCGGGAGCGCCGCTCCAGCTGTTCCAGGAACGACCGGGCCCGGAAGCTCTCCGCGGTGCGGAAGATCTCGTGCTCGAAGATGGCCAGCCGTCCGCCTTGCGAGAGACGGAAATAGAGGTCGATGAGGGCCTGGAACGGCCCGCTGGCCCGGCTCATGAATTCCGCCCGCTCGGCGTCGTTGGCGATGGCCGAGCCCCGTCCGGCAATGATCCGGATCGCGTCGTTATAGAACGCGACGGCCTGGTCGTCCCGGCCGCGGAGCTCCGCGCAGCGGCCGAGCCCATAGGAGGCCCGGAACTCGCGGAGGCCGTCGCGGCTCCGCTTGGAGGCGTCAAGCGCTTCCTGGAAGTAGCGCTCGGCTTCAGCGGTCCGGCCGCCCGCGAGCGAGATGGCCGCCATGTTCAGCATGGTCATCCCCGAGACGGCCGAAGCCCTGTCCCTTTTGACGGCCTCGAGGGCCGGGGCGAGCGCGGCCCTGGCCTCGTCGAGCCGGCCCTGGTCAGCGGAAATGGAGGCGATGCCGTTGAGGACCTGAAGGTCGACGTCCGTCTTGCCCGTCCGCTTCTGGAGGTTCTGGTACGACGCGAAGCACTTCAGGGCCTCGTCGTAATACTCAGGCCACTGGCAGCTCCGGGCGAGGGCCAGGAAGGTTTGGCCGAGGTTGACCGTCATGGGGGACCGAAACGGAACTGAGGTCGAGGGCCCGAGGAGTTTCATCGCTTCGGAAAGGTAGTCATAGGCCTTCGCGTAATCGCCCAGGGAAATATAGACGCCCGC
>DATKJS010000089.1:0-15931 GCA_035543515.1 Terriglobales bacterium | reverse complement strand
CATCGCTGTCAGCTGGCTTAAGTCTCCGATTTTGGCCCAAGAAACAAAGACTTAAGGCCGAAAACGGCCCGGCTATTTTATCCATTTTTTTTATTATCTATATGATACTGAGGCCCGACCCCAAGTCTCTTCTTCGAGGCGCGGCCGTAGGAGGAGGAACGCCACGGCCAGGAGGAAGCTCAGGGCGGCGCAGCCGAACCAGAGGACGCCCCCTCCGAACTTCCCGTAAACGGCCGTCCCGGCCGCCGGCGCGACGATAAAGGCCAGCGAGAAGGACAGGCTCGAGAGGCCCAGGTAGCGGCCGCGCGACCTCCCCCCCGCCCGGCCCGCGACGAGGGCCGTATAGATCGGCATGCCCAGCATCTCCCCCAACGTCCATACGGCCACGGTCATCGCGGCGAAGGCGAAACCACGCCCGAGCGGCAGGAGCCCGAGCCCCGCGCCGAGGAGGAGGAACGAGAGGTTGATCATCCGAGTCAGCGGGAACCGGCGAATCTTCTCCATCATGATCATCTCGAGGACGACGATCATAACCGTGTTCACGGCGAAGAGCTGGCCGATCCGGTTTTCGGCCAGGCCGTACGTGCCGCGCATATAGAGCGGGAACGTGGTCAGGAGCTGGATGAAGACGCTGCTCCAAAGAAAGTAGAGCAGCACGAGCAGGAGGAACGGTCCGTCGCGCCAGGGCGAGCGGTCAGGGTCCGCGGCGCCCCCGGCCGCGCCTGTGCCGCCGTCTCCCGCGCCGCTCCTGACCGCCGGTTCGGGAGCTGCCTTTTCCTGGCCCCCGACGTCCGGCGTTTCCCGCCCGGCGTCATCCGCCTCCGGCCCCCGCTCGCCCGCGATGCGAGTCCCCTTCCAGAGCAGGGCGAAAACCCCGGCCGCGAGGAGTGACGTCAGCCCGTCGCCCCAGAAGATCAGGCGATAGTCATGGAGGGCAAGGACGCCGCCGACGGCGGGTCCGATGGTCGCGCCGAGGTTCCCGGCCAGCCGGTTGAGGGCGAACCCCTTGACCCTGAGGCCGGCCGGGCAGACGTGGGACATCGAGGTGGCGTTGGCCGGATAGAGGAGGCCCGCCGCCGAGGCCAGCAGGAAGAGAAGGATGAGGATGGCCCAAGTCGGCCGGACCTGGCCCAGGACGATGAGCAGGATGCCGCAGGCAACGAGGCTCATCTTCTGCACGGCGATCGAGCCGACTCGGTCGGCGAGCCACCCCCCGAGGTAGTTCCCGGCGACCATGCCGGCGCCGTAGAGGCTAAGGGCGCGCCCGGCCTGGGCCGGGGTGAACCCGGCCTTGAGCGTCAGGTAGAGCGACAGGAAAAAGAAGACCATCGACCCCGAGGAATTGACGAGGTTGACGGTGAAGAGGATCCAGGCGCGGCGCGGCAGGCCGCTGTAGGCCTGGCGGTAAATGTCCCTAACCTTCGCAAACATGGGTCTCAGAGCGGTCTTACATCAGAAAGGCGGTCCGGGTCAAACCGGGATGACGCGCCGCGACCGGAAGAGCTCGGACGGACGCAAAAAGCGGCAGAATGAAGACTTGACCCCGTCTTACGTTCGCGGCGGGCGCGTCAGACGTTGAAGCGGATGCTGAGGACGTCGCCGTCCTTGACGCTGTAGTCTTTCCCGGCGAGAAGGAACCGTCCCTTTTCCTTGACCGCCTTCTCCGAGCCCCAAGCGACGATGTCCTCCGAGCGGAAGCACTCGGCGGCGATGAAGCCGCGAGCCAGGTCCGAGTGGATGGCGGCCGCGGCTTCGACGGCGGTGGCGTCGCGGCGGATGTTCCAGGCCCGGACCTCGTCCTCGCCGACGGTGAAGAAGCTGATGTAGCCGAGGGCGTCGTAGGCCAGGGCGGTCAGCCGGTCGCGGGCGGAGGCGGCGATGCCCAAATCATCCATGAAGGCCCGGGCCGACTCCTCGTCGAGGCGCGAGAGCTCCATCTCGAATTCGCCGGCGAACTCGACCGCCCGGTAGCGCGCCGCGATCGCTTCGAGGACGGCCCCGTTTTTGCCGTAGAGGGCCTCGTGCGAGTTCAGGATGACGAGGGCCTGCTTTTTCGTCAGGAACTGGAAACAGCGGATGAGGGTCTCCCCTTCCGCGTCGAGCTCGAGGTCACGGACCGGGCGGCCGGCGTTGAGCGCCTCGACGACGCGGCCGAGCATCTTCTCCTCGGCCCTGAGCGCGGGCGTCGCGGCGCCCTTCTTGAGCCCGGCGGCGATCCTCTCGAGCCGCTTCTCGGCCACGATGAGGTCGGCGATGAGGAGCTCGTCCTCGATCGCCTTGAGGTCGGCAAGCGGGGCGGGCTGGCCCTGGAGGTCGGTGCCGAAGCCGCGCAGGACGATGGCCACGGCGTCGCAGGTGCGGACGAGCTTCATCAGGTCGCCGGAGAAGGCGTCGGAGCGGGCGTCGCCCTCGCTGACGCCGGCGAAGTCGGCGATGTCGATCGTCGGGTAGACGGTCCGCTTCGGCCGGTAGATCGCCGAGAGCTCGGCGACGCGCTTGTCGGCGACCTTGACCGAGGCGACGTTCGGCCCAACGCGACCGCTGCTGTAGGCCGAAACGGCGGCGGACGAGCCCGTCAGCGTGTTGAAGAGCGTCGTCTTTCCCGACTTCGGCAGTCCGATGAACCCGATCTTCATGTGTCCTCGACCTTCGACCCATTTTGGGATCCGCCCGGCGCGCCGGGCGGCGGACGATTCGGAGGCGCAAGTGCCTCGAACAGAAGAAGTTAGTATAGCATAGAAAGGAAGAAGGGGTCAAACCTACAGATTACAGAAAAAACCTGTAATCTGTAGGTTTGACCCCTTCTTGGTCTTCTTATTTCTTGACCGGCTTGAGCAGGAGGTCTTGAAAGTCGTAGCTGAAATCGACGTCGGGCGAGGCGGGCTTCATCTTGGCCTGCTCGACCGAACCGTCCGGGTTGAGGTCGAACGTGACGTACGCGTCGGCCCGGAGCTCCCGGTCGCGCCACCGCACGACGAAAGTATCCTGCTGCCAGTGCTCGAGGTCGCCGACGAGCGACGGTGATTTCGTGAAGCGCATGACGAGCTTTCCGCCCTCGAGGGCGATGTCGATCGGCCCGTACCAGGCGTCGACGTAACTCGCGGCGTATTTCTCGAGCGGGAGCGACGGCCTGGAATTCACGTCCCGGGCGCCCGCCGCCTGCTTCAGGGCCTCGGCCGTCCGGGCCTCGCCTCTCGCCCGGACCTTGAGATAGGCTTCAACCCAGTCGGTCTTCGGCGCCTTCAGGTAGTGGTCGGCGATGATCATCGTCAGCGCCTCGAAGGCCTCCTCCGACTCCTGGTTGGTGAGGACGGTGATGCCCAGCCCCGCCTCGGGCACGAGCCAGACCTGCGAGACGTAGCCCGCCAGCCCGCCCGTGTGCGTGACGACCTTCATGCCGCGGTATTCCTTGACCCTCAGGCCCAGGGCGTAACCGTTGAAATTCGACTTCAGGGCGGCGAGCTCGGGCGCCGGGTCGGTGTTGGGCATGGGTGTCACGAGCGTCGTCAGCTCGCGGTAGGTCCTCTCGCTGTAGAGCCGGGTCCCGTCGGCGAGGCGCCCCTTCGAGAGGATGACGAGCATCCACTTGGCCATGTCCTCGGCGCACGAGTTGACGCCGCCAGCCGGATTGGTGTTGTCGTTCGTCGAGGGCTTGACGATACGCAGGACGCCGTCGACGACGGCGTGCGTCGCGGCCACGTTGCCGCCGTTCGTCGCCGCGGAGTGCCGGACGTTCGACCAGCTCATGCCGACCTTGGCCAGGATGCGCTCGGCCACGAAGTCCTCCCACGCCTTTCCGCTCACCGCCTCGACGACCTCCCCGGCCACCGAGTAGAGCAGGTTGTCGTAGGCGTAGGTGTAGCGGAACGACGTCGCCGGCTTCATGTAGCGCAGGCGCCGGACGATCTCCTTGCGGTCGTAGGTCGTCGGCGGCCAGAAGAGAAGGTCGCCCTCGCCGAGCCCGAGCCCGCTCCGGTGGACGAGGAGGTCGCGGACGGTGATCTCCCGCGTGACGTAGGGGTCGTACATGGCGAACCAGGGCAGGTAGTTGATGACGGGCGCGTCCCAGGCGAGCTTTCCCTCCTCGACGAGGAGGCCCAGGGCCGTGGCCGTAAAGACCTTGGTGTTCGAGGCGATGCCGAAGAGGGTGTGCGCGTCGGCGGGCGCGGGCTCGCCGATTTTGCGGATGCCGTAGCCCTTGGCCGCGACGACCTGCCCGTCCTTGACGATGGCCACAGCCATGCCAGGCACCTGGAACGTCTTCATGACCCGGGCAACGTCGGCGTCGAGGCCGGGCGGCGCCGCGGGTGTCCCGGCGGCCGGCTTCTGCGGCGGCTGCGAGGCGCCAGGCGCGGGCACGGCCAGAATGCAAAGAACGGCGACGGCCAGGATCGAGGCGGGGGCGTGAAACCGATGGGACATGTCGGACCTCCTCGGAATCGGCTCCGAAACCCAATTTATACAATAATCCCGCATCTAAAGAAAAGAGCGGGCTAGAGGACTCTGCTCCTTAGCGGACGGGCCTGTCCGTGTGCGTCCCCGTCCGGCATAAGAGAGGACGATGGGGACATGCACCAAGGTGCGCTTCCCCTGTTGTTCAGACAATTCTCGAAAGCGGGGCTCCGAGTCGCTCCACCCCGCTTCCGATGGTCGCTCTCTGGGCTTCGCTCCCGGCCGGTGGCACAGGGGTCAACCGAAAGCCCCCGTTTGGAGGGGGACCCGGCGGGATTCCGACGGGGGAACCGGGGCAGGTTCCCCGGGGCAGGTTCCCCGGGGCCGGGGGATAAGGGCGACCCTGGTGCCACCGCGACCGGGGACACACACGGACAGAACCCTTCCGGCATAATAAGGATGGAAGAAACGCGGCCGTCCGTCGTCTAAACCAGCGATATCTCTTGAGGAGGAATACCGCATGAAGAAACCCGTCCTGGCCGTCTTGCTCGTCGGCTTCCTGACGCTCTCCCTGAGCTCTCAGGTCCCGCCGCAGCCCCAGCCCAAGCCCGAAGACCTCGCCAAGAACCTCGTCCTTGTCGAGAAGGCCCAGTCCGCCCCGGACTTCATGAAGGCCGGCTTCGAGTCCATCACCGCCAAGAACTCGATCGCCATGCTGAGCTACCTCGCCTCCGACCTCCTGGAAGGCCGCGAGACCGGCACCCGGGGCTATCAGCTGGCCGCCGAATACGCGGCCTCGCTGTTCGCCCTCTGGCAGCTCAAGCCCGCCGGCGACCTGCCCGCCCGCAACTTCGGCCGCCGGATGATGGGCGCCCCCGCCCCCCAGTCCGCCAACCCGCCCGAGAAGACGTATCTCCAGGACTTCGCCCTCCAGGAGACCGTCGAGTCCTCGAGCCAGATGGCCTATGAGGTCCACAAGGGCGACCTCGTCAAGACCCATCCCTTCCTGCCCGGCGTCGACTACTCGAGCATGTTCTCGACGGGCGAGACCCTGAAGGCCCCGGTCATCTTCGTCGGCTACGGGATCCAGGAGAAGTCGGTCGCCTTCGACGAGTTCAAGAACCTCGACGTCAAGGGCAAGATCGTCCTCGTCATCTCCGAGGCCCCCGGCCGCGACAACCCGGACTCCCCGTTCCAGAAAACGAAGGACCTCAAGGACAAGTACTTCCCGCAGATGCCCACCGGCATGCCCATGATGATGATGATGGGCGGCCAGCGCTTCAACAAGATCACCGAGATCGCGAAGCTCGGCCCGGCCGCCATTCTCCAGGTCCAGAACGGCGGCAAGGACGTCGACTTCTTCAAGAGCCAGCTCGCGCCGAAGCACATCAACGACGACCGGCCGATCAACACCCGGCCGCGCCGGCGCCTGACCGTCCCCGGCGCCGCGCCGATGCCCTTCGAGCGCTCCTCGGTCATCACGATCACCCACGAGATGGCCGACGCCCTGCTCGAGCCGACCGGCATGACCCTGGCCGACCTGCAGAAGAGAATCGACACGACCTTCAAGCCCGCCTCGATGGCCATCCCCGGCGCGGCGCTGACCATCGCGACGACGGTCAAGTCCCAGTTCGTCCGCGGCACGAACGTCATCGGCTACATCGAGGGCTCCGACCCCAAGCTCAAGGATGAGTACGTCATCATCGGCGCCCACCTCGACCACCTCGGCGCCTTTGACCAGTACGTTTACAACGGCGCCGACGACAACGGCTCCGGCTCCGTGGGCGTGCTGAACGCGGCCCGGGCCTTCGCCATGAACCCCGAGAGGCCCAAGCGGTCGGTCGTGTTCTGCCTCTGGACCGGAGAGGAGGAGGGGCTCCTCGGCTCCCGCTACTACACGATGAACCCCGAGTTCCCCGTCGCCAAGACCGTGGACTACCTGAACCTCGACATGATCAGCCGGCCCTATACCGAGCAGACGATGGCCGCGGCCTCCCGGATGTTCAACTTCCCCGGCGGCCAGGACCTCATCAAGAAGGTCCATCCGGCCAACTTCCTGACCGTCTCGTTCACGACCGCGAGCGGTATTAACGACATCGTCCGGTCGGTCGACCAGTACATCGGCCTCGACATCTTCATGCGCGAGGCCGGCACGCAGGAGCGGGGCGGCGGCGGCAGCGACCACGCCTCGTTCGGCGCGGTCAAGGTCCCCTATTTCTATGCCATGGCGGCCATGACCGACGACTACCACCAGACGAGCGACAGCGTCGACAAGGTCAGCGGCGACCTCATCGCCAAGGTCTCCCAGCTCACGTACGCGACCGCCTACCTACTGGCCAACAGATAAAACACTACACCCATCCATTCCCCCGGAGACGGGGGGCCCCCGCGGGCCCCCCGCTTTTTTATTTTGTTAAGAGGGACAATCCCCCCCGGAGGGGACTGTCCCTCTTAACAATTGCTTCCCCCGGCGAACGAGAAAGCGTATAGTGAGGGGATATCCGGACCGGGACGGCCGGCCGCCCGGCCCGCGGAAGGAGGGCCCGCCTCATGGAACAGGAAAGACCCAAGGTTTACGGCTACCGCTGGCTCGTCCTGGCGTCCTTTGTCCTCATCGCCCTGATGACCCAGGTCCTGTGGATCACCTTCGCCCCCATCACCAGCGCCGCGGCCAAGTTCTACGGGACGTCGGACCTCCAGATCGGTCTGCTGTCGATGATCTTCATGGTCGTCTACATCCTCGTCTTCCTGCCGGCGGCCTGGGCCATCGATACCTGGGGCTTCAAGGCCGCGGTCGGCTTCGGCGCCGTCCTGAGCGCCGTCTTCGGCCTCGCACGAGGCCTCTTCGCCTCGAATTATACGGCCGTCCTCGTCTCGACGGTCGGCATCGCCGTCGGCCAGCCGTTCGTCATCGGGGCCATCACCAAGCTCGCCGGCCGCTGGTTCCCGGCCGAGGAGCGGGCGACCGCGTCGGGACTCGGCACCCTCGCCCTCTACCTTGGTCCGCTCATCGCCATGTTCCTCACCCCGGCCCTCGTCCTCCGGGCCGGGCTGCCCTCGACGCTACGGATCTACGGGGTCGCCACGGCCGTGGCCGCCGCCGTCTTCCTGGCCGTCGCCCGCGACCACCCGCCGACGCCGGCCGGAAAGGAGGAGCGGGCCCTGATGCTCGACGGGCTCAAGTCCATGCTCCACCAGCGCGACTTCCTCTACCTCCTAGCGATCTTTTTCGTCGGGCTGGGGATCTTCAACAGCGTCTCGACCTGGGTCGAGGACATCGTCCGGCCGCGCGGCTTCTCCATCACCCAGGCCGGGACCCTCGGCGGCCTGATGCTCGTCGGGGGCATCGTCGGCGCCATCGTCATGCCGCTCTTTTCGGACAAGTCGGGGCGGCGCAAGCCCTTCATCGTGATGGCCCTGACCGGGCTCCTGCCCGGGCTCCTCGGCATCACCTTCGCCACGGGCTACGGGCTGCTCCTCCTCTCGGGCTTCGCCCTGGGCTTCTTCCTGCTGAGCGCCGGCCCGATCGGCTTCCAGTACGGGGCCGAGATCACCTACCCGGCGCCCGAGGGCACGTCGAACAGCCTCCTCATCGTCGCCGGCCAGGTCTCGGGCATCGTCTTCATCATCGGCATGGACGCCCTCAAGTCGCCCGTGACCAAGTCCATGACCGGGCCGCTCCTCGGCCTCATGGGCTTGACCGTCGTCGCCCTGTTCCTCGCCCTGGCGCTCCGCGAGTCGCCGATCTACAAAATGAAAGAGGGACTGTCCCGCTGACGGGTCTAGTTCCGTTCGATCATCGCCGGCCGGACGGGTTCTTTTAGACGCGGCGGCACCGAGGCCCCGAAGGCGGGGGCGGACGCACACGGACAGGACCCCTCCGACCTTAGGGTGCGGGGACACCTGCTCTTTGTACGTGTCCCCTAGGCGATCCCCTTCGGCGACTAGTTCCCGGCCTCCTGGATGGGGTCGAGGCGCACGGAGACCTTTCCTGTGTACGTCTTGCCGCCCGCGGTCAGCCTGACGATGTAGGTTCCCGGCTCGGCCGCCTGGCCGCCCATGCCGCGGCCGAAGCCCATGCCGCCTCCGCCGCCCCCGCCGCCGAACATCATGCCGCCCGCGCCGCCGATGATGGGCATGACGGCGCGCCGGACCTCCATGACCTTGCGGAAGTTCGTCCCGAACTTCTCGAGCGTCGCCTGCGCGTCCGTGAGGGCCGTCTTCTGCTCCGGCTTGAGGTCGGAGCGAAGGAGCGCCGCCTGGATCTGGTTCTTGAGCGTCGTCGTCATCCCCTGGACCGTCGGCGCGGGCGGGTCGAAGCGGAGGTCCCAGGCGAGCCGGTTGATGCCCGCTGCCGAGCCGTCGAGGATGTAAGTCGTCTTCAGGCTGCCGGCCGGGTCGAAGACCTCGAGCGTCGGCGCCGCGTCCTTGCCGGGCTTGGCCTTGAGATAGTAATTGAGGATCGCGCCGGCGGGCGGATTCTCGCCCTTGAAGAACAGGTCGCCGCGCGAATAGCCGCCGCGGCCGACCTGGAGCCACCGCGTGGCCGGCTTGGCCGTATCGAAGAGATAGGCGTCCTGGCCGAGGACGCCTTCGTTCGCCGCGCGCAGGGGGGTGATGTCGTCCAGGATCCAGATCCCCCGGCCGTGCGTCGCCGCGATGAGGTCGTTGTCGCGGGGATGGATTAGGAGGTCATGGACGGGGACGACGGGGAGGTTGAGGCTCAGGCTCGACCACGTCTTGCCGGCGTCGCGGCTGAAGAAAGCCCCGAATTCCGTGCCCAGGAAAAGGAGGTCCTTGTTCTTGAGGTCCTCGCGGACGACATAGGCCGGCTGGGCCTCGGGCAGGCTGCCCGCGATGTTCGTCCAGGTCGCGCCGTAGTCCGTCGTCTTGAAGATGTAGGTCTTGAAATCGTCGCTCCGGTGCCCGTCGAAGGTCAGGTAGCACGTGCCGGGGTCGAAGCGGGAGGCCTCGACGCGGCTGACCCAGCGGCCATGCGGGATGCGGTCGCCCTTGGCGCCCTTCTTGGGCTTGCCGGCGGCGTCATAGAACTGCGCCGTGATGTTGACCCAGGTCGCGCCGCCGTTCCGCGTCAGCTGGACGTTGCCGTCGTCCGTGCCGACCCAGATGAGGCCGGGCACGAGCGGCGACTCGGAGATGGTGATGATCGTGCAGTGCGTCTCGGCCCCGGTCACGTCGGGCGTGATGCCGCCGGTCGGCTTCTTGGGGTCGTACTTCTCCTTGTCGTTCGTCGTCAGGTCGGGGCTGACGATCATCCAGTGGTCGCCGCGGTCGAGGGAGCGGAAGAGGTGGTTGCCGCCCATGTAGATGACGCGAGGGTTGTGCGGCGACATGATGATCGGCGTGCTCCAGTTGAAGCGGAGCGGGCCGCGCGTGCGCCCGACCAGGGCCATCATGGACTCCTCGGGACCCATGACGGGCTCGGCTTTCGCCTGGGGCTTCGCGCCGGGCGCGTTGGGCGCGGGCTTGGCCTCGGGCTTCCCCGCCGGCTTGGCCGCCGGCTTCTCGCCCGGCTTGGCGGCCGGGGCCGGCTGGTAGTAATCCTTGTAATTGACGATGTTGGCCTGGCTCGGCCGGATGTTCTTCGACTCCCGGGTCTCGACGTTCACCCGGAGGGCCGCGCCGCCCTGGCTCTCGCAGTAGGCCGTCCGCCAGTCGGTCGGGTCGTTCTGGGTGTGGAAGCCGTCGCCGCCGCCGATGTTGAACCAGAAATCGGTCAGGATCGAGCCCTCGCGGCTCATCGACGGCCCGCCCCAGGCCCCGTTGTCCTGGAGGCCGCCGTAGACCCAATACGGGTCGCGCATGTCGGCGCTCACGGCATAGAACTGGGCCAGGCAGAGGTTGTCGTAGAAGACCCAGGTCTTGCCGTTGTCATAGGTGAGGGAGGCGCCGCCGTCCTGGCCGACGTAGAAGCGGTTCTTGTTCGTCGGGTCGAGCCACATGGCGTGGAAGTCGGGGTGGAGGCCGCCGACCTGGGTCCAGGTCTTTCCGCCGTCGCTCGAGAAATTGAGGTTCGTCGTCAGGAAGTAGACCCACTTGTCCTCGAGCGGGTTGATGTAGATGTGGCTGTAGTAGAACGGCCGGTTGTTCATGCGGTTCATGAACTGCCAGGTCGCCCCGCCGTCCTCCGAGCGGTAGACGCCCGTGCCGAGCTTGGTCATGTCGGCGTATTCCGGGTTGGGCTTGGTCTGGTTATCGGGGGTCCGGAGCATGGCCGGCGGCTGGTAGGCCGCCTCGACGGCGGCCATGAGGACCTTGGGGTTCGAGCGGGAGATGGCCAGGCCGATCCGGCCCAGGTCGCCCGCCGGCAGCCCCTGCGTCAGCTTCGTCCAGGTCTTGCCGGCGTCCGTCGTCTTGAAGATGCCGCCGTTCGGCCCGCCGGAATCGAAGCGCCAGGGCTGGCGGAGCCGCTGCCAGAACGAAACGTAGAGGACGTCGGGGTTCGCCGGGTCCATGACCAGGTCGACGGCGCCCGTCTTGCCGTCGTTCGGCAGGCCGTTGGCCAACTTGGCCCAGGTCTTGCCGCCGTCGGTCGTCTTGAACAGGCCGCGGTCGCCCGTGTATCCCCAGGGGTGGCCCGAGGCCGCGACGTAGACCGTGTCGGGGTCGGTCGGATGGGTCCGGATGCGGCCGATCGTCTGCGTCGTCTCGAGGCCCATCCGGGTGAAGGTCTTGCCGCCGTCGGTCGACTTGTAGACGCCGTCGCCCCACGAGACGCTGTTCCGGACGCAGGATTCTCCGGTCCCGACCCAGATGATGTTCGGGTCCTTCTGGAAGAACTTGACGTCGCCGATCGAGGATGAGCCGTACTTGGCGAAGACCGGCTCCCAGGTCGTGCCGGCGTTCACGGACTTGAAGACGCCGCCGGCCGCGCCGGCGACGAGGACGTTGGCGAAGTCGCTCTCCAGGCCTTCGAAGGCGGAGATGCGGCCGACCATGTTGGCCGGGCCGATGTTGCGCCACTTCATGGACGCGACCAGGGCCTGGTTCGGGTCGGGCGAGGGCGCGTTCTGCGCCGAGAACGGCCCGGCCAGGGCCAGGACGATGAAGAGAGCGAGCGTCGCGCGCCGCGCGGTTCTCAGACGGATGCTCATGCAGACCTCCTGTGGGATCGCGGGGATGCCGTGCCGGCGGCCGGGCCGCCCTGCGGTTCTTTCATGGCGAGGGAAACAGATTCTATCGTTCCTGGCGCGTCTTGACAAGGTCCATGATCGTCCGGAGCGTCTTGATGTCGAGCTGGCCTTCGGCCGTCTCCTTGCCCGGGGCCAGCGCGGCGTAGGTCAGCGGCGCGCCCAGAAAAGGGGCGGCGATCCGGGTGATGACGCCGAGCTCTCCCATGCCGAGGGCGATGACGTTCTTCCGCGACTCGTAGAGCGACAGGATCCGGACGCAGTCCTGCGGACCCCGGACCCGGCAGATGACCTTGACGATGTCGGCGCCTTCGTCGAAGCAGGACTCGATGGCCTGCAGGAGCAGGTGCCGGAGCGGCGTCTCGGAATTGTTGTGATAGGACATGATGACCTTCGCGCCCTTCTCCCGGGCCGCGGCCAGGACGGCCTTCCGGAAGGGGGCCGGGGCCTCGAGCTCTATGTCGACATAGGCGGCGCCGGCGGCAACGGCGGCGAGCAGGGCCGCCAGCCTGTCCTCGTCGGAGCGCGCGCCGGGCCGGCAGGTGGCGATGAGCTTAATGGGCTCGGCGAAGAGCTCCTTGACCTCGACGGGGCTAAGGCCCGTCTTGTCGATGCGGATCTCGGCGAAGTCGAGCCCCTTCAGGGCGGCGCGGCATTCCTGGAGCGTGGGTTCGGCGATGCTAACGCAGATCATACCTCTCCCCTCCTCTGGTTTTGACTCGGACATGGCTCATTTCTTCCTTTCATCCGGATTCCCGGCCCGGAGGCGGGCGCGGAGGCCGGCGGCGAGGACGGCCACGGCCGCAAGGGCCTTGAGGCCGTCGACGAGCGAGACGCCGCGCCAGCCGACCCCTCGCATGACGTCGACGTAATGGAAGGACATCGCCCCGGCCAGGGACAGCGCGAGATAGACGGCCATCGCGGTCGCGGCGAGGACGACGGGGGCGAGGTCGCGGCGGCGGATGAGGGTCCGCGCGTCGAGCAGGAGCAGGACGGCGACGGCGGCCGCAACCAGGGCCAGCCCGGCCTTCTGGGCGGACTGGCGGAAATTGTAGACGCCCAGCCGGTAGACGAGGCTGCGGCCCCAGCCGGCGACCCGGCCCTCGAAGAGGAAAAGCTCAGACAGGGCTAGGAGAAACGTTAGGAAGGCGACGGCCGTCCAGACGCGGCGTTCCTTGCCGCTTCTCAGCGGGACGCCCGCCGCGCTCTCCGCGTTCGCCGCGCGTCCCCTCCTCGCCCGACCGAGGAGGATGGCCGCGCCGCCCAGAACCAGGAGCGCCGCGAGGGCCCCCCGAAAGGGCGCTGAAGAGGCCGGATAGGGTTCGCTCTCGGGAGGCTTTCTCCCGGGCAGGACGGCCCCTTCGGGATCGAGCGCCCTATCATTGACGAAAGCGTGCAGCGCCCGGAACTCCGCGGCGCCCTTGGACGGCTTCCCCGCCCGGACCGGGACAGGCGCCGTGTTCGCCCCGGCCGTCCGCGCGTTCCAATCCCCGGTCGGCGACAGCCACAGGACGAACTGGATATAGGCCATCTTCTCGACCGGCCGGACGTCGAGGCGGAATTCGCGCGCATCGCCGGCGTGAACGGGGTTCTGCGGATGAAAGCCAGGCAGCCGGCCGACCGGCACGAGGTTCCAGCCGAGGACGTAGACGCTGACGGCGAGGACGGACGGCTCGGAGGCGCGGCGGACGGTGACTCGGAGATTGAAGGGCTGTCCGGCGGCCGCGGCCCTCGGCGCCTCCACCGTCAGCCAGTCGGCGTAGTGGCCATGAAAGACGCTCAGCATGGCCCAGACGACGGCGAAAACGACGACCGGGACCGCGGCGAGGAGGACAATGGACGTGAGCCGTCGCCGCGTCTTTGGCATGCGGGGTCTTTTTCTCGGGGCCGCCGGGGATGTTAAACCACCCCGCCCCGTGTGTCAAACCGTGAGGTCGGAGGGGTCCTGTCCGCGTGCGTCATCGTGTGCGGTGACGCCGAGGCCGCCCTTATCCCCCGGCCCCGGGAACCTGTCCCGGTTCCCCCGTCCCGTTCCGTGGCGGAACGGGACGGGCCCCCTTCCAAACGGGGGCTTTCGGGCGGCCTCGGCGCCACCCTCGTTTGATTTCGCCCTATGCCCTCGACGCCTGTCGTGGACGCACACGGACAAGATTCCTCCGCTTCAATTAGGTGGAGAGCGCAGGGGTGCTTCCCGGAGGGAACACCCCGAGCTCGACCTCCTTATGTTGACACGACACGGCGGGGGCATTATAGTCCTTGCGGAAAAAGGAGCCCCGATGCCCACCAAAGCCAAGAGCCCCCACCTCCCCTTCGGCGACCAGCGGACCGCCCCCTGGTACGGCAAGGACATCCTATCGGTCAGGCAGTTCTCGCGGCCCGACCTCGAATACGTCTTCGGCGTCGCCCACGAGATGCGGACCATGGTCGAGCGCATCGGCGCCTTCGACCTGCTCAAAGGCAAGATCCTGGCCAACCTCTTCTACGAGCCCTCCACCCGGACCTCCTCCTCCTTCATGGCCGCCATGCAGCGGCTCGGCGGCGCCGTCATTCCCATCAGCGAGGTCCGCTATTCTTCCGTGGCCAAGGGCGAGAGCCTGCCCGACACCGTCCGCACCCTGGCCTGCTACGCCGACGTCATCGTCATCCGCCATCCCGAGGTCGGGTCCGCGGCCCTGGCGGCCGAGGCCTGCTCGAAGCCGGTCATCAACGCCGGCGACGGTGTCGGCGAGCATCCGACCCAAGCCCTCCTCGACACGTTCACCGTCCGCGAGGAGCTGGGGAGCCTCGACAACCTGACCGTGACCATGCTCGGCGACCTCAAGTACGGCCGGACCGTTCATTCCCTGGCCCGGCTGATGACGCGGTTCGAGGGCACGCGCCTCAATTACGTCTCGCCGGACATCCTGCGCATGCCCCGGGATGTGATGGAAGAGGTCGCCTCGAAGAACGTGCCTCAGGTCGAAACGCCCGACCTCGAATCCGTCCTGCCCGAGACCGACGTCCTCTACGTCACGCGCGTCCAGCGGGAGAGGTTCGAGGACCCGGCCGCCTACGACCGGGTCAAGGACGCCTTCGTCGTCACGCCCGAGGTCATGAAGGCCGCCCTGAAGCCGATGATCGTCATGCATCCCCTGCCGCGGGTCAACGAGATCGCCATGGCCTTCGACGACGACCCGCGGGCGGCCTACTTCCGCCAGATGGAATACGGCCTCTACGTCCGGATGGCCCTGCTGGCCATGGTCCTCGGCAAGGCCTAGGGCGGCCATCCTATCCCGATTGACCAAGGACCGACGGGCCCCGACCGCTTCGGCCTCCCTCTTGACATTGCCGGGGGTTGTTCTACAATCAGAGCACTTCAGCAGAGAGGAGGGGGAAACATGCCCGCTCGGAGGAGAAATCTCCGTCATCAGCCGCGCATCCACGACAACCTAAGCCTGGTCAGGAGGTTCATCGTGGAGGTCCCGATCAGGGGGAGACAAGGGCAGGCGTTCCGAAGAGCCGCCGTCGAGGCCCTTGACGAGGTCATCTTCATCCTGTTGCCCACAGGGCCCATACCGCCCTGCCCGACGGTGGTCCTGCCCAGGGGGGTCGAGCCCTATCTGGCGATGCTGCCCTGCAAGACGAAGGTCATTCAGCGGACGGTCGAAGGGGGGCTGGCCAGCATTCCCCTCCACATGCCGGTCTGCGGGACGATCATCCCCAAAAGGGACATTGAGCCGATGCTGAAGGTGGTCGCCACCGGCATGCGGCTCTGTGGGAGGGCCGTCCTGCCCAAGAACATCCGGCCTCCCGTGGTCCTGGCGGCCAAGGCGAAGCCTAGGCGGAAGAAATAGCCTGACCGTCGGCCGCGCCGCGGGAGCCGAGGTCGCCGGCCATGGAGTTCTCCGGCCTCACCTTCGTCCTGACCGACGACTGCAACTTCCGTTGCTCCTACTGCTATCAGAAGCGGGGACGCACCCGTCTCGACCCGGAGGCCGCCAAGCGGGCCTTCGACCTATTCCAACCGTTCCTCGGTCCGGAGTGCTCGGTCAACTTCTACGGCGGGGAGCCCCTGCTGGCCGCCGGGACGATGGTCGACCTCGTCCGCCACATCGGCAGCCGCGCGGCGGGCCGGAAAACGAAGATCACCTATTCCGTGGCCACCAACGGCAGCCTTCTCACCGGCGGCCTGCTGGACTTCCTCGAAAGCCACCGCTTCACCGTGCTGCTGAGCTTCGACGGCTACGCGCAGGACGAGGCGAGACGGCGGGGGAGCTTCGGGCCGACCGTCGCCGTTCTCCGCGAGCTCCTGTCGCGCCCTCGCGTTAAGCTCGAAACGAACAGCGTCTTCACACCCGCCACGGTCGGCAGGCTCTATCCCTCCATGCGCCTCATCGTCGAGACGGGGG
>DATKJS010000088.1:0-4615 GCA_035543515.1 Terriglobales bacterium | reverse complement strand
TCCATGGTCGTTCTCCAATAAAGCCCTGACCTTGCGGCGGGCGTTGAAGAGCGTGACCCGGGCCGTGCTCGCCGAGCAGCCCAGGACGTCCGAGATCTCCCGGGCCGTGTATCCCTCGTTCGCCCATAGGCAGAGGGCCGTCCGCTCCTTGGGCGAGAGGTCCGCAAGAAGGCGGGACGGGAGCGTCCGGGACCCGCCGGCGCCGGGGCCGGGAGCGGGGTCGCGGGCCAGGGCCGACGGCTCGGACCTCGCCCTTCGGGCGAAATCGGCGAAGCGGCGTCTCTTGCGGGTCATGTCGAGCGCCCTCCTGTAGACGATGGTCAGGAGCCAGGTCTTGAAGCTCCGGCCGGCGTCGTAGCGGTCGAGGTTCCGGAAGACCTGGATGAAAGTCTCCTGGAAGACATCCTCGGCGTCCTCCCTGTTCCCGAGGACGTTGAGGGCCACGGCCAGGACGAGCGGACCGTAGGCGCGGACGAGCTCCCCGTCCGAGCCGGCGGCTCCGCCCAGGCAACGCGCCACGATCTCCCTGTCGTCCATGTCGCCGTGAATCACGTCTCTCAACAGAGAATACGCCGCGCCCGCGACGAGCGTTTAATTTTAGATAAGAGGGACGGTCCCTCCGGGGGGACAGTCCCTCTTATGTTTATCGGCCATTCACTTCCGGACGGCGAGGAGGCGACAATCGCCTCTGGGGGGACAGTCCCTCTTTTGCTTGCGGCCGTTCATTTCTTGACGGAGCGGAGCAGCTCCTCGGCCTTGGCCTTGAGGGCCGGATGGGCCGCGGCCTTGGACGCCGCCGCGACGGCCTTGTCCTTGAGGCCGGCGTTGAGGCAGGCGGCCGCGGCGTCGTAGGACGAGGTCGCCGACTGGAGGCGCAGCCTTTCGGCCTGGGCCTCGCGCCCGCGGACGAGCCGGGCCTTGCGCTCCTCCGGCAGAGCCGACGCCCTGACCTCCTCGATCTTCGCCGCGACCGCGGCCCCCGCGGCGTCCGCCGCCCGGGCCGCCTTCTCGTAATAGGCGGCCGATTCCGCCCAGCGCTCCTTCCGGCCGCTGACCGTCCCCAGCCCGAAGAGGGATTCCGTGTTATCGGGGTTGTCCTTCAGGGATTCGAGGAAATCCCGCTCCGACCGCTCGAGCCGGCCCATGTCCAGGGCGATCGTCCCCGCCAGGCAGAAGACCTCGGAGTTCGTCGGCAGCCGGCCCTTGGCCTCGTCGATGTGGGCGAGCGCTTCAGGGTCCCGCTTGAGCTCGTGGAGGTTCCAGGACAGCCAGTAGTGGGCCTCGCCGATGAGGTAATAGCCGAGATCGAGCAGGCGGCCGAGGACGGCCATCGCCTCTTCGTGCCGGCCGAGCGTGCTCAGGCAGATGGCCTGGCCGAGGAGGGCGTCCCGGTATTCGGGCGCGACCTCGAGGGTCAGGTCGTAGAAGCGGAGGCTCTGGTCGAATTCCCCGGTCGCGAAATAGATGCCGGCCAAGAGGATCCGCGTCTGCGGCGACTCGGGGATGGCCTCATAGGCCTTGAGGAGGTGTTTTTCGGCGTCGAGGAGCCGCCCTTCCGCGAGCGCGGCCTGGCCGAGATGAAAATCGACTTCCGCAAAGCCCGGCTCCCGGGCCAGGATCTCTTCGAGCAGTTCCGGCCGGACCCCGCCGCAGACGGCGACCTCGTACTTGATGAGCGGGGAATCGGGATAGGTCTTCAGGAATTCGGCGGGGTCGCGCCATCGATCGGAATAACTTCCCAGGGAACAGGACCATGAGGCCAGGACGCAAGCCGCGAACTCGTTCGTGGCCGCGCTCTTTCGGACCACGTCCGCAGCCGCCTTGACGGCGTCGACGGCGGCCTTGTTCCAGCGGCTCGTGTCGATGTCGCGCATGGCCCCCAGCGCCCGCGTCGGGACGTCCGAAACGAGGGTCATGTAGGGCGCGTAGCCGGCGAGCATCGGGTTCTCACGGATGAGCCGTTCGACGGCGGCGGCCGAGGCCGGGTCGTCGATGCCGATCTCTTTCTCCCGCAGGTCCAAAAGGAGGCAGGCCTCGAGATAAGGCCCGGCGATCTTCGGCCGGAGCCGGGGCCGCGCGTGGAGCCCGGCGTACAGCCGGACGGCGCGCTTGAACGCCAGGTAATGCCCCTGCCGGACCAGGCCGGCCGCCTCCCCGGCCTTGAGGCTTTCGTCCGTGACCTCGACCGTGACGGTCTTTTTCTGGGGGGCGCAGGCCGCTAGGGCGAGGGCCAGGCCAAGGGCCGCTGCTCTCCTCCCCGCTCTCTTCATCGGACCATCCGCTCCATGCCGTTCCACATTTCTTACTATAGCAAGGAACCGGCCGGGATTTCAAAGACGCGGGCTTTGACATTCCCGGCCGTCTTTGGTACAAATCCCCCCGGAAGGACCGGGAGGGAACGCCATGGCCGTGAAGCGGGCTCCCCACCGCAGGGCGGGCGGCGCGGCGCGGGCCGGCGAGGAGCGCTACCGCGCCCTCGTCGAGCACCTCCCCGTCGGCGTCTACCGCACGACCCCCGACGGGCGCTTCATCGAGGCCAACCCCGCCCTGGCCCGGATGCTCGGCGTCCGCAGCCCGTCCGAACTCCTCCGCTACAACGTCTCCGACTTCTATGTCACGAAGCACGACCGGGACGAGCACCTGGCCAAGCTGGCCACGAAACCCCGCTATTTCACCGAGTTCGAGCTCCGCCGCGCCGGCGGCCGGAAGTTCTGGGTCCGGGACTACTGCCAGGCCGTCAAGGGGGCGGACGGGAAGGTCCTGTTCTACGACGGCATCCTCGACGACATCACCAAGGGAAAGGACTCGGAAAGGAAGCTGAATCAGGCCCTGGCCGGCCTCCGGGCGAGCAACGCGAAGAACGAGAGCCTGTCCCTGACCGACCACCTGACCGGCCTCAACAACCGGCGCGGCTTCTTCACCTTGGGGCAGCAGCAGATGAAGATCGCCAAGCGGCTGCGCAAGGAATCCTTCCTCGTCTACATCGACGTCGACGGCTTGAAGAAGGTCAACGACACGCTGGGCCACGCGGCCGGGGACCGGCTCCTCCAGGCCTTGGCGGGCATGCTGAGAGAGACGCTCCGCGAGAGCGACGTCATCGCGCGGATCGGCGGCGATGAGTTCGCCGTGCTGGCCATGAGGTCGCAGCGCGGCTCGGAGAAAGGCCTCCTCAAGAGGCTCGGGGATCGCATCCGGGCCTACAACAACGGCCGCCCGAAACGCCTCAGGTGGTCGGCGAGCATGGGCGTCGTCCGCCACAACCCCAGGGAGGTCGCCTCGCTCGAGGAGTGCCTGGACCGAGCCGACTTCCTCATGTATCACCAGAAGCGGGCCAAGGCCGACGGCGAGGCCTGAGCCGCCGGGCCGCGGCGGGTCCCCCGGGCGAACACCGCAGATCGGGCAGGCCGGAGGGTTTTTCCCGAAAACTAGGACGCTGGCTGGCGAGGCGCCAAGGTTTCAAAGGAAAAGGAAGCGGGGCTAAGGAGGATCCCTCTCCAGCCAGCGATCTCATTATAGAGAAGCCCCTGACTAAAAGTCAACGGGAAATGTCGGATTTTTCGCTTTTTCCGGCGCCGCCGGCCCTCGGCGCGGCTCGAGGGACGGGTCGCGGCCGCCGCCCGCGCGACTAAACCCGCGGACGGGGCGACTCCGCCGCCGTTTCGATGGCGCCCCGGTTAATGTATACTAGAGAAGGGAGAGCCGGCATGCCCAGAAAAAAGACGCAAAAGAGCGAGAAGGAATGGAAGGGCGTCCTGGCCCCGGAGGCGTTCCGGGTCCTGAGGCAGGGACACACCGAGCAGCCGTTCTCGGGTCGCTACCACGATTTCTGGGAGGACGGCGTCTATGTCTGCAACGCCTGCCGCACCCCCCTCTTCCGCTCGGAGGCGAAATACGACCACGGCACCGGCTGGCCGAGCTTCTCCGTCCCGGTCGACGAGAAGAACCTCGTCTACAGGGACGACTTTTCGCTCCTCGTGAAGCGGGTCGAGGTCCGCTGCGCCGTCTGCGGCTCCCATCTCGGGCATGTCTTCGACGACGGGCCGGCCCCGACCTTTCTGCATTACTGCATCAATTCCGCCGCCCTCGACTTCATCCCCGCCGGTCCGGACCCCCGGACGGCCCGCAAGCCCGGCGCGAAGAAGCCCGGTCCTGCCGCGGAGGACGGAACCGGCGCCGGCGGCAAGGCCGGGCCGAAGCAGGCCGGCTGACCTCGCCCCGCCCGGGTCCTCGGGCCCTCCATTATCCCGCCGTCCAGCCCTCCCCTGGGGGGAAAGCGGTCCCCCCAATCGCGGCCCCCCCGCCCTTGCCCTCCTCTGGACGGCCGGCCCCGAGGGGGAACTTTTTGGCACGAATCTTGGTTAATTGTAGGGTGACTTCCTGGTTGGCCGGGAGGAGGAATGCCCCGAGGACGGCTAGGAAAAAAAAGAAGGGTAAAAAAACCTTGACAGCGCGGAGCGAATAGTATATGCTCATTCGTTCTTATTCGAAAGATCCACCCTTCGGGGGTGTGACGGATCCCCCCCCCGGCCCCCTGCTATCGGGAGTGGCCGAGGGCCAGATTAATTTAAAGAAAGCGCTTTACTTTTGCAACGAAAATCCTATTTATATAGTATTC
>DATKJS010000087.1:0-47001 GCA_035543515.1 Terriglobales bacterium | reverse complement strand
CGCCCTTGAACCACGGCAAGCTGTGAGCCGGCCGGGTCGTAGCCGACCTGGTTGAGAAGAATTCTTATCGGCTGTGGGCGGGCCGGCACAGCGAAAGCCAGGATCGCAATAAAGAGTCCTAAAGGCGTTGTTCTGCAGGCGTTCATGGCATCCTCCCCTTCTCCGGCTGGACCGCGGCCCCGACCTTGGAGCTTCCGGCCCGGAGCAACTTGGCGGCCGCGATGAGCGGCGGATAATTCCGGGTCTTGCCCTTTTTCATGCCGCCCCAGATCGTGCACAGGTGCCCCAACATTCTGTCTTTAGGGAATTTCAGCGAATAGTCAATCAGGGCCTTGACCTGCACAGGGTCCTTAAAGCTCGTGGGCAGGACGCGGAAGCCCTTTTCTAGGAGGAACGGTATCGAAGGGTAGGCGTTGGCCTCGTTCAGTTCGTAGTGCCAATCGCAAACTATGATGTCCTTCGGGATCCTGTCGACCGCGGGGAAGGTCCCGTTCATCGAAGCTTCCCATTCCCCGAAGCCGATGGCCGCGCCGTCCAGCAGGCGGTCGCCCCACATGAACATCTCCTTGCCACGCCGGCCGACGATATGATTGTAGGCATCCTGGACGGCCTTGGCGAAAAGTTCGGCGGGGTCCTTGCCACGGCAGCGCGGACAAAACTCGCTGCCTATCAGGAAAACTTCGTCCATGCCGACATGGAGGGCGTCGGCCTCGAAGGCGTCGATGACCTCGTCGTAAAGGGCGAAGATGACCGGCGCCAGGTCCGGGTGGAGCGGGCACCAGCTCCGGCAGTAGAAGTCGTTCCCCATCGGTTCCTTGCCCTTGTTGCCGGGGTACTTGCCGGGGGATTCGTCGAACTGCGGGTACTTGGCGAGGAGCGGGTAGGTCTTCTCCGCCCAGGACTGGTGGCCGAGGCTCTGGAACTCGGGGACGAGGCGGATCCGGTACCGCCGGCAGAGGGCGACGATCCGTTTCACCGTCTCCTTTGAGAGGGCCTTGTCGGACCTGAGCTCCGGGTGCGAGACGAACTCGTAGTTGTAATCGATCTCGGCCACGATGAGGTTGACGCCGAGCCCGGCCAGGGCGGGGATCTCGGAGATGAGGCCCTGGGCCTCCTCGGGGCTTTCGAGCATGGCGTGGAAGCCGAACCAGAGCGGCCGGGGCCGGGGCGGCACGGCCGAGGGCGCCGGGCCGCAGGCCGTGGCAACGAGCGCCGCGGCGAGGAGCAGGGAGAGGAGGGTCAAGCGGGCGGGATTTTTCATGCGGACCTCGTGGGCTGGACCGAACTCGGAGGGGGCCATGGACAGCCCCAGATTATTCCTCATCCGGACGCATTAATCAAGAAGAGGTGTGGTCGTGGACGATCCGCCAGCCCTCGCCGGTGCGCCTGAAGACGAGGGTGAAGACGCCCTCCTTGAGCGGCCCGCCCTGGTCGAGCCGGAAGCGGCCGAGGACGAAGGCCGCGTCCGGACCGAGGAGGCGAACTTCGAGGTCCGTGAACTCGAGGCGGCCCATCGTCCCCGCGGGATAGTTCTTCTTGTAGCGGGCCAGGACGCCGTCCCAGCCGTGGGTGCGGCTGTGGCCGGATTGGAAGGTCAGGGCCCCGGACCGCCAATAGTAGGCCATGAAGCCCTCCACGTCCCCTTTGTTCCAGGCCGCCTGCTGCTGCTCGAGGACGGCCCGGATCTCGGCTTCGGGCGAGGGTTTCGCCCGGCCGGCGGCCGCGACCGCCAGGGCCAGGGCGGCGAGGACAAGGACGGCGGTTCTTCTCATGGCGTGCCTCCTAAAGGAAGATGGGGTCAAGCCCACAGTTTACACTCATCCCGCGTCGCTGCGAAAGACGGCCACGGAGCGGCCGGAATGGAGGCGGACCGCAGACTCGACCCTATCATCCGCCGGCTTGACAAACGGCATCGGCGGGCGATATGTTTCCCAGGGTCGAGCGGCCCGAGCCGCGCCGGAAGGAGGAGGCATGCGAAAACACGGACGGATCCCTCTCACGGGCTGCGCGGCCCACCCGATGAGCCGGAGGCGGTTCCTCGGCGATTGCGCCGTCTGCGCCGGCGCGGCCGGCCTCATGGCCGCCCCATCCTGGGCAAAGTCTGGGGCCCCGGCCAAGGCCGCCGGCGTCAAGCTGCGGCTGAGGGTCCTCTACTCGCTCCACGGCCCGGTCCAGGACCGGCCGGACTGGCCCAACATCGGCTTCGATTTCCGGCCGGTCATGGAGAAATTCAACGCCGAGCTCGCCGGGCGCTTCCCCAGCACGGTCTTTCTTCCGGCCCTGGCCTCCGGTCCCGAGGAGGCCCAGAAAATCCTCGACTCGGACAAATCGGCGCCGGTCGACGGATACATCGTATTCCAAATGAACTGCTGGAACCGGGTCGTCCAGACCGCGGCCGCCACGGGCAAGCCGGTCCTCTACGTCGATTTCCCCTTCGCCGGGAGCGGCGGCTTCCTCGTCTACACCGCGGCCTTCCTCCGCGCCGGGACGAGGAACGTCGGGTTCGTCGCCTCGCCGAGGCCGAACGACCTCTTCGACGCCGTCCGCGCCTTCGAGCAGGCCAAGGCCGCCGGCCCCGGTTTCGACTTCGCCGCGGCCGCGGCCGAGAGCCGGGTGGCCCGGACGCCCGGGCCCTGGGACATCGCCGGCAAGCCCGACCGGCTGGCGGTCCTGCCGACGGCGGAGACCGTCCGCCTCATCAAGGGGGCGACGCTCCTCGCCGTCCGCGACGACAAGCCCGGCCCGGCGACGTCGGTCATGGGCGTGCCCGTCCTCCAGATCCCCTTCGCCGAGGTCAACGACGCCTGGGCGGCCGCCGACAAGGACGAGGCGCGAACGATCGCCGACCGCTGGGGGAAGACGGCCGCCGTGGTCAGCGGCGTCAGCCGCGACGAGCTCGCCAACTCGGCCGCGATGTACCTCGGCATGAAGGACGTCCTCAAGAAGCGCGGCGCCCACGGCATCACCGTCAACTGCCTGGGCGGCTTCTACGGCGGGCACATCCACGCCTACCCGTGCCTGGGCTTCCACGAGCTCAACAACGAGGGCCTCGTCGGCGGCTGCGAGTGCGACGTGACGTCGGCCGCGGCCATGACGGCCTTCGGGCTCATGGCCAAGGGCCGGCCGGGCTACATCTCCGACCCCGTCCTCGACACCTCGACGCGCCACATCATCTACGCCCATTGCGTGGCATCAAACAAGGTCTTCGGCCCCCGCGGCCCGGTCAATCCGTTCGAGATCCTGACCCATTCCGAGGACCGGAAGGGAGCCTCCGTTCGTTCGATCCTGCCGACGGGCTACATGACGACCAGCGTTCAGCTCTCCGAGGCACGCAAGGAGATCCTCTTCCACCAGGGCAAGGCCGTCGGCAACGACCCCGAGGACCGGGCCTGCCGGACCAAGCTCGTCGCGGAGCCGCTCGGGGATTTCGAGAAGCTGTTCACGAAATGGGACGAATGGGGCTGGCACCGGGTGACGTTCTTCGGCGACCTCAAGGAGTCGGTTCGCGCCCTCGCCGACGTCATCGGCTGGAAGGTTGTCGAGGAAGCCTGACCGCCGCTCGCTAGCCCCGGGCCTTGCCGCATGAGGCGATGAGGTCCGTCAGCTGTTTCTCCTTGAGCCCGGCGAGGTGCTTCCCATCGAGGCGCTTGGAGGCCTTGCCGCCCTCGAAGAACAGCACCGTCGGATAGACAGCGACGCCGTGCGCGTCGAAGAGGGCCTCGTTGCCCTCGAGGAGGACGCGGAGGAATTCCCTGTCCCGGCCGGCGGCGTGCTTCTCATAGATGGGAAGGAACGCCCGCGAGAACGGGCACCAATCGGCATAGAAGAGGACGAAGACGCCCTCCGCGGACGTCGTGATCTCCTGGATCTCCTTCGAATCGCAGATCTTGCTCATGGTCGCCTGCTTTCGCCGCTCCGGATCGGGGCAACCATTATAGGCCCGCGTTCCTGAACCATCAAGTGCCGCTCCCTCTTCCCGGTCCCGGGCGCGCCCGGCCCGCCTTCAATGGCCGGCGTCTTCCGGGCGAAAAAGAGAAAGCAAGGCGAGGAAAGAGCCCGCCGTGTCTAGGTGCCGAGCTTGAAGATGGCCCGGAAGCCCGCGTCCTTCCGGAGGGACCTGAACTCCGGCAGGATGACCGGGAAATAGAAGTCGCTGGTCCCGGCGGCCACGGACTTCCGGAGGTATTCGACGGCCGGCCCCGGCTGGCCGAGGAGGGCGCAGAGCTCGGCCAGGTCGCACAGCGTGTTGGCGTCCTTGAGCTCGCCCGGCCGAACCTCTTTCAGGCAGGCCTCGGCTTTGGCCCGCTCGCCGGCAATGACTTCGACGGCGCCGAGCGCGACCCAGTCCCCGGGGTCGGGCGCCGGAGCCGCCACGGCCTTCTCCAGCCCGGCCCGGACGTCGCGGAGGGCCTCGACGGCCTCGGCCGCCTGTCCCGCATCCCGCAGGGCCAGGGCCAGGGCGATGGAGTCCCACACGATCTTCCCCTCCGACTTCCGCTGCTTGTCGAGAGCGACGACCCTCCGGAAATAGGGAACGGCCTCCGCCGCCCGGCCCGCCGCGTAGAGGACGTGGCCGAGATTCGGCAGAGCATAGGGATGGTCGGCCTCGAGCTCGAGCGCCTTCCGGAGCTCTTTCTCGCCCTCGTCGAACTTCTCCTGGACGGCGAGGCTGTATCCGAGGTAGCTGTGAGGGTTCGCCAGGAGCGGCGCAAGACCGGCCATCCGCCGCCCCACCGACTCGGCGGCCGGGGCGTCGTGCCTGAAGGTCATGTGGAGGAACCAGAGGTTTTGAAGAGGGACGGAGCTCCTGGGAGCCCGCCGGGACGCCTCTTCGAAGAGCGGGACGGCCTCGTCGTACCGGCCCAAGGCTTGGAGGACGCGCGCGGCATTGTTGTACGGGGGCATGAGGTCGGGGAAGAGCTCCGAGATCGTCTTGTACTCCGCCAGGGCGCCTTCGAGGTCCTTGTCGACGAATTGGCGGCAGACGGCCTTGAGCGGCAGGAGGTCCTTCTCGGGGAGCTTCTGGCTCAGGCCGTCCTCGAGGGCCTGCCGGAGCATCGCCTGGCCCTTCTTCTCTTCGTCCATGAACTGGATGAGGACGAGCGCCAGGGAGCTCCGCGCGGCGACGAATTTCGGGTCCTTGTCCAGCGCGAGCTCGTAGAGCGCGACGGCTTCCTTGAAGCGGCCGCCGCTCCGCTTGGCCTGGGCCAGCGAGAAGTAGTCCAGCGCCTCCCAGGAGGACGTCGTGACCGTGGCCACGGGCCGGGCGGCTTTCCCGATGGAGCCCAGGGATTCGCCGAGCCGGGAGCGGAGCCGGCCGGTCAGCTCGTCGATGCCCTTGAGCAGGACGGCCTCGCGCCCCCGGGCGGCGACGCGGATGCGGTCGACGTGGCGCCGCCTCAGCGGGTCGACCAGGATCGCCTCGAGCTCGTAGGCCTCGCCCGCGGCGAGGATACGAGGCAGGATGAAGGCCCGGACACCGGCGAATCGGCAGATGTCGCAGCCGAGAACCTCGTCGACGCGCGCCGAGGGCTCCATCCGCATCAGGCGGAGCGTCTCCGCGATCTGGCCCTTGTCGAAGACGGCGGCGAACGGCGATTGCTGGAGGCCGGCCTCGATGGCCGTGCGCAGCGCCAGGTCGAAGACCTTGTCCCCGGTCAGGTTCTCGACGTCGGCCACCATGAGCTTGTCCCGGGTCTCGAAGGCCAGGCTCGGCCGGGTGAGGAGCCAGACGGCGACGGCCAGGGCGGCGAGCGAGACCGCCCCGGCGGCGACGAGGAGCCGGCGGCGCGAGCGGCCGAAGGTCAGCCTCCTGGCCGCGTCAAAGGCGCGCGTCGCGGGCCGGGCCCGCAGGCCGCGGAGGGCGTCGGCCATCTCCCGGGCCGATGGATAGCGCTTCGCCGGGTCCTTGGCCAGGGCGCGCCCGAGGATTTCCGCGACGCCGGCCGGAAAGCCCGGGCGGAGCGACTCGACCGGCCGGGGCGCCTCGTGGAGGATGGCGTGGAGGACGGCCCCCTCCTTCTCGCCCCGGAACGGCAGCTGGCCCGAGACCATCTCGTAGAGGACGACGCCCAGCGACCAGACGTCGGTCCGGGCGTCCACGTCGTCGCCGCGGGCCTGCTCCGGCGACATGTAGGCGACCGTCCCCAACGTCGTCCCCGGCATGGTCAGGCGCGCCTCCCCGGCCAGCTTGGCCAGGCCGAAGTCGAGGATCTTGGCGGCGCCGTCCTCGGTGACCATGATGTTCCCCGGCTTGATGTCCCGATGGACGATGCCCGACGCGTGGGCCTTGGCCAGGCCCTCGGCCGCGCCCAGAGCGATGTCCAGGGCCTCGTCCGGGGCGAGCGGGCCGCGCCCGAGCTTTTCCCGGAGGCTCTCGCCCTTGTAGCAGGCCATGGCGATGTACATGCCGCCGGCCTCGGTCTCGTCGACCTCGTGGATGGTGCAGATGTTGGGGTGGTCGAGGCCCGAGGCGGCCCGGGCCTCGTGGACGAACCGCTCGCGGGAGTCCGGGTCGGCCGTCAGCCCGGGCGGCAGGAACTTGAGGGCGACCGCGCGCTTGAGCCTGAGGTCCTCGGCCTCGTAGACGACGCCCATGCCGCCGCGGCCGATCTCCCGGATGATCCGGTACTTTCCGGCGAGCACCTGCCCGGCCGCGATGCGCGAGGTTTCGACCTTGAGAGTCCTGGTCGGTCCGCCTTCCATCGACCCCTCCCAACGCCCCGATGGGTTGAGCATACCAAGCCCGGCCGCGCGAGTCAATCCGGGCTTTCGCGGCGGCCCGGCCGCCGCTATAATAGGGGACCCGGCCAGGCCGGGCGGACCGCGGCCCGAGGAGGAAGACGATGAGCGTGACGAACCGGACACGTGGGGCGCTTTTTCTCCTGGTCGTGGGCTCCCTTCTCTTCCGGCCGTCGCCGGCCGCGGCCGACGGCCTCGACCGCTTCCGCTTCGCCGGCGCCCCGGCTCCCCTGCCCGCGGTCCAGACGCCCGGACAGTTCAACGGTTACACGAACTACTGGCACGACGTTTACTGGACGTGGTCTCAGTATGGCAACCTCTTCCTCGTCAGCCAGGCGGACGTGGCCCGCTCCATCGTCCAGAGCAAGGCCGACACGGCGGAGGCGCTGGGTGTGCCCGGCCTGTGCATGGCCGAGGGGTTCCTCGAGGCCTATCTCAAGGGCCCGGTCCGCGAGCTCGATGACCCGGACGAGGCGGCGCTCGAAAAGGCCCTGGCCGGCGCCGACGTCCTCGCCTGGGTCCGGCCCGCGAGCGCCGTGGGCCGCCGGCTCGTCGCCCTGGCGCCCGACCTCGCCGCGACCCGCAACGCCCTCGGCAGCCACCAGCTCGGCGCCCGAGGGTTCGCCGACGTCCTGGCCTTCCCGCTGGAGGGCGGGGGGCGCCGGCTCTCCGTGGTGATCACGGACTCGGCCGAGGGGCGTCGCCGCTTCGGCGAGCTCCTCGCGGGCCTCCGCGACGTCCTCGGCCGCCATGACCTCCACCGCGGCTGGTTCGGCGCCGGGACCCTCCTCCACAGCGTGACCTGCTTCCCCGGCCACCCCCTCGAGGTCATCGCCAAGGGGCTCGGCCAGGGCAACGACTGGTTCACGTTCAGCGGCTATATGGACTACCTGATGAAGGACGAGCTCCCGGCCTGGCTGGCCGCGGTCGGTCTCGACATCCCGACCGACGTCGGCACGGGCAAGGCCACGCACAGCCTGGGCACGGTCGCCTACGGCCTCCGCGACTGGGACGGGCTCAAGATCCAGGACACGCCGACCGAGGAGGAGTGGATCAGGTTCGTCAGGGACCGCGGCGGCCACATCTTCCGTCCGGTCTACGCCCCCGACTGCGATAAGTTCACTTACGACGGATCCATCGGCATCGACGGGAACCAGAAGCAGATCGACGGCGAGGAGGTGCCCTTCATCCTCCAGACGGGCATGGTCCGCGAGGACGCGCCGGCCTGCATGGTCCTCTTCACGCAGAAGGGCGCCCCGCTGACGCGCGAAAGGATGTGGGAGGCCATCCTCGGCCGGCGCGCGGTCGGAGTGCTTCCCCAGGGCCGGATGATGGGCCCGGGCCCGTTCCGGCGCGCCCTCCAGATGCTCCTTCTCGACCGGACCTTCCTCGAAAGCTATTTCGGCGACCGGGTCCGGCTCGAGGCCGCGGTCGAGGGCCGCGAGCTCGTCGTCCGGGCGGCCAACCTGACCGGGACGCCTCTCGCGGCGAAGCTCGAGGTCAGGCCGGCGCCCGGCCTCCGGGTCGCGACGCCGTTCGCCGACGCTGCCCTGCCCGCGCAGGCCGAGCGGACCTTCCGCTTCGCCGTCGAGCCGGGGGCGGCGGCCATGGCCAGGACGAACCCCATCCTCGTCGAGATGCGTTGGGGCGCGGCCAGGAAGAGGACGCTGGCCATCCTCGACCTGCCGCCGGCCGTTTCCGTCCACCGCCTCCTCTACGGCCAGGAGCCGGAGGTCGTCTACCCCGTTTCCGTCCACAACTTCTCTAACGGCGCGGCGTACTCCGTCTCGGTCAAGGTCTACGCCGCGGGCCGCGTCGGCGCGAAGCCGGTTTACGAAACGGCCCGAACCGGGCACGCCGGGCCGGGCGGCCACGAAACCCTGACCTTCCGCCTGCCGCTCGAGGCCGGCGCCTACACGGTCAGGGCCGCCGCGCTCGGCGCCGCGAGCGAGACCCAGCTCGGCGTCGGGCCGGCCGCCGGCCGAGCCACGGTCACGGAGGTCGACCTCGACGGCGACGGCGTCAACGAGTACCGGATGGAGAACGATAAGGTGCGGGTGACGCTGCTGCGGACCGGAGGCCGGATCATCGAGGACTTCGTCAAGTCGCGCAGCGACAACGTCCTCTTCAAGCTCTGGCCGGAGAAGGAGGACACGGACAAGCGTCCGTTCCGCGAGCGCGGCTTCTATCCCTACGGCGGCTTCGAGGATTTCCTCGGTCAAGCCTCGATCGAGACGCACAAGGTCTACGACGCAGAGGTCGTCCGGCGGGAGGGGCCGTTCGTGGAGGTCCGGATGACCGCGGATTACTACGGCAACCGGCTGGAGAAGACCTTCACCCTCTATGGCGACTCGCCCCTCGTCGAGGTCCGCTTCGCCCTCGAGTTCCGCAACCCCGAGCTCCACATGATCGGCCCCCAGCCGATCCTCGAGCTCGGCCGCCGGCATTGGACTGAGGACGTCTTCGTCATCCCCTCGGTCAAGGGGCGGCGGGAGGTCCGGATGCGGCCGGAGGAGTATTTCGGCGAGCTCTTCTTCCTCAACGAGGGCTGGAACGCCGGCCGCGACACGGTCGAGGACGTCTCCTTCGTCGGCGCCTTCCCGGTGAGCGAGCCCGAGTTCCTCCACATGTGGATGAACCACCCGTCCAACGGGGAGTCCCATCACTATTACGCCGAGCTGCAGCCCTGGGTGCCCATCTTCCAGAAGACCGTCCGGTACTTCTCCTACTACCTCTGGGCCGACGCCGGTCCCTGGGAGAAAGGGCTCGAGGAGTTGAGGCGGCGCAACCTCGTCACCTCGAAGTGACCCCGCGCGGCCCGGCCCGCGGCGGGGCCGGTTGACCCGGGCGGGGGCCTGTGTTATTTTTGGGAAAATGGAAGGCGGTCCTCCTCTCGCGACGCCCCTGGTCGGCCGGGTCCTCAAGCACTACAAGGTTGAATCGCTCCTCGGACGGGGCGGCATGGGCGTCGTCTACAAGGCCGTCGACGTCCGTCTCCAGCGTCCCGTGGCCCTGAAGATGCTCGCGCCGAACGTCGTAGCCAACCCTGACCGCCGGACCCGCTTCCTCCGCGAGGCCCAGGCCGCAGCCGCCCTCAACCATCCGGCCATCGCCCAGGTCTACGATATCGATGAGGCCGACGGCGGCATCTTCATCGCCATGGAGTACGTCGACGGAAAGACCGTCAGCCGCCTCATCGCCGACGGCGAGCTCGACATCCTGGCCGCGGTCGAGATCGCGCGCCAGGTCGCCGAGGGACTGGCCAAAGCCCACGAGGCGGGCATTCTCCATCGCGACATCAAGTCCGACAACATCATGGTGACCCGCGACGGCCACGCCAAGCTCCTGGATTTCGGCCTGGCCAAGCTCCTCGAGCCGGCGACAGAGGCGCCGGAAACCCCCGACGTCCTGGGCCGGACCCTGACCCGAGAGCGCGGCCGGACAATGCCCGGCGCCGTGATGGGGACGATCAGCTACATGAGCCCCGAGCAGGCCCGCGGCCGCGACCTCGACCCGCGGAGCGACATCTTTTCCCTGGGCATCGTCCTCTACGAAATGGCGACCGGGCAGCTGCCGTTCAAGGGGGAGACGCCGATCGACACGATGCACGCCATCGCCTACGAGGAGGCCAGGCCGGTGACCGTCATCCGGCGGGACCTGCCTCCCCACCTCCACCACATTGTCTCGCGCTGCCTGCGGAAGAAGCCGGAAGACCGCTATCCTGAAGCCCGCGCCCTGGCCGCCGAGCTCAAGCGGCTGGAGCAGGACCTCGAGACCGGCGCCCGCCGCTCGCTGCCGGCAGGGGAACGGCTCAAGGCCTGGGGGGAGCGGGTCTTGGCCTCGATCCCATTCGGGAACAAGGGCCTAATCCTCGCCCTCGCCGGCCTCGCCGTGACCGTCGTCCTGCTCGTCGCCCGCGTCAACTGGGGGTCGCTCATCGGGCCGGCCGTCATCGCCCTACTCATCTACAGGTCTGCCCGGAACCGGAAGCGCCAGATGCTCGCCAAGTTCGCCCAGAAGATGGCCAAGCTCCCGGAGGTCCGGGCCGTCATCGTCAAGGAGGATAAGGTCACGGTCGTCGCGGACGCGCCGCCGGCCTCGCTCTATCTCCGGACGACGAGTCTCATCGAGGGCATCAACAAGCGGCTCGTCTTCGGCAAGCACGTCGAGGCCGAGGTTCGCAGCGGCCTCGCCGACGACGAGTTCCGCCGCCTTCTCAGCCAGACGGGGGTCGTCTATCTCAGGGACGAAGCCCCGGGCAGCGCGCCGCCTTCCCGCGATTAGAAAAGGAGGGGGGACAATCCTCCGGTTTATCGGATAGGGCCGAAGGGGAATGGCTGGAACGTCATGTGCGGCTTAGCGCAAGCCGCACTCTGGAGTGAAAGCCATCCCCAAGGCCCTATCGAAGACCCGTCGGGACGTTCCCCTGACCATCTATTTCGTGATCGAGATCGAGCCGTTCGTCGTCGTCAGCTGGATCTCCGGCCCGCCCCGGCCGATCTTGGCCTCGACCCGGTGCCGCGACTGGCGGAGGTTCTGGAGCGTCACCGGGAAATCCACGGAGACGTGCCCGTTCGTCGTCTCCGCGACAAGGTCGGCGTTGATCTCGCCGGGGGACTCGATGGCCAGGCTGATCGAGCCGTTCGTCGTTTCGGCCCGGATCCCGTCCTTGAAGGTCAGGCGCTCGAGGCGGATGCCGCCGTTGGTCGTCTCGGCCTCCAGCCGCCCTTCCTGGCGCCGGACCGTGATGCCTCCGTTGGTCGTCGTAACGGAGAGGCTGCCTTTGACGCCATCGGCGGTGACCGAGCCGTTGGTCGTTTCGAGCTCGGCCGAGCCGTAGGCGCCGGACGCCTCGACATCACCGTTGACGGTCTCGACCGTTTTCAGGTCGACGCCCTCGGGGGCCTTGACGTCGAAGTTAACGTGAACGTTGAAATGCGTCCGGAATTTGGGCCAAATCGCCTTGACCGAGACCTTCCCGGCCGACTCCTCGATCCGGATCTCCACGTCCTTGAGGTCCTTCTCGTCGTCTCGGGCGACCTTGACGGCCTTGATCTCGACCCGGTCCTCTTTCCACGTCGTGACGGTCACCCTGCCGTTGACGTTCTCCAGGGAGAAGGTCTGGCCCGCCTTGAGGGGCAGGGTCTTCGAGAATTCCTCCCGGTAGTCGGCCGCGGCCAGCAGGAACAGCCCGGCGAAGAGCAAGGCGAGGATGGCCAGGACGAAGATCTTCGTGGTTCTGAGCATGAGAGCCTCCTTAAGAAACGACCTTTGATGGGATAGACGAAAAAGGAGGCCGAAGAGTTGCCTGGGGGAAAAAACTAAAAGTCGGACAGAAGGCCCATGAGCTTCTTGGCCCCGTCGAGGGTCTCCCTGGCGATGGCCCGGGCCTTCCGGGCCCCTTCGCTCAGGGCCTCCCGCACGTATTCGGGCTTGGCCTGGAACTCCCGCCGCCGCTCCCGGATCGGGTCGAGGACCCGGCAGAGGTTCTTGAAAAAGACCTTTTTGCAGTCGATGCAGCCGATGGAGGCGGTCGTGCAGCCCTGGACGATCTCGTGGATCTCGGTCTCCGGGGTCACCAGCTTGTGGTAACTGAAAATGTTGCAGCGGTCGGGGTTCCCCGGGTCGGTGCGGCGCTTGCGGGCCTCGTCGGTCTTGGCCGGCCGGAGCTTCTCCCAGATCGCCTCCGGTTCCTCGGCGACGCCGATGGTGTTGTTCAGGGACTTGCTCATCTTGGCCTCGCCGTCGATCCCCATGATCCGGGCGCCGCGGCCGATGAGGGTCCGGGGCTCGGGGAAGTAGTCGCCGAAGCGCCCGTTGAAGCGGCGGGCGATCTCGCGCGTGAGCTCGAGGTGCTGGGCCTGGTCTTCGCCGACCGGGACGGCGTCGGCCTTGTAGACGAGGATGTCCGCGGCTTGGAGAATCGGGTAGTTGTACAGGCCGGCCGTGACGTTCTCCCGCTCCCGCTCGCACTTCTCCTTGAACTGGGTCATGCGGCCGAGCTCGCCCAGCGGTGTCACGCAGTTGAGGAGCCAGCAGAGCTCCGTGTGCTCCGGGACGTGGCTCTGGATGAAGATCGTGCACAGGGCGGGGTCGAGGCCCGCGGCGATGTTGTCCAGCGCGGCGTCGAAGATCCGCTGCTGCATGAGGGCCGGCTCGTAGCTCTGGGTGATGGCGTGATAGTCGACGATGGCGAAGAAGCAGTCGTACTCCTTCATCAGCCGGACCCAGTTCTCGATGGCGCCGAAGTAGTTGCCGATGTGGATCGTGCCGCTCGGCTGGATGCCGCTCAGGACGCGCTGGCGTGGAGTCATGGCCGGACCTCGTCTTTCATTCTGGGGCTATTGTATCGGCCTTCGGGGGGGCAATCAAGCCTCGCCGAGGAGGGCCAGGAATTCGGCCAGGACCATGGCCGTGGCCCCCCAGACCTTGTGGCCCCGGTATTCGTAGAACGGGACGACGGCCGTCCGGCCGCCCAAGGCCCACGTCTCGCGGCGCCGGTTCGCCGGCTCCGCCAGGTGCAAGAGGGGGAGCTCGATGAGCTCGGCCACCTCGTCGGCCTGGGGCTTGAAGGTGAGGGCGCCGGGCAGGAAGGCGACGGTCGGGTAGATGCAGTAGTTGCTCGACGCCAGGTAGAGGGGCGTCAGCCGGCCGAGGACCCTGACCGGGCCCAGGTCAAGCCCCAGCTCCTCCGCCGTTTCCCTCAGCGCCGTCGCCTCGAGGGATTCGCCGGGATGCTGCTCCCCGCCCGGGAAGGAGATCTGGCCGGGATGGTGGAGGACCCGCTCCGTCCGCCGCGTCAGGAGGAGGCGGAGCTCAGCGCCGCTCTCGTAGAGGAGGACGAGGACGCCGGCCTTGAGGCACGTCCCCTCGACCTCGAAATAGGCTTTGTGCCCCGGGCGCGGGTCGGGAGCCATGAGGAGCTGTGTGGGGATTCCGGGAAGGGGCGCCCGCAGCCCGGCTTCGACCCTCTCCAGCGTCTCGCGGTTGTCCATTAAAATAGCCTCAGGCTTCTCGGCCTATTATAGCAAAAGTGTCACAAAGGAACTGACAGGGGCACTCCTGCTGACGGGGGTTCAATAAAGCGGACTGCCCCCGAAGGGGGCTGCCCCTCTTTTCCCGATTGCCCGCCTGGCGCGCAGGGCCGGTCGGCTTACTTTTTGCCCCGCGCGGCCAGGAGCTTCTCGATCTCGTCGATCTCTTTCGGCACGTCCTTCGACAGGACCTCGCAGCCGTTCCTGGTAACGAGGACCGTGTCCTCGACGCGGATGCCGAAGCCCTTCTCGGGATAGTAGAGGGCCGGCTCGATGGCGAAGACCATGCCTTCCTTGAGGACGCCCCCGATGTCGACGTCGTGGACGGCGAGCCCCACGCCGTGGCCGAGGCCGCCCTCGAGGCCGCGCGGGTCGAGGCCCTTGGCCTTGAGAACGGCAGCGACGTGTTCGCGCACGGAGTCGGGCGTCGCGCCGGGCCGATAGGCCTCGATGCAGGCCTTCTCGACTTCGAGGACGGTCCGATAAACGGTCCGCTGCTCGTCCGCGAACCGGCCCGAGGCCGGCCAGGTCCGGGTGATGTCCATGGCCATGTGGTCGAGGTCGCCGCCGAAATCCATGAGGACGAGGTCCGCGGCCTCGACGCGCCGCGAATTCTCGTCGTAGTGCCAGACGCAGGAGTTCGGGCCCGAGCCGACGATCGGCGCGTAGGAGGGGCCCCGGGCCCCGTTCCTGAGAATGACGGCCATGGCCGCGGCCTCGATCTCGTACTCGAAGACGCCGGGTCGCGTCGCCAGCATCGCCTGCCGTATGCCCTCCGCCGAGTGGCGGCCGTTGCGGCGCAGGACCTCGATCTCCTCGGCGCTTTTGATGACCCTCAGCCCGTCGATGGCCGGGGCCGCGTCCCGGAGCTCGCACTCGGGATAGCGGCCGCGGAGCTTCTCGATCCGGTAGCGGTCGGCCGAGAGCTGGTCGTTGTAGTGGCTGCGCGCCCGCCGGCCGTCGAAGATCCCGGTCTCGCTCCTGGCCAGGTCCATCGTGTCCCTGGGCGAGAGCCGGACATGGAGGACCCGGCCGGACCGCGTCAGGGCCCGGGCCAGGAATTCGTCGAGGTCGCCGACGGGGAGGATGTCGTCGAAACCTGTCTTGGCCTTGGCCTCGGGGTCCTTGAGCAGGTTCGGCCCCGAGACCATGACCTCCCGCGCCGATTGCTGGGGCAGGAAAAGGCACGACCGCCTGGCCGCCGGGAGCATGACCAGGACCGCCCCGACGTCCTCGTTCCCCGAGAAATAGAAAAAGTCGTTGTCCTGGCGGAAATGCGCCCCGGGAGGGACGTCGACGTCCCCGAAGAGGAGGACGACGCCCGTCTTGAGCTGGTCCATCAGGGCCGCTCGCCGGCGGACGAACTCCTCCCGGCTGAAACCCGTTCGCTGGGCCAGGGCCGCGGCGGGCAGGAGAATGGCCAGGGCGGCCAGCGCCGTTCCGAGGGTCGAGTTCCGTCTCATGGTCCGGGCCTCCTTTCCCGTGAAGGGCCAAGGATAATCCATCCTCGGCCCCGATTCAACTTTCCGCACTCCGGCCGGCCGGCACGACTAAAAAGTTGGCTGTTTAAGGAACCGCCAAGGATCAGGCCATGTATGAAAACTTAGAAGTCCAGAATCGCCCGGAACCCGGGCGCCCCCTGTTCCTCCGCGACGCGGAGGCCTTCGACCGCGAGATCCGCCGTTTCGTCCCCTACCAGGCGGACATCCTCGAATCGCTGGTCGAATCGATGCTCCTCATGGAGTCCGATTACGCCCCGGTCCTCGACCTGGGCTGCCGGACGGGCATCCTTAGCTCTCACCTGGTCGAGGAGAAGCCGTACGTCCGCCTGGTCGCCGTGGACCAGGAGCCGGCCCTGGTCCTCGCCTGCCGCGAGCGGCTCGGACCGGCCGGCGAGTGGGTGGACATCGAGCGGCGCTCGATCGCCCAATACTCGCGCCCGGCCGCCTATGACCACATCCTCTCGAACCTCGTCCTCCATTTCCTGCCCGCCGCGCAGGACAAGGAGGCCGTCTGCCGGAACGCGTTCTGGTCGCTCAAGCCGGGCGGGATCTTCGCTTTCTCCGTCATGCTCGACGTCCGCTCCTCGGCGGACGGGGAAGCGCGCTGGAAGCAATGGGAGCGGGACGTCATGGCCACGGGCGTCCGCCGGGAGGAGGTCCAGGAATGGCAGCTCCGCAACCGGCCGGCCTATTTCCCGGCCAGCCAGCGGGCCTGGCTGAAGTGGCTCGACGAGGCCGGCTTTGTTCACAGCGAGCTCGTCTGGTCCGAGACGATCTTCGGCACGTTCTGGGCCAAGAAGCCGGGCGAGAGGTCGCTCGGCGAGCAGAGCTTCAGCTGACGGGCCCGGGACGAGCCCCGGGCGCGAAAACCCATCGACGGAAGGGGCGAGGATCGCCCCGTTCAGCGGGAAGAAAGGGGGAGGAGGGGCGCCCCCGCGGCGCCCCTCGCTCCGGAACAAAAAGAAGGAGGGTTATGGAAGGGTATCGGGAAAGGGATCAACTCGTTTGCCTTTCGTTTCACGCCTTTAATTAATGCATATTTTGTGCCACCCGCTTCGGCCTATGTCGCCGCCTGGAGAACGGGCCGCGGCCGGGCCGGTTCCTTTCCATCCTGTAAATAAGGTTTACAGCGCCAGCGCCGCCGCACGGGGTCAGGCCGGGGAACCGGGCGCAATCTTCGCTTGGAGGGCGCGGTCGATCGAAGCGTTGAGCAGGTCGAGGTCGAGCGGCTTGACGAAGAAGTGGCTGATGGCCAGACGGCTCATCTCCTCGACCCTGATCGCGTCCGGATGGGCCGAGATGAGCATCGCTTCGCCCTCGAAACCCGCCCCCCGCAGCCTCCGGATGAGCTCCAGGCCGTTGAGACCCGGCAGCCGGTAGTCCGTGATGACGAGGTCGGCGCGGGACCGCGCGAGCCGGCTCAGGGCCTCCGCGGCGTCGCCCATGGCCAGCACCCGGTAGCGGCCCTTGAGAAGCAGGGCGAAGGTCTTGCGGAGGGTCTCGTCGTCCTCGACGATGGCGATGGTCTTGCCAGCCATGGGAGTTCTCGCTCTCTTTCCACCCCTTCAAAATGCACGTTTTATGCCAAGCGGGCCGGATGGGCGGCCGGAGAGAAGAGGCCTCTCCCCAGGCGAACGGCCGAAGATTATTTACAGCCGGGCAAGGGAGTTTACACGGCCCGCCGTCAGCCCGCGTCCCCGACCTCGAGGCCGTAGTCCTTGATCTTCTTGTCCAGGGTGGGCCGGCTGATCTGGAGGACCTGGCTGGCCCGCGTCTTGCTGCCCTTGACGGCGTTTAGGACGTGCTGGATGTAGTTCTTCTCGACCTCGTCGAGCGGCACGAGCCCGGCCGGGAAGCTCCCCTTCTCCTCCGGGTCGAGCGGCAGGTTCTCCCTGAGGACGACGTCGCCCTTGGCCAGGATGACGGCCCGGGTCAAGGCGTTCTCGAGCTCCCGGACGTTGCCTTTCCAGGGGAGCTCGGTCAGGTGCTTCATGACCTCCGGCGGGACCTTGCGCACGCTTCTGCGGATGTCGCGGTTGATCTTCTCGAGGAGGTAGGCGACGAGCGCCGGGATGTCCTCGCGCCTCTCCCGGAGCGGCGGCAAATTGATTTCGACGACCTTCAGCCGGTAATAGAGGTCCTCGCGGAAGCGGCCCTTTTCGATCAGGGCGCGGAGGTTCTGGTTGGTGGCGGCGGTGATGCGGGCCTCGGTCTTGAGGACCTTCTCGCCGCCGACCTTCATGAAATCGCGGCTCTCGATGACCCGCAGGAGCTTGCTCTGGAGGTTCGGCGAGACGTCGCCGACCTCGTCCAGGAAGAGCGTCCCTTTGCCGGCGATCTCGAACTTGCCCTTGGTCTCGGACACGGCGTCCGTGAAGGCGCCCTTGACGTGGCCGAAGAGCTCGCTCTCGAGGAGGGTGTCGGAGATGGCCGAGCAGTTGATGACGATGAACGGCTCGTCCCGGAAAGGGCTGTTGTAGTGGATGGCTTTGGCCACGAGCTCCTTGCCCGTGCCGCTCTCGCCCTGGATGAGGACGTTCGTCCGGGTCGTGGCCACGGAGCCGATCATCTTGAAGACGGCCCGCATCGGCGCCGAGTGGCCGACGATGTTGTCGATCGTGTAGGCCTTCTGCTTCTCCTCGACGAGGTAGCTGACCCGGTCCTCCAGGGCCCGGACCTGGAGGGCCTTGTCGATGACGAGTTCGAGCTCGGCCGCGTTGAGCGGTTTGACCAGGTACTCGTAGGCGCCGAGCTTGATGGCCTCGACCGTCGTCTTCATGTCGTCGAAGGCCGTCATGACCAGGATGATGGCCCGGCGGTCCTTCTCCTTGATCCGGCGGAGGACCTCGAGGCCGTCGAGGTCCGGCAGTCTCACATCGAGCAGGACGAGGTCGGGGGCGGACTCGGCGTGCCTCCGGACCCCGTCCTCCCCCGTCTCCGCGGCCGCCACGTCGAAGCCGCGCCGGGAGAGCTGGGAGGTCACCGTCTTGCGGACGAGGGGGTCGTCCTCGACGATCAGGATGGATCTCATGTCGCCTCCTCGCACGGGATGAGAATGACGAACGAGGTCCCGGGGCCGTCCCCGGGGCCGAGCCGGATCGAGCCGCCGTGCTGCTCGACGATCTTCCGCGCGTTGGCCAGGCCCAGCCCGAAGCCCCCCGGCTTCGTCGTGTAGAACGGTTCGAAGATGCTGTCCCGGTCCTTTTCCGGGATGCCGGGGCCGTCGTCCGAGATGCGGACCCGGACCCGCCTCAGGCCGCCGTCGCCGACGATGTCGGCGGCGAGCCGGATGCGGCCGCCGGCGCCCAGGGCCTCCTCCGCGTTGCGCAGGACATTGAGGAAGACCTGGCGCATCTTGTCGCCGTCGACGAGGACGGGGGGCAGCCCGGGGGCATAGTCCTTCTCGACCCGGATCCCCTTGCGGGCGAGGGGCTCCCGCAGCAGTTTGAGGGATTCCTCGAGGACCTGCTCGACGGGGAAGCGGTCGAGGGCGAGCTCCGCGACCCGGGTATAGTTGAGGAGCTCCTTGATGAAGCGCTCGATCTGCCCGATGCCCTCGAGGGAGAGGGCGATGTGCTCCTGCTCGGCCGCGTCGGCCCGCCCCTCCTCGGCCACCCGCTGGATGTTGAGCTTGACCGAAGTCAGGGGGTTGCGGATCTCGTGGGCGATGGTCGCCGCCAGCCGGCCGATCGAGGCCAGCTTCTCGGCCTGGATGAGCCGCCGGTTGGCCTCGGCCATGCGCTCGCGGGCCTCGAGGAGCCGGCCGCTCATCTCGTTGAAGCTCCGGGCCAGGTCGCCGACCTCGTCGCCTGGCGCGATGTCGATGGCCCGGCCGAAATCGCCCCGGGAGATGCGGACGGTGCCGTCGACGAGCTTCCGCAGGGGCCGGGTGATGCGGTTGGCCAGGAAGGACGCCCCCACGACGCTGAGGAGGATGCCGCCGAGCCCGACCAGGATGATGACGAGGCTGGTGTTCCGCCGGACGGCGTACATGGGCTCGAGCGAGCGCCCGAGCTTGACCGAGGCCCACTTCGTCTCGCTCTCCGGCAGGAAGATGGGGATCTCGACCTCCAGGACCCGCACCGGGCGGCCCTCGAGAACGACCTCTTTTTCGACGGGCTGGGCCGGCTCGCCCGGCCGGACGTCGTCGGGCAGACTGCTGCGGCCCAGGATCTCCGCCCGTGTCCGGACCAGGGGATTGGCGGCCTTGGGCTCCCCGGCCCGGTCATAGAAGACGATGTACGGCAGCTGGTCGCTGACCTGCTGGTCGATGTTGTCCTCGATGGCCGGCCAATCGTAGCGGCTGAGGAGCGGGAGGTTCTGCTGCCTCATGTACTGGGCGTTCAGCTGGACCTCGGTCTCGGCCTGGCTGCGGAGCGCCTGGAAGACCCAGACCCGGATGACGAAGAGCACGGCGCCGAAGAGGATGCAGACGAGGGCGCTGATCCACAGGATGAGCCGTTTCGTGATCGACAGCTTAAGTCGCACCGGAGGCTTCCTTCTTCTCGATCCAGATCTCCTTCGTGTCCAGGAAAAAGAACCCCAGGGCCGGGAGCTTGGCGCCGTGGACGGTCGGCTGGAGGGCGATGCGGAGGCGCTCCGTGCCGAGCGGGACGGCGGGCATGTCCTCGAACAGGATCTTCTCCATCTGCCGGAAGAGCGCCGTCCGCCGCTCCCAGCTCGTCTCGACCTCCGACTGCTCGAGCAGGGCGTCGAGGCGCGGGTTGGCGTAATGCGCGCCGAGGCGGTTGGCCGGCGACTGGGAGCCGTAGAGCGGCAGGATGATGTTCTCGGGGTCCGGGAAGTCCATCGTCCACTCGACGAACTTCAGGTACGGGACGCGCACGGACCGGATGTCCTCCTCGGCCTTGAGATACTTGACCTCGAGCTCGAGGCCGATCGCGGAGAGCTCGCGCCCGAGCTCGCGAGCCAGGCTGGCCTGGGACTCCCGGCGCGGCAGGAGGAGGATGAGGGTCAGGGTCAGGCGGCCGCCCGGCTCGGGCATGAGGCGGGCCAGGAGCATCCGGGCCTTGTCCGGCTCGAAGACCGGGGCGGCGTCCCTGGGGAAGAAGCCGGGCAGGAGGGGCGGGATGAAGTTGTCCGTCACCTGAGGCGGCGTGGCGGGTGTCGTGGCCGCCGCGGCCAGCGCCGCCCGGTCGAGGCCGAGGGCCAGGGCCCGGCGGACCTCGGGCCGGTCGAGGGGCGCGATGTGACAGCTCAGGGCCAGCCAGGCCGACCGCAGGGAGCTGTTCTCGAGGACCTGGAACCGCTTGTGGAGGAGGCTCTCGGAGGCGACGGGGATGATGTGGACGTCCCCGGCCTCGAAATCGTCGTCCCGGTAATAGGGAGAGTACTCGAGGGCGTCGAGGTAGGGCTTTTTGCCGAAATACCCGACAAAGCGCTCCAGGCGGACGCCCAGGATCTCGAGGTCCGGCGGCCCGAACTTGGGGCTCCGGATCCAGTAATCGAACCGGAAGGGACCCGTCCCCACGGGATGCTGGAAGAAGCGGCTCCCCTGCTCCTGGAGCAGGTCCTTGGGCAGGATCTTGCAGTAATACATGGCCAGCAGGTTCAACCCGAGGCTCGAGACATAGGGCCTCGTCCACTGGATCTCGAAGGTGTCCGGGTCGATGACCCGGAAGCCGCTGACCTCCTTGGCCTTCCCCTCCCAGTATTCCTGGGCGCCGGCGACCCGCGGCACGAAATAGGGCCAGCAGACGTTCTCCGCCCTGTTCTGGCAGAGCCGCTCGAGCGAGAACTTGACGTCCTCGGCGGTCATGACCCGGCCGTTGTGGAAGCGGACGTTCTTCCGCAGGGTGAAGGTGATCCGCGTCCCGTCGTCCGAGATCGTCCAGTACTCGGCCAGGCTCGGGATGACCAGGAAGTTGTTGTCGAACTTGACCAGCCCGTCGTAGAGCTGCTCGATGATGAAGTAATGGGAGACGGCCGAGGGGTCGAAGACGGGGTTGAACGGGGCCTGGTAGGCCTTGACGAGGAGCGTGCCTCCGGTCCTCGGGCGCGCCTCCGGGCCGGGACGGACGAGGACGCCGCCAGCGGCGAGAGAGGCCAGGCCGATGGCCAGGAGAGCGGGTCCGGCGAAACGTCGGGCGGTCAGCATGGGAACGGCTCTCATCTTAGCCAAAATCCGGCGAAAATGCATCCCGGCAATCGGAGCGCCTGAACTCTCCGGGCCGGAAAGAACAGGGGAGCAACCTTCATGCCAAGAGCGTGCGCCGCCCGCCGCCGAGGACGAGCGAGAAGGCCGCGCCGCTGCTATCGCAGTCGCGGGGCGTCAGGGTCGTAAAATAACTTTACAGCAAGGGGCTATTTCGCCCGGAGCTCCTGGACCTTTCTAAAAACCCGCATGATGTTCCCGCCCCAGACCTTCTCGATCTCCTTGGGCGTGTACCCCCGACGCAGAAGCTCCTCGGTGACATGGATCATGCCGCTCACGTCGTCGCAGCCGGCGACGCCGCCGCCGCCGTCGAAATCGGTCCCGATGCCGACATAGTCGATGCCGATCGTCTTGCGGACGTGGTCGATGTGGTCGACGAGGTCCTTGACCGTCGGCCGCTCCTGGGGGAACTTCTCGTTGATGGCGGCGTATTCGGCCATGGCCTTGTCCCGCACGGCCGGGTCGCGGACGGCCCGGAAGTTCCCGTACTTCCCCTCGAGCTCCTTGAGGGCCGCGTCGCGCTCGGGGTCCGGGGCCGGCTTCTTGACGTAGGCGGCCAGGAAGCAGATCTGGATGACGCCCCCGTTCTTCTTGAGGGCCTGGAGCATGTCGTCGGAGAGGTTCCGCGGGTTGCCGCAGACGGCCCGGGCGCTCGAGTGCGAGGCGATGACCGGAGCCTTGGTCGCCAGGAGGACGTCGTAGAAGGACTTGTCCGAGGCGTGAGAGACGTCGACCATCATCCCCAGCCGGTTGCACTCGGCCACGACCTTGCGGCCGAAGCCGCTCAGGCCCTTGTCCTCCGTGTGCTGCCGGTCGGTCGAGGAGTCGCAGATATCGTTGTCGGAGGTGTGGCAGAGGGTGATGTAGCGGACGCCCTTGTCATAGAAGAACTTGACCAGGCCGAGGTCCTGGCCGATGGGATAGCCGTTCTCCATGCCGAGGAAGGCCGTGAGCTTGCCCGCCTTCTTGAGGCGGTAGGCGTCGGCCGGCGAGAGGCCGAGCCCGATCAAGGCGGCGTCGTCGACGGTCATTTTGTGGATCGCGTCGACGATGCGAACGGCCAGGTCCTTGGCCTTGGCGTAGCCCTCGGGCGTCCGCGGGCCCTGGCCGACGAAGGCGGCGAAGAACTCGGCGTCGAGCCCGCCCTCCTTCATGCGCGGCAGGTCGATCTTGCCGCTCTCCCGCTGGCCGGGGTCGTGCCGCACGTCGATCTTCCAGTCGGGCCGGAGGAGATTGAAGGCCGTGTCGCAGTGGGTGTCCACGGTCAGCATCTTCCGGTGCAGGGCCCTGGCCTGCTCCTCGATCGTCGCCGCCCTGCCGCCGGGCGCGGCGCCGGCGGCGAGGAGGGCGGCCATGACGGAGAGGGCCGTCAGGATGGGCAGAAGTCGTCGAAGGTTCATGCTCAACTCCTTCAAGGGTCGACTCGGGGCAGCCCCGTTCGCCGCCCACGAGGTCCGGATTATATCACTCGCCGGGCCTGCGTAAAGCCCCGGGGCGGCGCCGCCTCAGCCGCGGGCGAGGAGATAGTAGCTCGCCGGCGGCGTGCCGGCGTCCTTCAAGAAATCGACGACCCGGTAGCCCCGGCCGAAGAGGTCGAGGAAGGCCCGGCGGGTGTGGAGGCGCCAGTCGACGGGGATGCGCCGCGTCTCCGGGTCGTCGACGTCCGTCTCCCGGAGCATGAGGTAGAAATCGCGCGGCACGCGGACGAGGAGCCGTTCGCCGTCGGGGCCGGGGGCCGAGCCGCGGACGACGTCGAGCGCGAGCGCCGTCGTCCGCCCGGCGACGCGCCGCGTTTCGACGTCGAGGACGAGGCCGCAGGGTCCGGGCGGCGCCGCGGGGCCTGCGGCCGGCGACTTCCCGAGGTCCCACGACATGAGGAACCGGTCGGAAGGGACGTCGGCCCTGTTGAGGAGACCGCCGTACTCGCCGTAGGCCGCCACCCGGTACTCGAGGACGTCCATGCGGAAGTGATGGACGTTGCGATGGGCGTTGACCCCCGAGAGCGGGTCGTAGGTGCAGATGACGCTGTCGAGGCCGAAGCGGCCGAGGATGACGTCGCGCTGGAACTCCTTCATCAGGATGCCCAGCCCGAAGGAGCGGAATTCGGGGAGGACGCCGGCGAACTGGGAATAGAAGCGGAGGTTCCGCGGGTCCCTGAAGCCGGCCTCCTTATCGACGATGCCGACGAATCCATAGCAGAAGCCCACGAGCCCGCCGCCGCCGTCGGGCTGGTCGAAGGCGCCTATGAACAGGCTGCTGCCCTCGGCCAGGAAGTTCTCGCACATCATGTTCCGCGATCCGGCCAGGTGGTCGTCGGGGAAGCCCCAGATCGCGTTCCGGATGTCCTCGTACCTCTCGTAGTCCGCGGCGTCGTGCGAGGTTTCGACCCGGAGGAGGAATGTCCGGCCCCCGCTGACGACGGTCCGCTCGAGGTCGTTCACGGTCATGGCCCTCATTCTAGCCCAAGCCGCGCCTTCGGGCAATGTTAAGAGCGATTGTCAAGAGGGACAGTCCCCCCGGGGGGACTGTCCCTTTTGACAATTTTGACAGACTCCGGCCCCTGCTATAGAATGTTCAGTCTTGGGCGCGATCATGGAAGAGAAGAGCAAGCGCGGCGACGTGACCTTCCTCGTCAACCCGCGGGCGGCCAATTCAAAGTGGCTCCGAAGGAAAAAACTCCGCGCCTACCTCGAGAACAAGCTCCCCGGAACGATCCACGATGTCATCGGGGACGCCCGCACGACGGCCGAGCGGGCCCGGGACGCCTCGGCCACGTCGGAGGTCATCGTGGCCATGGGGGGCGACGGCACCATCGCCGACACGCTCAAGGGCATCTTCGACGCCGGGAAGAACGAGTCCATCCTCTTCGGCGTCATCCCCTTCGGCAGCGGCAACGCCTTCCGCAAGGCCTTCGGCATCCCCAAGGATCCCCGCCGGGCCATCGACTGTCTATCGGCGGGCGTGGCCAGGCCGATCGACGTCATCGAGACCGAGGGCCGAATCGCCAACTTCGCCAGCGTCGGGGCCACGGCCCGCGTCACGGGCGAAAAATACAAGAATCCCGTCCCGGGCTTTTGGGGGTTTCTCCTGGCAGCCCGCAAGCTGTTCGGGACGCGGCTCGACGAGAAGGTCATCGACCTCTACGACGGCCGCGACCGCCACGGTCCGTTCGAACACAAGACGGTTCGCTCACCCTTCTTCGACCTCGTCGTGGCCAAGACGAACTACTACGGCTACAGCTGGTACATGGCCCCCCGGGCCCGGGTCGACGACGGCTACCTCGACATCACGCTGTTCGAGGTCGGCCCGATCAAGTACATCCTGCTCCTGCCTGTCATCTATTTCGGCTTCTTCCAGCGGCGGCAGCGCCATTTCAAGGCCAGGCGGGCCGTCATTTCGGGCCAGGCCATGCCCATCCAGTACAACGGCGAATTCCTCGGCGACAGGGACCGGGTCGAGTTCCGCGTCCTGCCCAAGGCCATCAGGATGATCTGCCCGCCGGGCAGGCGCGGCCGCAAGAGATTCGAGTCCCCCGACTGAGGGGCTTTTCCTGCCGCCCCCGATAGATTCTGTCCTCGTGCCTCGCCTTTTGCCTATGGCCGTTTTCGGCGCGGCAGGATGATGGCGCCGGTTTCGAAATCGCCCAGCACCTCGGCCCGGCCCTGGAGGAAGAGCCGGCCGACGAGGGCCCCGGCTGCGGCGTCAAGCTCGTGGTCCGAGGCGGCGGCCCGCAGCCCCCTGACGCCGAGCCGCGCCAGCCCGCGCCGCAGCCCGGTTCTGTCCCGCCGGGCCCGCGGCACGCCCCAGACGTCCTGGGCCCCGCCCGGGTACATCTCGACCGTCCGGAAGCCCCGCCGCGCGAGCTCATCACGGAGCCGCATGCCGCGCACGGTCAGGCCGCGCATGGGGCCGAGGGTGATGGGAAAGAAGGGGATCCGCCTCCGCCTGAGTTCGAGGTCACAGGGCCGGTAATGGGCGCCGTTCCGCTCCTCGATGGATGACCGGCCGGGCGGCAGGTGGAGCGGGGCGTCGATCGCGACGAGCTCGGGCGCGGCCTCGCCGACCGCGGCCAGGATCTCCTCATCGGCGCGAAGGTCCCTCGTCTCGGCCCTCAGGCCGCGGAGGAGGCAGAAACCCGTCGGCCGGCCGGGCGATCCGGCCAGGTCCAGCCCGACGACGACGAGGGCTTTGCCGCGCATGATCCGCCTCCGAGAGCGGATTCATAACACCGCCCGCGGCGCGCGTCAACCGCGGTCCCTTTCGCCCCCCCGTTCGCTCTGGTATAATCGGAGCGACCGGCGGCTCCGAGGAGGGCCCATGAAGAAAGCGCTCGTCCCTCTCTTCGTCATGGCGACGGCCCTGGCCGGCTGCTCGCCCCACATCCACCTCGATTTCCTGGGCCAGGAAAAGCTGGCCGAGGTCGTCCTCCTGCCGGGCCCCGAGTCGGCCAAGGTCCTCGTCGTCGACGTCGAGGGCATGATCTCCTCGACGGGCGAGGCCGGCCTCCTTTCGCGGGAAAAGAACGCTGTTTCCCGCGTCTACGAGCGGCTGGAGCTCGCAGCCCGAGACCCCAGGGTCAGGGCCGTCATCCTCCGGCTCGACACGCCCGGCGGCGAGGTCACGGCAAGCGACATCCTCTACCACGAGGTCCTGAGGTTCAAGGAGAAGACCCGCAAGCCGGTCGTCGGCCTGATGATGGGCCTGGCCGCCTCCGGAGGCTATTACGTCGCCTCGGCCTGCGACTTCATCCTGGCCCACCCGACGACGCTCACCGGGAGCATCGGCGTCATCTCCATCTTCCCGAATTTCGGCGAGCTCATGGCCAAGATCGGGGTCAAGGTCAATGTCATCAAGTCGGGCGAGGCCAAGGATTCGGGCGGGCCGTTCCGGGACATGACGGGCGAGGAGAAGAAGCTCTTCCAGGCCGTCATCGACGAGTACTACGAGGACTTCCTGAAGGCCGTCTCGGCTGGCCGCGGCGGCCGGATCGCCCCGGCCGAGCTCCGCACGATGGCCGACGGCCGCGTCTACACCGCCCGGCAGGCCCTGGACCTCAAGCTCGTCGACGGCCTCGGCTACTTCGACGACGCCTTCGCCAAAGCCATCTCCCTGGCCGGGATCAAGGCTGCCCGGTTGGTCGCCTATACCTATCACCCCCTGACCAAGACCAACATCTACGCTTCCCGGCTCGGCGACTTCTCCCCGCTCGACGCGAAGGTCCTCGAGTCGTACCTGGCCGTCCTCAAGACGGGCTTCTACTACCTCTGGCTGCCGCGGTCGCGGTGACGGAGCGGGCGGGGCGCGTTCGCCCGCCGGGGCGCGGCGGCCTCAGACGACCCTGAGCCCGGACGGGAACTTGACCCAGATCGACAGCAGGTTGAGGACCGCCAGGACGATGAGGATGACGCCGAGGACGAGGAAGATCGTCCGGAAGACGCGTGTCTCGACCTTCACGGGCTCGCGCAGGATGAGCCGCAGCAGGACGAAATACCACAGGGCGCTGCCCGCTCCGCAGGCCAGGGCGAAGAGGACGGCCGAGGCATGACTCCGTTCGACCCAGCCGTGGGCCACGGCCAGGCCGGCGCCGGCCAGCCAAAAGGCGGGCAGCGTCGGGCTCGAGACGTAGAGGAGGATCGTCTTCCAGACGGGATGGAGGTCCCGCTTCTCCTTGGCCGAGAAGGCCGCGGCCGGGTCGAAGGTCCGGGCCTGGCGGAAGATCCCGATGCCGACGAAGACGAGGACGGCCGTCCCGGCGATCTTCATGGCTTGGGAGTACTTCAGGACGACCCCGATGACCAAGGCCGCGGCCTGGACGGCGATCAGGCTGTAGATCGTCTCCATGGCCGCCGACGCCAGGGCTCCCGAGAAGCCGCGCCGGAACCCGTAGCGGAGCCGCTGGGTCACGGCCAGGATGCCGATGGGGCCGATGGGCACGGCCGCGGCCAGGCCGAGGAAGAGTCCTGCCAGGATGGCCATACGGCTCCCCGCTTCACTCCGACGGCGCGACGACGATCTCGAACCGCGGCGGCCGGAGGATATGGGCCTTGACCGTGCAGTGGTCGACGGCCTTGACGATGGCCTCCCTGTACCGGGGCGGAAAGTCCGGCGGCAGGTCGAGACGGAACGAGATTTTCTCGATCATCTTCGACGCCGCCCCCCGCTCGGTCGTCATGCTCACGCCGAGCTTCTCGGTCGGGATCTCCCGGGCCCGGCAGAACTCCAGGGCGTAATAGCCGGCGCAGGCGGCCAGGGAAATGAGGAAATAGTCGAAAGGCGAGGGCGCCGTCCCGCCGCCGCCTTCCCGCACGGGCTGGTCCGTGGGGACGCGGAACCCCTTGTGCTCGACGTCGACCTTCAGGTCCCCGCCGAAGACGATCTTGATCTCGTTCGTCGCCATATCATTTTCTCCTTGATCCGGTCCGCTCCCGGCGGCCGAGGAGCCCCCGCCGGAACATGGCCAGGATGATGTCGCGGTCCTTGCCGGAGAGGGTCATCCGCCGGAAGATGTCCTGGACCCGCTCGGCGATGAACTCGCGGTTGGTGTCGCGGACGAACCCCAGGCCGTCGAGCATCTCGCCGAAGCGCCGCCCGGCCTCTTCCTGCTCGGCCCGCGAGAGCGGCAGGTCGCGCCGGACGACGGGCGCCGGCTCGCGGCGGCCGGCGATCTCGAAGAGGGTCAGCGTGACCGCGACGCCGAGGTTGTAGGACGGCTGTCGGGCCGCCTGGGGGATGCGGAAGCGGATGTTGGCCAGGCCGAGCTCCCCGGCCGTCAGGCCCGTCCGCTCGTTGCCGAAGACCAGCCCGACCCGCGCCTCCGCCGGGCACTCGAGGACCTTGCGCACGGCCTCGCCCAGGCCGTCGAGCGGGAACTCGCGGCGGACCCGGGCCGTCGAGCCGCAGACGACGTGGAGGCCGTCGAGGGCCTCGGGGAGCGTCGCGAAGAAGCGCGCGCCGTCGAGGATGTGGTCGGCGTGGACGGCCGTCCGGTAGGCCGCGGCCTCGAGCCGGTCGAGGCCGACGAGCCGCAGGTCCGCGAACCCGGTGTTGGCCATGCCGCGGGCGGCGAGGCCGATGTTCTCCGGGCTGTCCGGGCGGACGAGGACGACGGCGAAGCGGCCGAGCCCCCGGGGCCAGCCCTTTTCCGGCCCACCTTCCGATCGTTTCTTCATGCGCGCCCATTATAGCCGAGAGCCCTGGGAAGGCCAAGCCGCACAGGGGTGCGCGGATCCTCCAGGCGCGCATGGGAAAGGGGCATTGACGGCTGCGGATGGGGACTGTCCCCCGCAGGGGACTGTCCCTCTTCTGATGCGGGGGCACGTCCGAAGAGGACATGTCCCCGAGGCCGCGTGTCCTCCGGGCCCGAAGTGTGGTATATTCTTGAGCACCATGAGAAAAACCGCCGCCACGACCGACGTCGCCCTCCAGAAGCTCTTCCACAAGCACGGCTTCGACGATTTCCGCTGGCTCGATCCCAAGGACATCGTGGTCGCCCAATGGGTCCGGATGAAGTGCCGCTACGGCTGTCCGGAATACGGCCGGACAGCGACGTGCCCGCCCTACGCCCCGCCGGTCGAGGAGTGCGAGCGGTTCTTCAGGGAGTACCAGCGGATCGCGGTCTTCCACTTCGAGAAAAAGGTCGACCGGCCGGAGGACCGCCACGCCTGGAGCCGCAAGCTCGACCTGGCCCTGCTCAAACTCGAGCAGGAGGTCTTCTTCGCCGGCCACGTCAAGGCCTTCCTGATCTTCATGGACAGCTGCAACATGTGCCTGGAGTGCGCCGGCAGCCCGACCGCCTGCAAGGAGCCCAAGCTCGCCCGCCCGACGGCGGATGCCCTGGCCATGGACGTCTACGCCACGGTCCGGAAGCTCGGCTACCCGATCGAGGTCCTGTCCGACTACAAGCAGGCCATGAACCGCTACGCCTTCCTGCTCATCGACTGAGGCCGAGCCCGCCCGCACTTCCGCTTGCCGTCCCGGCCGCCCTCGCGCTATAATGGCCGCGGCAGTCCCCTTCGCAAAGGAGCCCCCATATGTGGTGGGACGGAAAGATCACGCGCACCTTGCGCTGCCGGCTGACGCAGCAGGCCGGCAGCCTGGGCCGCCTCCTGGGGGCCATCGGCGACGCCGGCGGCCTCATCGGCGAGATCCGCATCGTGACCATGGGCGGCAGCGCCATGGTCCGGGACATCACCGTCTACGCCGACGACCTCCGGCACCTCGACCGGCTCATCGCCGCCGTCCGCGCCGTGCCGGAGACCGAGCTCCTCGAGGTCCGCGACGAGGTCCTCGAGATGCACCAGGGCGGCAAGATCGCCATCCGCAGCCGCTACGACATCTCCTCTCTGGCGACGCTGCGGCGCGTCTACACCCCCGGCGTCGCTGAGGTCAGCCTCAAGATCAAGGAGAACCCCTCGCTCGCCCGCCGCTTCACCTCCATCCGACACCTCGTCGCCATCGTCACCGACGGCACGGCCGTCCTCGGGCTCGGCGACATCGGCCCGCTGGCGGCCATGCCGGTCATGGAGGGGAAGGCGAGCCTGCTCGAGACCTTGACGGGCCTCTCCGGCATGCCCATCCTCCTCGGCACGAAGGACCCGGAGGAGATCGTCCCGACCGTCATCCACATCGCCCCGACCTTCAGCGCCATCCAGCTCGAGGATATCTCGGCCCCCCGGTGCTTCGAGATCGAGCGCCGGATCCAGGAGGCGGTCGACATCCCGGTCATGCACGACGATCAGCACGGCACGGCCTGCGTCGTGACGGCGGCCCTGCTCAACGCGGCCAAGATCGCCCGCGTCGACCTGGCCAAGGCCCGGATCGGCGTCATCGGCCTGGGCGCGGCCGGCTTCGCCCTGTCCAAGATGTTGATGTTCTACTTCCACGCCCCCGTCCTCGGCGCCGACATCGACCCGTCGGCCCTCGAGCGTCTGCGCCAGGCCGGCGGGACGCCCTCGGACCTGCGGGCGATCATGGCCTCGGCCGACGTCGTCATCGCCACGACCGGAGTGCCCGGGCTCATCAAGAAGGACATGGTCCGCCGGGGCCAGATCATCCTCGCCCTGTCCAACCCTGTCCCGGAGATCGAGCCCGATGTCGCCATGGCGGCCGGGGCGGCCTTCGCCGCCGACGGCAAGTCCGTCAACAACGTCCTGGGCTTTCCCGGCATCTTCCGGGGCGCGGTCGACGCCAACGTCCCCCGCATCACGCGCGAGATGCTCATCGCCGCGGCCGAAGCCATCGCCCGCTTCGCCCCGGCCGGGGAGATCGTGCCCAACCCGCTGGACAAAGAGCTCCACCGGGCCGTGGCCCGGGCCGTGGCCCGCACGGCCGTCCTGCAGGGGCTCAACCGCGACGACCTGACCGGCTACTTCGATTGACATCCCCGGCCGCTTCCGATAATAATGGGGCGGCTGGGGAGGGAGACTCCGGACCGGCGAGGGCCGCGCGGCCGAGGGTTCTCCCGCCGGGCATTCCTCTCGGGGAGGGACGAACGATGATCACCGTGAAACAAATATTGGACGAGAAGGGGTCCAAGGTCTGGACGATCGGGCCGGAGGCCAAGGTCCTCGACGCCCTCAAGCTCATGGCCGAGAAAGAGGTCGGGGCGCTCGTCGTCATGACCGGCGACGAGGTCGTCGGCATCCTCTCGGAGCGGGACTACGCACGCAAGGTCGTCCTCCTCGGCCGACAATCCCAGGACACGCCCGTCCGGGACATCATGACGGCCGAGGTTTACGGGGTTCATGCCGACACGACGGCCGACGAGTGCATGGCCCTGATGACGGACAAGCGCATTCGCCACCTTCCGGTCTGCAAGGACGGCAAGCTCGCCGGCGTCATCTCCATCGGCGACGTCGTCAAGGCCATCATCGGCCACCAGAAGGGAACGATCGAGAACCTCGAGAACTACATCATGGGGAAGTATCAGTAGGCTTGGATAGGTCCCGTCCGTCTTCCTCTCCATAAGGTGGTCGAGCTCGGGGTGTTCCCTCCGTTCGAACGGGAGTTGGCCCCGGCGTCACTACGTGCGGAGGCGCCTAGGCCGCCCTCATCCCCCGGCCCCGGGAACCTGTCCCGGTTCCCCCGTCGGAAATCCCGCCGGGTCCCCCTCCGGCAGGGAGCGAAGCCTTGCGAGCGACCATTAGAAGTTCGGCGGAGCGACTCGGAGCCGAACTTCTAAGAAATCTCCGGAAGGAATTCAAGGATATTCGCTCGGCTTTCATGATCTCATTCCGAACATTTCCCAAAAGCGTGGCCTCGAGTCGCTCGGCCGCACTTTTGTTGGCTACTCCGAAGACTTAGTTCCCTACCGGACGGCCTCCGCGCCACCTTCACTAGTCCCCGCCTGATTGCCGGGAGCCTTGCGAATCGCGGTCTGCGTCCGGCCACCCGTCCGCTTCTCAGAACTCCATGAGGCCCATGGCGCGGAGGCCGAGGAAGGCCGCGCCGAGGACGCCCGCGGAATCGCCCAGGACCGCCTTCAGAATGGGGACGTTGCGCCCGGGGGCGCCAAAAAGGGCCTTGTCCATGTAGGGCGGGACGCATTCGTACCAGAGCGGGATGTTGGACACGCCGCCGCCGAGGATGATGGCCTGGAGGTCGAGGATGTTGGCCGCGTTCGCGAAAAGCTCGCCCATGATCCGGCACGACTCGGCGAAGAGGACCAGCGCGTGCGGCTCGCCCTTCTCGAAGCGGGCGCAGATCTCCCGAGGTTCGAGGGTCTCTCCGGCCAGGTCTTTATAGCGTCGGGTCAGGCTGGGCCCCGAGAGGTAGGCCTCGCCGCAGCCGCGCCGGCCGCACTCGCAGGGCCGGCCGTTGATGTCGATCGAGTTGTGCCCGACCTCCCCCGCGTTCCCGTTCGGACCGCGGTACAGCCTGTTCCCGAGGATGAGCCCCGAGCCCATCCCCGTGCCCAGGATGACGGCCATGACCGTGTCGTGCTTCCCGCGGCACTGGGCGAAGAATTCGGCCAGGGCCAGGCAATTGGCGTCGTTCTCGACGGCGAGAGCGACCGGGAGCTTCGAGCGGAGGAGGCTGACCAGGCCGGGCTTCTCATAGAGCGGCGTATGCGGGGCCCCGTGCATGATGTCGTCGGCGGCGCTGTAGGTCCCCGGCGTGCCCATGCCCGCGGCTTCGAAGGGGGCGCCGCCGGCCGTCTCGGCCACGAGCTCGAGGATGTTCGCAACGACTCTCTCGCGGCCGAGCCGCGGCTCGGACGGCCGCCGCTTGCGGGCCAGGATGGCCCGTCTCTCGTCGACGAGGCAGGCCTCGACCTTGGTCCCGCCGAGGTCGATCCCGATGGCGTACCGGCTCACGCGCTCCTCCCTCCGCGCTATTCTATGCGAGACGAGCCGGCCGGGGCAAGGGAGGCCGGCGGGCCCGGAAGCGGATGCGCCGGGGCAGCCCTCGCCGGGCAGGCACGACGCAAAAGAGCGGTTGACGGTCCCCCCGGGGTTCTGGTACAAAGAAGCCGAAGGCCGGACGTTGGAAAAAGAGCACTGGAAGGGCTACCTCTGGTTCCGGACCATACTCGGCGTCGCTGCTCTCGTCGTCCTGCTCCTCGCCGCCGGCGGCCGCATCACCTACTGGCAGGCTTGGCTCTATATCGTCGTCAACGTCCTCTTCCTCGGCCTGACGAACTGGCTCTTGCGCGACAACCCGGCCCTTCTCCTCGAACGCGTGTTCCCGGGCGAGGGCGTGAAGCCCTGGGACAGGGTTTACTGGGCGGTCACGACTCCCCTCTATTTCCTGACCCTCGTCGCCGCCGCCGCGGACGCCGGCCGGAGCCTGTGGTCCCGGCGCTTCCCGCCGGTCGTCTATGCCGCGGCGATCATCGTGTATTGCCTGGGCCAGGGCTTGATGCTCTGGGCGAAGAGGGCCAACAATTTCTTCTCGAGCGTCGTCCGGATCCAAAAGGACCGCGGCCAGACCGTCTGTTGCGGCGGGCCTTACCGATACGTCAGGCATCCGGGCTACCTCGGCGGGCTGGCCTTCGGGCTGAGTGCGCCGCTGCTCCTCGGCTCGCTCGTGGCCCTCATCCCCGCGGCCCTGGCGGCTCTGGCGCTCATCGGCCGCACGGTCCTCGAGGACAACACGCTCATCAACGAGCTCGAGGGCTACCGGACCTACGCCAACGCCGTTAAATTCCGCCTCCTGCCCTACGTCTGGTAGGGGGGCGGCGGCGGGGCGGGCGGGACTCCCGCCGGACCGAGGACGGGCAGCGGGCGGAAGGAGGGATGGCATGAAACGCCGGGACGTCCTCAAGATCGCCCCCCTGTCGATGCTGGGAGCCGCGGGCGCCGGGAGCCGACGGTTCGGCCCCTCCCTTCTCGCCGGTCCGGAGGCGGCTGGCGTGGGGCGGGCCGAAGTCAGACCCTGGCATGGAAGCCCGGCCCTCGTCCTCGACGGAAAGCCGGTCTTCCCAGCTATCAACTGGGTCCCCGCTCCGCAGCCCGACAAGTGGGAGTTCGAAGAGCAGGCCCGCCGGAGCGCCGAGACGGGCATCCATGTCTACGCCTTCGACGTCGGCAAGGGCACGGAATGGGTCGGGCCGGGCGCGGGGCGGGCCGGCGACTTCGATTTCTCGACGGTCGAGGCTCGTTTCAGACGCGTCATCCGGGCCGACCCGGACGCGCTGTTCCATCTCCGGGTCTACCTCGAAACCGGCCATGACGACTGGTGGGAGAAGGCTTACCCCGGCGAGTGCGAGACCCTCTCCGACGGCCGGCGAAACGGCATGTCCCTCGCCTCGAGCGTCTGGCGGGACCAGGCCAAGGCCTTCCTCCGCGCCTACCTCGGGCATCTCGAGAGAACGGGGCTTCATCGCCGCGTCATCGCCTATCAGGTCGGGGCCGGCCATACGGGCGAGTGGGTCAAGGGCGCATCCTCGATGTCCGCCGTTTGCGGCGACTTCAGCCGCCCCATGCACGGCTATTTTCAGGCTTGGCTGAGGGCGCGATACCGGGGTGACGTCGCCAGCCTCCGCGCCGCCTGGCACGACGCCTCGGCGACGTTCGAGGCCGCCGAAGTCCCGAAAGCCGAGCGGCAGCTCGAGGCCCGGCTTTATACCTTCCGTGACCCGGCCCTCGAGCAGGACGTCATCGATTATTTCCAGGCCCTGGCCGACCTCTGCGCCGGCGCGGTGGTCGACCTCTGCCGGACGGTCAAGGAAGCCACCGGCGGCGCGCGCCTTGCCGGTGCGTTCTATGGCTACCTCATGGATCTCGCCTGGAACGGCGGCTTCTTTCGGGAGCGGCCGGATTCCGACTATTCGACTTACCAGCGGTCCGGGCACCTGGGGCTCCGGCGCGTCCTCGAGTCTCCCCATGTCGATTTCCTCGCCAGCCCCTACTCCTACGGATTCCGCGGCATGGGCGGGGATTCGCCGAGCATGCTCCCGGCCGCGACCGTGAGCCTTCACGGCAAGCTCCTCCTCGTCGAGGACGACACGCGGACGCACGCCGACCGCGAAGACCCGAACTACGGCCAGGTCAAGACCCTCGACGCGAGCCGGGTCATTCTGCGGCGGAACCTCGCCCACTACCTGACCCACGCGGAGGGAACCTGGTGGGCCCGATGGAAGGTCGATACGGCCAAGGTGCCCGAGTTCGCCGCCCTGCTCAAGGAATTCAAGGACCTCGGGGAGCGGTCCATGGCCCTCGACAGGTCGTCGGCCTCGGAGATCGCCGTCCTCGTCGACGACGAGAGCTTTTATCATGAAACATGTCGGTACAACCTGGACATCCCGCTCGTTTTCCAGCAGAAGCTCTGGGGCCTGCCACGCCTGGGCGCGCCTTTCGACGTCTTCCTGCTCGACGACCTCCTGGCCGGGCGGCTCGGCCCCTACAGGCTTTATCTCTTCCTGAATGCGTTCCGGCTCGACCCGGAGCGAAGAGCGAAGTTGGCCGGGGAGGTCCGGAAGGACGGCCGGACGGCCCTTTGGGTCTACGCCCCGGGGTATCTCAGGGATGGTCCGGCGCTCGAGAACATGGAGGAGGTGACCGGCTTTCGCTTCGGCCTGGGCGAACAACCTTGGGGCCCGCTCGTCCACGTCACGGATTTCGGGCACCCCATCACCGCTCGCCTGAGCCAGGGTCTATCCTGGGGGACCAACAACAAGCTGGCGCCGATCTTCCATGTCGACGATCCGGCGGCGCGCGTCCTCGGCGAGGTCGTCTATTCCCAGGGGAACTGCCGGCCCGGTTTCGCGGTCAAGGAATTTCCCGGCTGGAGGTCCGTCTACAGCTCGGCGCCGAACCTCCCCGCCGACGTGCTCAGGGGGACCGCGCGCTACGCCGGCGTCCATATCTACAGCGATGCGGGCGACGTCCTCTACGCGAACCGGAGCCTCCTTGGCGTCCATTCCCTATCCGGCGGGAAGCGGGTCTTCGAGCTCCCGGGCCGGGCCGAGACCGTCGTTGACGTCTTCGGCAGCCGAACGCTCGCCAGGAACGTCTCTGCTTTCGAGGTCGTCCTCGAGCCTCGATCGACGGCCCTCTATCTTCTCGCATGACAAGCTTCCCGGCCGCGGCTTCCCCCTGGCGGCCCCCCGGACGGAATCGCTCGGCGGGGGCCGGGGCGGCCGGGAATTGTGTAAAATAGACCTCGATGGAGATCGTCCTCGCCTCGCGCTCGCCCCGGCGCCGGGAGCTCATGGCCCGCGTCGCCCCCGTTTTCCGCGCCTTTCCCGTCGACGTCGACGAGTCCTCGGTCGTTGAGCAGGACCCCGTGAAATTCGCCGTCGCGGCGGCCGTTCTCAAGGCCCGGGCCGCGGCCGAGGCGTTTCCCGAGGCCGTGGTCATCGGCGCCGACACGGTCGTAGCCCTCAACCTGCGGATCCTCGGCAAGCCGGCGGACCGGGACTCGGCCCGGGCCATGCTCCGGCTCCTCTCGGGCCGCCGCCACCGCGTCATCACCGGGCTCGCCCTTTACCGCAAGGTCGAGGACCGGATGCTCCAAGGGTACGACCTGACATACGTGACCTTCCGGCCCCTCACGGACGAGATGATCGAGCGCTACCTCGACCGGGACGACTACCTGGACAAGGCCGGGGCGTACGCCGTCCAGGACGTCGGGGACGCGTTTGTTGCCCGGATGAAAGGGGATTATGACAACGTCGTCGGCTTCCCGACGAGGAAGGTCGCGGCGATGCTGGCGCGGTTCGAGGCCGGAGCTTTCAGCGCCGCGGTGGAGGACATGAACTTCCCCGGCGCCGACGGGGTCGTCCGCAGGGACGGCCGAACGGTCCTCGTGCCGGGCGCCGTCCCAGGTGATACGGTCACGGTCCAGCTCGTCGGCGAGAGCCGCGGCGCCCTCCGGGGTGAGGTCGTGCGGGTGGAGAGGGGGTCGCCCGCCCGAACCGTGCCGTCCTGCCCGCATTTCGGGGCATGCGGCGGCTGTCTCTTCCAGCACATCGGTTACCAGGAACAGCTCGAGCTCAAGGGCGCCCACCTGCGCCGGACGCTCGAGGCGGCCGGAATCCAGGCGGGGGCTCCGGGCGCGGTCGGGCCGGTCGAGCCCTCGCCCGACCTTTACGGCTACCGGAACAAGATGGAGTTCTCCTTCGCCGGGCTCTGGGGCGAAACGGTCCTCGGGCTGCGCGAGCGTCTCGGCCCCCGGCAAAAGTCCGGAGGCCGGACGGTCCCGCTCTCCCGGTGCCCGATCTTTGGCCCGTCCGTCGAAGCCGTCTTCCCAGTCGTCCTCGAGTTCGTGCGCAAGAGGGGGCTGGTGCCCTACGATACGCGGACGGGGCGGGGGGAGCTCCGCCACCTTGTCCTCCGCGAGGGCAAGCGGACGGGGGAGCTGATGGCCGTGATCGTAACGGCGACGGTGGACGCGGGCGGGTTCGAAACCCTGGCCGCGCGGTTGAGCGCGGCCGCTCCCGGGGTGCGCAGCGTCTATCACGTCGGCAACAGCCGGGTCGCGGACGCGGTCATCTTCGAGGAGACGCGGCTCCTTTGGGGGGCGCCGACGATCGAGGAGCGCCTCGGCGGCCTCGTCTTCCGGGTCGGGCCGCAGGCCTTTTTCCAGACGAACACGGCCGCGGCGGAGCGCCTCTACCGGACGATCGCCGAACGGGCCGGCCTGACCGGCGCGAGCCGCATCCTCGGGCTCTACTGCGGCTCGGGCGCCATGGAGCTGTCGCTGGCCCGCGGCGTCCGGAGCGTGACGGGTGTCGACTCGCTTGCGGAGAACATCTGGGCAGCGGAGGAGAACCGGGCGGCGAACGGCATCGGCAACGCCGAGTTCGTCTGCGCGGCGGCCGAGGACTATGCGAAGGGGATGCGGGCGGAGCGGCCGGACGTCCTCATCCTCGACCCGCCGCGGGCCGGCCTGACCCCGAAGGCGGTGCGGAACGCCCTGGCCATGGACGCGCCAGCGGTCGTCTACGCATCCTGCAACCCGGCCACCCTGGCCAGGGACCTGCGGCTGTTCCTGGCCGCCGGCTACGGCGTCGAGTCGATCCTTCCCTTCGACTTCTTCCCCCACACCCCCCACCTCGAAACCCTCGCCATCCTGTCCCGATAAAGCCGGAGGGGTCCTGTCCGCGTGCGTCCCCGTGCATCCTCGCTCCGGCTTACGCTCCCCGCACTAAGCTATGCGAATCGATCCTCCGCTCCCTCAGGGTGCCGTGCCTGGCATCTCCCGCAGGGCTCTGCGCCATGACGCGGCGTGGCCTCATACTCTGCGTCAGATGGAACTCCGCTGCGGGTGCGCGGGGACCGGCACCGGCCACCCCTCCGGCGCGGAGCGGACTCTGGGGAGCGACCATCAGAAGCGCCGCGGAGCAACGCGAGGCCGCATTTCTGGGAAATATCCGGGATGATCGAAGGAGGTCACGCTCCGGAGCCCTTAAGAGCGGAGGGGGATTAGCGCGGGTGGTGCCGAGGCCGCCCGAAAGACCCCGTTTAGAAGGGGACCCGGGGGGATTTCCAACGGGAGAACCGGGATAGGTTCTCGGGGCCGGGGGATGAGGACAGCCTCGGCGCCACCGCGCCGGAAAACGGGGGGCGCTTCCGAGCTTATTCGACGGTGCGGGTGGCGATGACGTCGACGCCCGTGCCGAGGACATCGGCGATGAGGACCTGGCCGCGCCGGACCGGCGCCTCGGGCCGGAGCCCGGCGATCACGCGGAGGATGGGAAAGATCATGTCCCGCGGTACGCGGTCGCTCAGCCGGACGGAGACGAGCCGCGTTTCGCTGCCCTTGACCGGGACGGAGGTCGCCAGGTTGCGCTTGGGATAGAGGACCTCCTCGGTCGCGAAGCCGACCCCGTTCTCGCACTGGTGGCCCTTGACGTCGAGGCCGCGCTCCGTGCGCCGGACCTCGAGCTCGCAGCCGACCGGGCAGAGGATGCAGGTCAGGCGGTCGACGTCCGTGCGTTCACTCATGGCAGGCCACCTCCAGGTCCTCCTCGACGGCCGGCTTGACCCGGACCGTCTGGAGCTCCGAAGGCAGGAGTCTCCCGAACTTCCTCTGGACATAGACCTTCCCCGACCGCCGGCCCGTGACGGTGACCCGGCATTTCCCGAGCGGCCGGACCGTCCGGAAGTTCACGCCGAACCCCGACGCGCCCGCCCGGACGAGCTGCGGCAGGACGTAGCGGACCTCCCGCCCCGGCGCCAGGCTCACGCGCGGCCCGCCGCCGAGCTCGCCCCGCGCGAACCGCGCCGCCGCGGCCCCGGCCGCGAAGCCCTCGTGCGAGGCGAAGTCGGCGACGTCGTGGATCTGGAGGACGTTGCCGCACGAGAAGATGCCGTCGACCGAGGTCATGAAGGTCTCGTCGACGACGGCCCCGCCCGTGAGCGGCGAGAGGGCGACGCCGGCCCGCTTCGAGAGCTCGTTCTCCGGGATGAGCCCGACGGAAAGGAGGAGCGTGTCGCAGCGGACCTCCCTCTCCGTGCCCGGGACCGGCTCGAGCGACCCGTCGACCGCGGCCACGACAACGCTCTCGACGCGGTCCCGCCCCCGGACCTCGACGACCGTGCTCGACAGCGCGAGGGGGATCCCGAAGTCCATCAGGCACTGGCGGACGTTGCGCTCGAGGCCGTTCGTCCAGGGCATGAGCTCGAAGACGCCCCTGACGGCGACGCCCTCGAAGGTCAGCCGCCGGGCCATGATCAGCCCGATGTCGCCCGAGCCGAGGATGACGGCCTCGTTCCCGACGCGGATGTTCTGGAGGTTGACGAGGGCCTGGGCCGTGCCGGCGGTGAAGATCCCGGCCGGCCGCGTCCCCGGGATCTCGATCATCTCCCGCGTCCGCTCGCGGCAGCCCATGGCCAGGACGACGCTCCGGGCCCTGAGGAGCCGGTAGCCGGCGCGCGCGTTGACCCGCAGGAGCCGGTCGGCCGCGAGGTCGAGGACCATGGCCCCCGTCTCCGCGCGCACGCCCGCCCGGAGGGCCTCCTCGGCCAGCCGCTCGGCGTACTCCGGACCGCTGATCGTCTCGTTGTAGAGGAAGAGGCCGAAGCCGTCGTGGATGCACTGGTTGAGGATGCCGCCCAGCCGCTTGTCGCGCTCGATGAGGAGGACGTCCTCCGCCCCGGCCCGCCGGGCGCCGAGGGCCGCGGCCAGCCCGGCCGGACCGCCGCCGATGACGACGACGTCGTGGACGGGGACGGCGCCGCTCATCGCTTGATCCTCCCGTAGAAGAGGCGCGAGCCGCCGCCGCGCTTGGTGATGCGGTCGAGGGGCAGGCCCTCCTCCTGCATGATCTCGACGATCCGCGGCGTGCAGAAGCCGCCCTGGCAGCGGCCCATGCCGCAGCGCGTCCGGCGCTTGACGGCGTCGAGCGTCCGCGCGCCGAAGGGGTTGCGCAGGGCGGCGGCGACCTCGGCCCGGGTCACGTGCTCGCAGCGGCAGACCATCTCGCCCCAGTCGGCGTCGCCGGCGACGCGGCCGGCCCGCTCCGGGTCGCCGAGGGCGGCGAAGCGCGGCCGGTCGGGCAGCCCCTCCTCGAAGTCGGGCTTCGGCCGGAGGTCCAGGCCCGCGCCGAGGAGCGCCGCGACCATCTCCGCGATGGCTGGCGAGGACGTCAGGCCCGGGGACTCGATGCCGACGAGGTTGACCCAGCCCGGCCGCAGCTCGCTCTCCTCGACGACGAAATCGCGGAACTTCCCCCGGCCCGACGGGTCGACGAGCTTCGGCCGGACGCCCGCGTAGGTATGGATGAAGGGCGCGCGGCGGAGCTCCGGCATGAGCCGGACGGCCTCCTCCTTGAGCTCGTCCATGACCGGCCGCGTCGAGGCGGTATTGGTCTTGTCCGCCACCGGCTCCGCGCTCGGCCCGAGGAGGACGTTGCCCTCCATCGTCGGCGTGATGTGGATCCCCAGGCCCGGGTCGTCCGGCGGCGGCACGGGGTAGAGCGGCATGCCCAGCCGGAAGCCGGGGTCCTTGTCCGTGACGAGGTACTCCCCGCGGAAAGGAACGATGCGGTATTCGTCGATCCCGGCCAGCCGGGCCACGTCGTCGGCGAAGAGGCCGGCGCTGTTGACGACCCGGCGCGCCGCGAAGTCGCCCTTGGGCGTGCCGAGCCGGAAGAGGCCGCCGGAGAACCCGACCGAGACGACGGGCGCCTCGAGCCAGACCTCGGCCCCGCTCCGCAGGGCGGATTCGGCCAGGGCGATGGTAAACTCGTACGGCGAGATGATGCCCGTCCAGGGCGAGTGGAGGGCCCAGCGGCCGCGGGCCAGGGGCTCGAGTGTCCGGATGGCGTCCTCGCCGACGATTTCGAGCCCCGGGACCCCGCTCCGGTCCCCCTGCGCCTTGAGCTCCTCGAGCCGGGGTCTCTCGGCATCGCTCAGGGCGACGACGAGCTTTCCCGTCCGGCGGTGCGGGACGTGGAGTGCGGCCGCCAGGGCGTAGGTCCTGGACAGGCCGGCGACGTTCGTCCGGGCCTTGAGCGAGCCGACGGGGACGTTGAACCCGGCGTGGATGACGCCGCTGTTGGCCTTGGTGACACCCTCGCCCAGGTCGGCCTCTTTCTCGAGGAGGAGGAGCCTCAGGCGGTAGCGTGCGAGCTCGCGGACGACGGCGCAGCCGACAACGCCGCCGCCGATGACCGCGACATCATAGGGGCTCTCCATGGGGCCTCGGACGCCCCATCATATCAAAAGCGGGCCTGTTTGAGAAACTTCCCCTCCTTGAAGCTGTGCTGCGAGAGCAGGGCGCCGCAGCGGGCGGGAGGGGACCCGCGAACCTCATCAGCGGTCCTGGAAAGCGCGCTCGATGACGCTCGTCCTCTTCGTCTCGAGCCTGCCGTCGCCGCCGAGGAGCGCGGCCAGGCCTCCCCCCGAAAGCCAGGCCTTGGCTCTGGCGTCGCCCAGGAGGTAGGCGTCCCAGAAGGCCGTCGTCGCCTGGCGGATCAGGTCCTGGAAGAGGGAGTCCTTCTCGCCTTGACCCGCCGCGCGGGGCCGGCCCGAGAAGATCATGTGGTCCCCGCCGTTAAAGATCACGAGATACTGCTCGGCGGCCCCAATGTGGTCGAAGGGCAGCCGCCGGTCCGCCGCCTGGGTCTCTCCGATCGGGCTGTCGTCGAGGGTGCCCGTCATGTGGAGGCACGGCACGGCGATGCCGCCGAAGACGCGGTCGAGGTCCTCGCGCCGCCGGGGGACGGGCGCGCTCATGGGGATGGCCGCCTTGACCCGGGCGTCGCTGAACCCGGCCACCTGCCCGCCCGGCAGGACGAAGACCTCTCCGACGACGACCAGGGTCGTGTTGGCGCCGAAGGAGTGGCCGGCCAGCCCGACCCGTCCCAGGTCGACGCGGCCCTCGAACGGGCCCGACGTCCGGCCGAGCCTGGCCATCTCGTCGATGGCGAAGCTCACGTCGCGGGCCCGGTTGACGGCGTTCTCCGGCCGGATGGCGGCCTGCCGCAGGGCCTGCATCGGCTCCGCCTGCCCGCGCCAGACCGAGTCGTCGCTGCCGACATGCTGGACGTGGAGGCTGATGTAGCCGTAGCCCGCCCATTGCCGGCCGAGATATTCGTAGCCCTCGCGCGACCCGCCGAGGCCGTGGGAGAAGACGACGAGGGGGGCCGGACGGTCGAGGTCGGCCGGGTAATAGACCTTGACCGGCACCGGGCGGTCCCGCTTGGCATCCTTCCAATCGTAGAGGACGGCCTGGACCTCGTGGGGACCGGGAGCCTTCTTGTACTCCGGCCGGCCCTGGGCCGTCGCGCCGGCCGGTCCCAGGCCGAACGCCAGGGCGAGGGCTCCGAGGGCCGCCAGGCCGCGGGGGGGCCGGGTCGCGTGAACGAGTGGGCGCGGGGTTCTCATGCCGTCCTCCTTCTCCTCGGGACCTGCCGCGGTCCCCACCATTTAGTCGGACGACCGGGGGTTCAGTACAGGCCCGTCGAGCCGAAGCCGCCCCCGCCCCGCGAGGTCCCGTCGAGCGAGCCGGACTCGACGACGGTGACGGCGGCCACCGGCTGGACGAGCATCTGGGCGACCTTCATCCCCGTCTTTATGGCGAAGGGCTCGCGGCCGAGGTTGACCATGACGACTTGGACTTCGCCCCGGTAGCCAGCGTCGACGACCCCGGCCAGGCGGTGGGCGCCTTTGAGGGAGATGCCGCTCTTGTCCCAGATGAGCCCGACGAAGCCGGCCGGGATGGCGACCTGGATGCCGGTCGGGACGGCGAAGACCTCGCCGGCGGCGAGGACGCGGTCGGTGACGGAGAAGAGGTCCAGCCCGGCGTCGCCGGGATGACCGTAGACTGGGAGCTTGGCTTCGGGGTGGATGCGCTTGACCTTGAGTTCCATGGCCGTCACCTTTACTTCAATCAAGAGGGACAGTCCCCTTCGGGGACAGTCCCTGTCTTCCTAAGCGGGGCCCTCGAGCCGGGCTTCCTTGAAGTACGGCCGGGCCGCCTCGACCATCGCCTCGAGCTCCTCCCGCACGTACGGCTTTTTCTCGCGGTAGGCCGGGTCCAGCGTCGAGTGGGGCTCGAACTGCTGGATGAGGTAGCTCTCGGCGCCCCGCAGCCATTCCCCGATCCGGACGATGTCCTCCCGCCCGACGAGGCCCGGCACGACCGTCGTCCGGAAGGTCGAGCGGACGCCGGAGTGGCCGATGAGGTCGGCGCTCCGGGCGACCGCCTCGACGTCGGCGTTCGACCGCGTCACCTCCCGGTAGCGCTCGAGCGGAGCCTTGACGTCCATGGCCACCCAGTCGAGGAGGCCGTCCCGCAGGAGCTTCTCCAGGCGATCCGGGAAGGAGCCGTTCGTGTCGAGCTTGACGAGCAGGCCCCGGTCGCGGACGACCCGGATGAGGTCCTCGACGTCCTCGTGGAGGAGCGGTTCGCCGCCCGAGACGCAGACCGCCTCGAGCCAGCCGCGCCGTCCGTCGAGATAAGAGAGGAAGAGGTCGACGGGCATCGTCTGGAGTCCCTCGGGCCGGAGGACGAGCTCGGCGTTATGGCAGTAGGGACAGCGGAAGGTGCAGCCGCCGAGGAAGACCGTCGACGAGATGTGGCCCGGAAAGTCGCGGCTGGAGAACTTCTCTAGCCCTTTGATCTCGACCACGCCTCGAACTCCTCGGCCGTATTGAGGACGGCCCGGACGATCCCCTGGGTGTGGGCGACGAGGGTCGGCAGGATGATGGCGCCCGTGTCGTCCCGCTTGATGACGTTGATGAACTCCCGGATCTTGGCCTTGCCGGGGGGGGTGGTCACGCCGTACTCCTGGTAAGCCACCCCGGCCTCGGCCAGCCTCTTTTTCATAGCATCGCACTTGTTGCAGTTCGGATAGGAGAAGAGCAGGTAGTCCATGAATTCACCGCCTCATCGATGAACGTCCGCGGCTCAGCCGATCTTGTCGTAAGTCGCCCGATCCTTGAACTCCTGCTGCTTGCCGTCGTTCCAGGTCCGGACGGGCCGCAGGTAGCCGACGATCCGGCTATAGACCTCGGTCTCCTCGCCGCAGTCCGGGCAGGCGGCGTGCTGGCCCCGGATGTAGCCGTGGTTCATGCAGACGCTGAAGGTCGGGGTGATGGAGAAGTACGGGAGCCTGGTCTGGGCGATCCGCTGGACGAGCTTCTTGCAGGTTTCGCCGTCGATGGCCTCGGGCAGGAAGGCGTGGAAGATCGTCCCGCCGGTGTAAAGGGACTGGACCTCGGCCTGGTGCTGGATGGCCTCGAAGATGTCCCGGGTCGCGTCGACGTTGAGCTGGGTCGAATTCGTGAGGTAGGGGTGCTTCTCCGTGCCGGAGGTGTAGATCCGGGGGTACTTCTGGCGGTCGAGGCGGGCCAGGCGGTAGGAGGTCGACTCTGCCGGCGTCGCCTCGAGGTTGTAAAGGTGGCCGGTCTCCTCCTGGAACTCCCGCAGGACGCCGCGCATGAACATCAGCGTCTCGACGGCGAAGTCGCGCCCCTCGGGCGTGGCGATGCCCTTCTTGAGGAAGTTCATCGAGGCCTCGTGCATGCCGCAGACGCCGATCGTCGAGAAGTGGTTCTCGAAGTGGCCCAGGTAGACCTTGGTGTAGGGCATCATGCCCTTCTCCAGCATGTTGTTGACGAGCTCGCGCTTGGTCTCGAGCGTGTCCTTGGCCACGGTCATAAGCTCCTTGAGGTGGGCGAAGAACTCCTCCTTCGACGTCGCCTCGAAGGCCAGCCGGCTGAGGTTGAGGGTGACGACGCCGACCGAGCCGGTCGAGTCGCCGGGGCCCCAGATGCTGCCGGGCCGGCGCATGAGCTCGCGCTGGTCGAGGTTGAGCCGGCAGCACATGGCCCGGATGTCGCCCGGGTTCATGTTCGTGCCGATGTAGTTCTGGAAGTACGGGATGCCGTACTTGGCCGTGGCATCGAAGAGGAGCTTGGCCTTGGGCGAATCCCAGTCGAACTCGCGGCTGAGGTTGTAGGTCGGGATGGGGAAAGTGAAGACCCGGCCCTTGAGGTCGCCCTCAATCATGATCTCGAGGAAGGCCTGGTTGATCCAGTCGACCTCCTTCTGGTAGTCGCCGTAGCAGCTGTCGAGCTCCTCGCCGCCGACGACGGCCTTCTTGTTCTTCATATCGTCGGGGATTGTCCAGTCGAAGGTCAGGTTGGAGAAGGGCGTCTGCCAGCCCCAGCGGCAGGGCACGTTGAGGCCGAAGATGAGCTTTTGGATGTCCTGCTTGACATCCTCGTAGCTGAGCCGGTCGTGGCGGATGAAGGGCGCGAGGAGGGTGTCGACGCTCGAGAAGGCCTGGGCGCCGGCGAACTCGGCCTGCATCGTGCCGATGTAGTTGACCATGTGCAGGGTCAGCGTGTCGAGATGCTTGGCCGGGTTCGAGTGGACCTGATTCGGGACGTGGCCGAAGCCCTTGCGGATGAGGTTCTCGAGCGACCAGCCGGCGCAGTAGCCTACGATCGGGTAGCTCAGGTCGTGGATGTGGAACTCGCCCTCCTCGTGGGCCTTCTTGGCCCGCTCGGTGTAGATCTGGTTGAGGGCGAAGCTCGAGAGGACCTCGCCGGAGATGCGGGCGTTGAGGCCGGCGAAGCTCTGGACGCCCTCGTTCGAGTTCTCACGGATCTTCCAGTCGGCGTTGCTGAGGTAGTCCTTGATCAGCCGCTCGAGGTTGAGGCCGATCCTCTTGGCCTCGCGGATGCCCTTGTGCTTCTCGCGGTAGAGGATGTAGGCCTTGGCGACTTCGTGGTAGCCCTGCTTCATGAGGACCATTTCCACGATGTCCTGGATCTGCTCGACGGACGGCACGGTGTAGCCGCCGAACTTCTCCTCGATCATGAAGGTCACGATGTCGGAGGCGGTCTTGGCGATGGCCCGGTCCTTGATGCCCTGCCCCTGCATGGCCTTGTGGATGGCGTTGGTGATCTTGTCCTGGTTGAAGTCCGCCACGGTCCCGTCCCTCTTCTTGATCCGGGCGATCGTGCTCACCATGAGACTCCTCCTTCTCGAACATGCTTAAAAGGCTGTGATTTGCGCGGGGGACATGCTAGAATCAAGCCGTTTCCGGGCCATGGACAATGAAAAACGCCTTTCCCTTCCTATCCCATATCTTGTGTGGGGAGCCAAAGAAAAATACCAAATGTGGTATTTTCTGGACCGACTCTACAACTGGGCAGGGGACCTTGTCAAGCTCTTTTTGAGGAATTTTTGAAATACTCGAGGTGGCAATGGATACGATCGAGGTCCGGACGAGGAAGCGCGAGGAGATCATTGACGTGACGGCCGAGGTGGCGCAGGTCGTGGCCGCTGCGGGCCGCAAGGACGGGTTCTGCACGGTCTTCGTGCCCCATACCACGGCCGGGCTGACGATCAATGAGAACGCCGACCCGGACGTCAAGGCCGACCTGCTCATGGCCCTGCGCGAAGCGGTCCCCGCAACCCTCCCCTATGCCCACGCCGAGGGCAATTCAGCGGCCCACGTCAAGGCCAGCCTCGTCGGGTCGTCGGTGACCGTCGTCGTCGAGGACGGCCGGCTGCGGCTCGGCACCTGGCAGGGGGTCTGCCTCTGCGAATTCGACGGCCCGCGGACGCGAAAGGTCTGGGTCAAGATCGTCTGAATAGGGGCGGCGATCATGACCGCCCTTATCCCCCCGGGAGCCAGTCTTCG
>DATKJS010000086.1:0-26594 GCA_035543515.1 Terriglobales bacterium | reverse complement strand
GATCAAGGTCTTCATCGCCATGAAGCGGAAGCTGTCGGTCGGCGACAAGGTTTCCGGCCGGCACGGCAACAAGGGCATCGTCGCCAAGATCGTGCCTGAGGAGGACATGCCCCGGCTGCCCGACGGGCTGCCGGTCGAGATCGTCCTCAACCCGCTCGGCGTCCCGTCCCGCATGAACGTCGGCCAGATCCTCGAGACCCACGCCGGCTGGGCGGCCCGGACGCTCGACTTCTGGATGTCCACCCCGGTCTTCGACGGGGCCAGCGAGAAGGAGATCAAGCAGCTCCTCAAGAAGGCCGGCCTGCCGGAGAGCGGCAAGACCCCGCTCTACGACGGCGTCACCGGCGACTTCCTCGACCAGGAGGTCACGGTCGGCTACATCTATATGATGAAGCTCTACCACCTTGTCGACGACAAGATCCACGCCCGCTCGACCGGTCCGTACTCCCTGATCACCCAGCAGCCCCTCGGCGGCAAGGCCCAGTTCGGCGGCCAGCGCTTCGGCGAGATGGAGGTCTGGGCCCTCGAGGCGTACGGCGCGGCCTTCACCCTCCAGGAGCTCCTGACCGTCAAGTCCGACGACGTCGAGGGGCGGGCCAAGATCTACGAGGCCATCGTCAAGGGCGACCTGGACTTCACGCCCGGCCTGCCCGAATCGGTCAACGTCCTCATCCGCGAGCTCCAGAGCCTCTGCCTCAATTTCGAGCTCGAGAAGGGCGAGAAGGAAGAAGTCCTGCCTTGGGGCATCGCCGTGCCCCAGTCCGGAAAAGGAGAAGCGTAATGGATATCAGGCCACCGGTGGGTCCCAGGCCGAGGGTCGATTTCGACCGCGTCCGGATCAGCATCGCCTCGCCCGAGAAGATCAAGAGCTGGTCGTGGGGCGAGGTGACCAAGCCGGAAACCATCAACTACCGGACCTTCAAGCCCGAGAAGGACGGCCTGTTCTGCGCCAAGATCTTCGGGCCCATCAACGACTACGAGTGCCTCTGCGGCAAGTACAAGCGGATGAAGTACCGGGGCATCATCTGCGAGCGCTGCGGCGTCGAGGTCACGAAGTCCAAGGTGCGCCGCGAGCGGATGGGCCACATCCAGCTGGCCTCCCCGGTCGCCCACATCTGGTTCTTCAAGAGCCCGCCCAGCCGCATCGGGCTCGTCCTCGACCTGTCCATCAAGGACCTGGAGAAGGTCCTCTATTTCGAGTCCTACATCGTCCTCGACCCGGGCGACACGCCCCTCAAGGAGAAGCAGCTCCTGACCGAGGAGGAGTTCAAGGACGCCCAGGAGAAGTACGGCGACAAGTACGAGGCCGGCATCGGCGCCGAGGCCATCAAGGTCCTGCTGGAGAAGATCAACATCCAGAAGGAGGCCGAGCGGCTGCGGAAGCTGATGAAGAAGGAGACCTCGCAACAGCGCCGGCTCCGCTACGCCAAGCGGCTGCGGGTCTTCAAGGCCCTCAAGCGCTCGGGGAACCGCCCAGAGTGGATGATCCTCACCGTCATCCCGGTCATCCCGCCGGACCTGCGGCCCCTCGTCCGCCTGGACGGCGGCCGCTTCGCCACTTCCGACCTCAACGACCTCTACCGCCGGGTCATCAACCGCAACAACCGGCTGAAGAAGCTCATCGAGCTCAAGGCCCCCGAGCTCATCATCCGCAACGAGAAGCGGATGCTCCAGGAGGCCGTCGACGCCCTCTTCGACAACGGCAAGCGCGGCCGCGTCCACCTCGGCGCCAACCGGCGGCCCCTCAAGTCCCTGAGCGAGGCGCTCCGCGGCAAGCAGGGGCGGTTCCGCCAGAACCTCCTCGGCAAGCGCGTCGACTACTCGGGCCGGTCCGTCATCGTCGTCGGCCCCGAGCTCAAGCTCAACCAGTGCGGCCTGCCCAAGAAGATGGCCCTCGAGCTCTTCAAGCCGTTCATCTTCAACCGGCTGGAGAAGGAGGGCCTCGTCCCGAGCGTCAAGGTCGCCCGGGAGTGGCACGAGCAGGAGCGGCCCGAGGTCTGGGACTACCTGGAGGAGGTCGTCCGCGAGCACCCCATCCTCCTCAACCGCGCGCCGACCCTCCACCGGCTCGGCATCCAGGCCTTCGAGCCCCTCCTCGTCGAGGGCAAGGCCATCCAGATCCACCCCCTCGTCTGCGCCGCCTTCAACGCCGATTTCGACGGCGACCAGATGGCCGTTCACATCCCGCTCTCCGTCGAAGCCCAGGTCGAGGCCCAGACGCTCATGCTCTCGACGAACAACATCCTATCGCCGGCCCATGGCCGCCCGCTGACGATCCCGAGCCAGGACATGGTCCTCGGCTGCTACTACGTCACGCTCGAGAAGAAGGGCCAGAACGGGGAGGGGCGGATCTTCGGCCGGCCCGAGGAAGCCCTGCTGGCCATGGAGAACGGCGAGGTCTCGCTCCAGAGCGTCATCAAGCTCCGCAAGAGCGGCCCCTTCATGAACCTCGCCACCTACTACGACGACCAGGCCGTCATGACCTGCCCCGTCCAGGAGCTGAAGCGCGAGCTCATCGAGACGACGCCCGGCCGGATCATCTTTAACAGCATCCTGCCGGAGGGCTTCCCCTACGTCAACGGCACGATGCGGAAGAAGGGCCTGGAGAACCTCGTCTTCTACACCTACCTCAAGGTCGGCCTCCAGCCGACCGTCCGGATGCTGGACGCCCTGAAGGAGCTCGGCTTCACCTACGCCACCCAGGCCGGCTTCTCCCTGGGCATCGACGACTTCGTCATCCCCGGCGAGAAGGCCCGGCTCGTCGACAAGGCCGAGAAGGAGGTCCAGTCGATCGAGAACCTCTACCGCGACGGCACGATCTCCTCCGGCGAGCGCTTCAACCGGGTCGTCGAGATCTGGGGCACCGTCACCGATAAGGTCTCGAACGCCATGATCGAGGAGATGCGGCGCATCTCGTTCGAGGGCAAGGAGCTCAACCCGCTCTATGTCATGGCCGATTCCGGCTCCCGAGGCAACAAGCAGCAGATCCGACAGCTGGCCGGCATGCGCGGCCTGATGTCCAAGCCCTCGGGCGAGATCCTGGAGACGCCGATCGTGGCCAACCTCCGGGAGGGCCTGAACGTCCTCCAGTACTTCATCTCGACCCATGGCGCCCGCAAGGGCCTGGCCGACACCGCGCTGAAGACGGCCAATTCCGGCTACCTGACCCGCAAGCTCGTCGATGTCTGCCAGGAGGTCATCATCGACGAGCACGATTGCGGCACCCTCAAGGGGCTCAACGTCTCGGCCATCGTCGAGAACGGCGAGATCATCGAGCCGTTCATCGACCGCATCGTCGGCCGCGTCGCCCTCGAGCGCGTCGTCAACCCGGACACCGGGGAGACGATCGTCGAGATGAACGAGGAGATCACCGAGGCGGCCGCCCAGCAGTTCCAGGACCTGGGCATCGAGCGGGTTAAGATCCGTTCGCTCCTCACCTGCGAGTCGAAGCGGGGCGTCTGCCAGCTCTGCTACGGCCGGAGCATGGCCAGCGGCCGCATGGTCGAGCTGGGCGAGGCCGTCGGCATCGTCTCCGCCCAGTCCATCGGCGAGCCCGGGACCCAGCTGACGATGCGGACGTTCCACGTCGGCGGCATCGCCATGGGCGGCGCCGAGAAGTCCCGGCTCGAGGCCAAGAACGACGGCTTCGTCCGGTTCAACAACCTCAAGGCCGTCGAGAACAAGGACGGCGCCCTCGTCGTCGTCAACCGGAGCGCCAACATCGCCGTCCTCGACCATCGCCGGCGCGAGGTCGAGCACTACCAGGTCCCCTACGGGGCCCGGGTCCTGGTCAAGGACGGCGACGAGGTCAAGTCCCGGCAGGGCTTCGCCGAATGGGACCCGTTCAACACGTTCATCCTGACCGAGGAGACGGGGACCGTTCGCTTCCACGACGTCGTCCTCGGCGTGAGCATGGAAGAGATCCAGGACGAGTTCACCGGGCTGATCACCCAGGTCATCATCGACCCCAAGGACGAGAAGCTCCAACCCCAGGTCGAGCTCCTCGACGAGAAGCTGAAGGACGACAAGGGGCGGCCCGTCGTCCTCCGCAAGTACTTCCTGCCCTCGGGCGCGAACCTCCAGATCAAGGACGCCGACCGGGTCTTCGCCGGCGACGTCCTGGCCAAGATCCCGCGCGAGGCGGCGCGCACGAAAGACATCACGGGCGGCCTGCCGCGGGCCGAGGAGCTGTTCGAGGCCCGGCGGCCCAAGAATCCGGCCGTCATCTCGGAGATCGACGGCTCGGTCCAGATCGGGGGGCTCCTCCGCGGCTACCGCAAGATCGCCGTCCGGAACGAACGGGGCGGCGAGAAGGAATACCTCATCCCCAAGGGCGCCCACCTCAGCGTCTCCGACGGGGAGCGGGTCCGGGCCGGCGATGCCCTCATGGACGGGCCGGTCAACCCCCATGACATCCTCCGGGTCCTCGGGGAGAAGGAGCTGGCCGAGTACCTCCTCAAGGAGGTCCAGGCCGTCTATCGGCTTCAGGGGGTCGGCATCAACGACAAGCACATCGAGACGGTCATCCGGATGATGCTGCGCTGGGTCAAGGTCGAGGAGGTCGGGGACACGGAGTTCCTGGTGGACGAACAGGTGGACAAGTTCATCTTCCAGGAGGAGAACGAGAAGGTCATGAAGAAGGGCGGCAAGCCGGCCAAGGCCCGGCCGCTGCTCCTCGGGATCACCAAGAGCGCCCTGAGCACGGACAGTTTCATCTCCGCCGCCTCCTTCCAGGAGACGACCCGGGTGCTGACCGAGGCCAGCCTCTACGGCAAGGTTGATTACCTGAGGCGGCTCAAGGAAAACATCATCATGGGCCGGCTCATCCCGGCCGGGACGGGGTACCGTTTCTACCGGAACGTCGAGCTCAAGGAAGAGATGCCGCCCCTCCTCCTGGTCGAGGAGAAGGAAGAGGAGGTCCTGCCCGAAAGCTGAGGCCCGGGGGCCCGGCGGGGATGCGCTTCATTTTTCTTGACAGGATTAGCGATTTTTGCTAAAATTCCGATATTCGCCTCCGGACTATCTTCCAGGGGATGAATAAGCTCCATCGGAAAATTCGGACAGAGGAGTATTTTTAAATTGCCGACCGTCAATCAGCTCGTCAGGAATGGCCGGGCGCTCAGGAGGTCGAAGAGCAAGTCGCCGGCCCTCGCTGCCTGTCCCCAGAAGCGTGGGGTCTGCACGCGCGTGTTCACGACCACTCCCAAGAAGCCGAATTCGGCCATGCGGAAGGTGGCCCGGGTGCGCTTGACCAATAACATCGAAGTCACGGGCTATATCCCCGGCGTCGGGCACAACCTCCAGGAGCACTCGATCGTCCTCATCCGGGGCGGCCGGGTCAAGGACCTTCCCGGCGTCCGCTACCACATCATCCGCGGCACGCTCGACTGCGAAGGCGTCCAGAGCCGGTTCAAGGCGCGTTCCCGGTATGGGGCCAAGAGACCCAAGGAGAAGAAGGCCTAGCCAGGAGAGAGACCATGCCGAGACGCGGAACGATCAAGAAGAGGAAAGCCCCGGTCGACTCGCTCTACAGCAGCACCATGGCCGCCCGGTTCATCAACCTCCTCCTGCGGAAGGGCAAGAAGAGCACGGCCGAGCGTGTCTTCTACGGGACGATGGAGATCGTCCAGCAGAAGACCAAGGAAGACCCCTTGAAGGCGCTGGAGAAGGCCCTGGAGAACGTCCGGCCGCTCCTCGAGACGAAGTCACGCCGGGTCGGCGGGGCCAACTACCAGGTCCCGATCGAGGTTTCGGCCGGCCGGTCGGCGTCCCTCGGCGTCCGCTGGCTCCTCCACTACGCGCGGGAGCGGAGCGGCAAGAGCATGCAGGAGAAGCTCTCCGCCGAGATCATCGACGCCCTCAACAACCGGGGCGGCGCGGTCAAGAAGAGGGAAGACACGCACAAGATGGCGGAGTCCAACAGGGCTTTCGCTCACTATAAGTGGTAAAGGGATCTTGAGAGTTTTGGGCGTGGTCCGGTTCGAAGGGAAGAGAAGGGTTCATGCGGTCATACCCGATCGAACGAGTGAGGAACATCGGCATCATGGCCCATATCGATGCCGGGAAGACTACGACCACGGAGCGGATCCTGTATTACACGGGTATGACCTACAAGATGGGCGAGGTGGACGACGGGACGGCCGTGATGGACTGGATGATCCAGGAGCAGGAGCGAGGGATCACCATCACCTCGGCCGCCACGACGTGCACGTGGAAAGACCACCGTATCAATATCATTGATACGCCGGGTCACGTGGATTTCACCGCGGAGGTCGAGCGCTCCTTGAGGGTGCTCGACGGCGCGATAGCCATACTGTGTGGAGTTGGCGGCGTCGAACCGCAGTCCGAGACAGTGTGGCGCCAGGCCGACAAGTATCGGGTCCCCCGCATCGTGTTCATCAACAAGATGGACCGGGTCGGGGCCGATCCCGAGAGGGCCATCGAGCAGTTGAGGGCCCGGGTGGCGGCCAAGCCCCTGCCGGTCCAGCTTCCCCTGGGGCGGGAAGATGGCTTCCGCGGTGTCATCGACCTCATCGAGGAGAAGGAGATCGACTGGGGCCGGGCCATCCAGGCGACGGATTTCGTCGTCCGGGACGTCTCGGAGGAGTTCCGAGAGGACGTCCGAAGGAAGAGACAGGAGATGATCGAGATTCTGAGCGAGACCGACGACGCGTTGATGCAGAAGTACGTCGACGGCGTCGAGGTCACGGCGCCGGAGATCAAGGCGGCCGTCCGCCGGGGCACCATCGGTCTGCGCTTCGTCCCCGTGCTGTACGGCGCCTCGTTCCGGAACAAGGGCGTCCATCCGCTCCTCGACGCCGTCGTCGATTACCTGCCCTCGCCCGTGGACATCCCGCCGGTCGAGGGCCGTCACCCGAGGACCGGGGCCGCCGAATCGCGGCCGGCCTCCGACGACGCCCCCTTCTCCGGGCTCGTCTTCAAGATCATGAGCGACCCGTTCCTGGGCAGCCTGGCCTATTTCCGGGTCTACTCCGGCAAGGCCAAGCTCGGCCAGGCCGTCCATAACTCGACCAAGGAGGAGGACGTCAAGCTCTCCCGCCTGTTCGAGGTCCATGCCAACAAGAAGACCGAACTCAAGGAGATCGCGGCGGGCGACATCGCCGCCCTGGCCCTGACGAAGAAGGTCGACACGGGCGACACCCTCTGCCTGAAGAACCACCCCATCGTCCTCGAGACGATCCGCTTCCCCGAGCCGGTCGTCTCGGCGACGATCGAGCCCAAGTCGAAGTCGGCCCACGCCAAGCTTGACGCGTCCCTGGCCAAGCTCCGGCAGGAGGACCCGACCGTCCTCATCGAGCAGGACCGCATGACCGGCCAGACCCTCCTTCGGGGCATGGGGGAGCTCCACCTCGAGATCCTCATGGACCGGCTGGAGCGGGAGTTCGGCGTCCAGGCCAACCTGGGCAAGCCGCAGGTCGCCTACAAGGAGACGGTCCAGGCCCCGGCCGAGGGAGAGGCGAAGTACGCCCGGCCCATCGGCGGCAAGGAGGTCTTCGGGCACTGCGTCCTGCGGGTCGAGCCCCTCGGGCGCGGCTGCGGCGTCGAATTCGCCGACGCGACCCGGGGCGGGGCCATCCCCCGGGAGTTCCTGGGCGACATCGAGAACGGCGTCCGGGAGGCCATCGAAGGCGGCCTCGTCGCGGGCTACCCCGTGACCGACGTCAAGGTGACCCTCACCGGCGGGTCCTACCGCGAGAGCGAGTCGACGCCCCTGGCCTATAAGGTCGCGGCGTCCCTGGCCTTCCGGGAGGCCGCCCGCAAGGCGGGCCCCGTCCTCCTCGAGCCGGTCATGAGGCTCGAGGTCGCCTGCCCGGACGAATACCTCGGCGACGTCGTCGGAGACATCAACGCCCGGCGCGGCAAGGTCGAGGCCATGGAGATGCGGAGCGGCTCCCGGGTCATCAGGATCCAGGTCCCGCTCGCGGAGATGTTCGGCTACGCCACGGTCCTGCGGACGCTGACCCAGGGCCGGGGCGTCTTCAGCATGGAGTTCTCGCAGTACGAGAGGACCCCGGCCCAGGTCCAGAGCGAGATCGTGGCCCGGATCGAGGGACGCGGTCCCTCCCGGGATCAGGGATAAGAGGTCCGATATGTCCTTCAACTCAGACAACGCCAACAGGAGGTGAGCGATGGCGAAGGAGAAATTCCAAAGGACGAAGCCGCACGTCAACGTCGGGACGATCGGTCACATCGACCACGGCAAGACGACGCTGACGGCCGCCATGACGAAGGTCCTGGCGACGAAAGGGTTGGCCCAGGCCAAGAGCTACGACGACGTGGCCAAGGCCGACGCCAAGATGTTCCGCCGCGACGCGACGAAGATCCTGACCGTGGCCCTCAGCCACGTCGAATACGAGAGCGAGAAGCGGCACTACGCCCACATCGACTGCCCCGGCCACGCCGACTACATCAAGAACATGATCTCCGGCGCGGCCCAGATGGACGGCGCCATCCTCGTCGTCTCGGCGGCCGACGGGCCCATGCCCCAGACGCGGGAGCACATCCTGCTGGCCCGGCAGGTCAACGTGCCGGCCATCGTCGTGTACATGAACAAGTGCGACCTCGTCGACGACCCCGAGATCCTCGACCTCGTCGAGCTCGAGGTCCGCGAGCTGCTGTCGAAGTACGAGTTCCCCGGCGACAAGACCCCGGTCATCCGCGGCAGCGCGACCAAGGCCCTGGAAGACCCGTCCGGCGAGGGCGCCAAGTCCGTCTGGGAGCTGATCAAGGCCATGGACGAGTTCATCCCGACCCCGGTCCGCGAGGTCGACAAGCCCTTCCAGATGGCCATCGAGGACGTCTTCTCGATCACGGGCCGCGGCACCGTCGTCACGGGCCGCGTCGAGCGCGGCGTCGTCAAGGTCGGCGACGAGTGCGAGATCGTCGGGCTCCGCGAGACCCGCAAGACCGTCGTCACGGGGGTCGAGATGTTCCGCAAGCTCCTCGACCAGGCCCAGGCCGGCGACAACATCGGCTGCCTGCTCCGGGGCGTCGGCAAGGACGAGGTCGAGCGCGGCCAGGTCCTGGCCAAGCCGGGCTCCATCACTCCGCACCGCAAGTTCCGGGCCACGATCGTCGCCCTGACCAAGGAAGAGGGCGGCCGCCACACGCCGTTCTTCAAAGGCTACCGGCCGCAGTTCTATTTCCGGACGACGGACGTCACGGGCTCGGTCAAGCTGCCGGACAACGTGGAGATGGTCATGCCGGGCGACAGCGTCAACCTCGAGATCGAGCTGATCACCGACGTCGCCATGGAGAAGGCCCTGCGCTTCGCCATCCGCGAGGGCGGACGGACGGTCGGCGCCGGCACCGTGACCGAGATCATCGAGTAGGCCGGACGGGGGCCGCCGCGCGCGGGACCGACCCCTTCGGAAGAGATCGGAGAACAGAGGAACGCCAATGGAAAAAATTCGAATCAGGCTGCAATCGTTCGACCACCGCCTGCTGGACCAATCCGTGAAGGACATCGTCGTCAAGGCCAAGCGCACGGGCGCCAGCGTCTCCGGCCCCATCCCCCTGCCGACGCGCATCCACAAATTCTGCGTCCTCCGTTCTCCGCACGTCGACAAGAAGTCCCGCGAGCACTTCGAGATGAGGATCCACAAGCGGCTCATCGACATCAGCGAATACAACAACGAGACGATCGAGGAGCTCCAGAAGCTCGACCTGCCCGCCGGCATCGACGTCGAGATCCAGGCCTACGGGGCGGGAGAATGACCATGGTCGAAGGGTTGATCGGCAAGAAGATCGGCATGAGCCAGCGGTTCGACGACGCCGGCAACGTCGTCCCCGTCACCATCATCCAGGCGGGGCCCTGCACGGTCGTCCAGAAGAAGACCCCGGACAAGGACGGCTACCTGGCCGTCCAGCTCGGCTTCGTCGAGGACAAGGGGAAAAAGAGGCCGGTCAAGGCCCAGGTCGGGCACTTCCGCAAATCGGGGGTCCCCGTCGTCCGCAAGCTCCAGGAGGTCGGCCTGACCGACGCCGCGGAGCTCAAGGAGGGCGACCAGGTCCTCGTCGACATCTTCGCCGTCGGCGAGACCATCCACGTCAGCGGGACGAGCAAGGGCAAGGGCTTCGCCGGTGTCGTCAAGCGGCACCATTTCGCCGGCGGCGACGCGGCCCACGGCTCGATGTTCCACCGGGCCCCCGGCTCGATCGGCGCCTCCTCCTACCCTTCGCGCGTCGTCAAGGGCATGCGGATGGGCGGGCACATGGGGCACGACCGGGTCACGATGCGCAACCTCACGGTCGTCGAAATGGACAAGGACCAGAACCTCCTCGTGGTCAAGGGTGCGGTGCCCGGGGCCCGGGGGGCCTACCTCCTGATCCGCAAGGGGGCCTTCCCCCCCCGGAGCGCCGAGTAGGCGGGACAGAGGACACCATGGGCAAACTCCAAGTTTTCGACCGCACGGGAAAGCCGGCCGCCGAGGTCGAGCTGCCGGACAGCGTCTTCGCCTATCCCGACAAGGGCCACCTCGTCTACGAGGCCGTGGTCAACTACCGGGCCAACCAGCGCCAGGGGACCGCGGCGACCAAGACGCGGAGGGACGTCAGCGGCGGCGGCAAGAAGCCATGGCGGCAGAAGGGAACGGGCCGGGCCCGCGTCGGCAGCACCCGGTCCCCGCTCTGGAGGAAGGGCGGCACGGTCTTCGGGCCCCAGCCCCGCGACTATTCCTACGAGCTGCCGAAGAAGGCCCGCCGGAACGCCCTGCGGTCCGTCCTCTCCAGCAAGCTCGCCGACAGCCTCATCCTCGTCCTGAGCGAGATCGAGCTCAAGGAGCCCAAGACCAAGGAGGCCATGGCGCTCCTCAAGGCCTTCCACCTCGATTCGGTCCTGTTCGTGGACGCCCCCGAGAACCGGAACCTCTTCCTGGCCGTCCGGAATCTCCCCCGGGCCAAGGCCGTCGACGTCCGGGCGCTCAACGTCTACGACGCCCTGAACTATAAGTGGCTGGTCTTCAGCCAGCGGGCCCTGGAGTCCGCCGTGGAGAGATTGAAGTGACCAAAGATCCCCATAAGATCATCCTCCGTCCTGTGATCACGGAGAAGAGCACTCAGCTCAAGGATGCGAACCGGACGATCTGCTTCGAGGTCGCCCGGGACGCGAACAAGGTCGAAATCAAGAAGGCCATCGAACACCTCTTCAAGACCAAGGTCGCGACCGTCCGGACCCAGGGGAAGAGCGGCAAGGTCCGCCGCGTCGGGCGGAACGCGGGCAAGACGAAGGACTGGAAAAAGGCCTACGTCAAGCTCCGCGAGGGCGAGAAGATGATCGAGTACTTCGAGGCGGTCTAACATGGGCATCAAAACATACAGGCCAATGACGCCAGGGCTCCGGCACCGGACGACCAACGAGTGCGAGGAGCTGACGGGCGACCGCCCCTGGAAGCCCCTCCTCGTCTCGCTGCCCAAGTCCGGCGGCCGGGACAGCCGGGGGCACCTGTCGATGCGGAACCGGGGCGGCGGGCACAAGAAGCTCTACCGGATCATCGACGCCAAGAGGGACAAGATCGACATCCCCGGGACGGTCGAGACGATCGAGTACGACCCCAACCGGTCGTCCTTCATCTCGCTCGTGAAATACCGGGACGGCGAGCGGCGCTATATCCTCTCGCCCCAGGGGCTGAAGGTCGGCCAGGATGTCGTCTCCTCCAATGCCCAGGTCGACATCCTCCCTGGCAATGCCATGCCCCTCCGGTTCATCCCGCTCGGCACGGTCATCCACAACATCGAGCTCCGGAAGGACAAGGGCGGCCAGGTCGCCAAGTCCGCCGGCACGGGGGCCCAGATCCTGGCCAAGGAAGGGGACTACGCCCAGGTCCGCCTGCCGTCGTCCGAGATCCGCAGGATCCATCTCGACTGCCGGGCCGTGATCGGCCAGATCGGCAACCTCGACCACCAGAACATCAGCGTCGGCAAGGCCGGCCGCAGCCGCTGGCAGGGCCGGAAGCCTCACGTCCGCGGCACGGCCATGAACCCGATCGACCATCCGCACGGCGGCGGCGAGGGACGGTCCAAGGGCGGCCGGCACCCCGTCAGCCCCGAGGGCATCCCGACGAAGGGCTACAAGACCCGGCAGAACAAGAGAACGCAGACGTTCATCGTCAGGCGGAGGAGCAAGTAACCATGAGCAGATCGCTGAGCAAGGGTCCCTTCGTGGACGCCCATCTCCTGGAGAAGGTCCAGGCCTCCGAGGGTCCGGCCGCCAAGCGTCAGGTCATCAAGACCTGGTCGCGCCGTTCGACGATCATCCCCGAGATGGTCGGCATGACGATCGGCGTCCACAACGGCCGGAAGTTCATCCCGGTCTTCTGCACGGAAAACATGGTCGGGCACAAGCTCGGCGAGTTCTCCCCGACGCGGACGTTCCGGGGCCACACGTCCAAGACGGCCAAGCAGCTCAAGGCGGGGAAGTGACATGAGCGAACCCGAATCCACGCACGTTTCGCATGCCGTGGCCCGGTTCGTCCGGATGAGCCCGCAGAAGGGCCGGCTCGTCGCCGACCTCATCCGGGACCGGTACGTCGGCGAGGCCCTGACGATCCTCCGCTTCAGCGAGAAGAAGAAGATCAGCGCCATCCTCGAGAAGGTTTTGCGCTCGGCCATCGCCAACGCCCAGCAGAAGGCCGCGGGGGTGGACGTCGACAACCTGTACATCTCGAGGATCCAGATCAACGGCGGCCCGGTGGCCAAGCGGATCCGGCCGGCCCCCCAGGGACGGGCCTACCGCGTCATCAAGCGGACGAGCCACGTCCAGATCATTCTCGATGAAAAGGGGAAATGAGCCATGGGACAGAAAACACATCCGTACGGCTTTCGGCTCGGCTTCAACAAGCCATGGTCGTCCCGCTGGTTCGCCAAGGGGCCGGAATACGCCCGCCTGATCCATGAGGACCTGCGGATGCGGAAGGCCATCAAGGAGAAGTACTACCACGCCGGGATCGCGGCCGTGGACGTCGAACGGATCGGCCCGAAGCTCCGGATCATCATCCACACGGCCCGGCCGGGGATCATCATCGGCCGCGGCGGCAAGGAGATCGAGAGCCTAAAATCCTACCTCGAGGGGATCGCCCACAAGGACGTCTACGTCGACATCCGCGAGGTCGACCACGCCGAGCTCAACGCCCTCCTTGTCGGCGAGGGCATCGCCGTCCAGCTCGAGAAGCGGATCGCCTACCGGCGGGCCATGCGCAAGGCCGTGGACATGGCCCTCAAGATGGGGGCCAAGGGCATCAAGGTCATGTGCTCGGGCCGGCTCGGCGGCGTCGAGATCGCCCGGACCGAGTGGTACCTCAAGGGTCAGCTGCCCCTGCAGACGCTGCGGGCCGACATCGACTACGCATTCACCGAGGCCTTTACGACCTACGGCCAGATCGGCATCAAGGTCTGGATCTACCGGAGCGACGTCGAGAAGCCGAAGATGACTTCGCAGATGGCGGAGGTCGAGGAGATCTAGCCATGTTGATGCCCAAGAAAGTCAAGTTCCGCAAGCAGCAGCGCGGGCGGATGCGGGGCAAGGCCGAACGCGGCGGGACGCTCTCGTTCGGCGAGTACGGCCTCCAGGCCCTCGAGCCGTGCTGGCTCACGGCCCGGCAGATCGAGGCCGGCCGCATCACCATCACCCGCCACATGAAGCGGCGCGGCAAGCTCTGGATCCGGACCTTCCCCTGGAAGGCCGTGACGAAGAAGCCGACCGAGGTCCGCATGGGCAAGGGGAAGGGCGACCCCGAGTTCTGGGTCGACGTCATCCGGCCCGGCAAGATCCTGTTCGAGATCGAGGGCGTCGAGGAGGAGCTGGCGCGGGAGACGATGCGCCTGGCCGCCCACAAGCTCCCGATCAAGACCCGGTTCATCTCCCGGGAAGCGAGAGAACTCCGATGAAGATGCACGAACTCAGGGAAATGTCGGCCGACGAGCTCAAGGCGAAGGGGGCGGAGCTCCGGGACCAGATCTTCAAGCTCCGCTTCCAGAAGTCCCTGGGCCAGCTCGACAGCCCGATGAAGGTCAAGAACGTCAAGCGGGACATCGCCCGCATCGAGACGCTCCTCAAGGCCCTGGCGAAAGAGACGGAGTAGAGCATGAACACGAAGGGTCAACAGCGGAAGACGACGAAGGTCGGGACCGTCGTCGCGAAGAAGATGAAGAAGACGGTCACCGTGGAGGTCGAACGCCAGGTCCGGCACCCCCTGTACAAGAAGATCGTCCGCCGCCGGACGACGTTCCTCGTCCACGACGAGACCGAGAAGTGCCGGGTGGGGGATACTGTCCGGATCATCGAGACGCGGCCGATCAGCAAGACGAAGCGCTGGCGCGTCCTCGAGATCGTCGGCCTGTCCGAGGCGGACCGCGAGGCCGCCGCCGGAGAACGCCCATGATCCAGATGCGCACGATGCTCAAGGTCGCCGACAATTCCGGCGCCCGGCGGATCATGGCCATTACGCCGATCGGCGGCGGCGTCGGCCGCATCGCCCGGATCGGGGACGTCATCTCGGCCACGGTCAAGGAGGCCGACCCTGAGAGCAAGATCGCCAAGGGCAAGGTCGTCCGGGCCGTCATCGTCCGGACGCGCAAGGAGCTCCGCCGCAGGGACGGCTCCTACATCCGCTTCGAGGACAACGCCGCCGTCATCATCGACAAGGCCGGGGAGCCGGTCGGGACCCGCGTCTTCGGACCGGTCGGCCGCGAGCTCCGGGAGCGCAAGTTCATGAAGATCATCTCCCTGGCCCCGGAGGTCCTGTGATGGCCAAGATCCAGCTCAAGAGAAACGACGTCGTCATCGTCCGCAAGGGCAAGGACCGGGGCAAGACCGGCAAGGTCCTCAAGATCTTCCCGGAGACGAACCGGGTCATCGTCGAGCGCGTCCACTTCAGCAAGCACTTCGTCAAGGCCGACCGGAGCAAGAACGTCCAGGGCGGCGTCATGGAGAAGGAGACCCCCATCCCGATCGCCAACGTCATGCTCTTCTGCTCGGACTGCGGCCAGGGCGTGCGCGTCCGCAGCCGCCGGCACGAGGACGGGACGACGAGCCGGACCTGCGCCAAGTGCGACTCCGTGATCGAAAGGTCGAAGTGAGGACATAGCCCATGAGCCGCCTACTCGAGAGATACCAGAAGGACGTCGTCCCCGAGCTCCAGCAGGAGCTCGGCATCGCGAACAAGATGGCCGTGCCGCGGCTGGAGAAGATCATCGTCAACATGGGCGTCGGCGACGCCATTCAGAACATCAAGCTGCTGGACACGGCCAAGGTCGAGCTGGCGCAGATCACGGGGCAGCAGCCGGCCGTCGGGCGGGCCAAGAAGTCGATCTCGGCCTTCAAGCTGAGGAAGGGCCAGCCCATCGCCTGCTACGTGACGCTCCGGAGCCGGAGGATGTACGAATTCCTCGACCGGCTCGTCAACATCGTCCTGCCCCGGGTCCGGGACTTCCGGGGCGTCGCCGCCGACGCCTTCGACGGCCGCGGCAATTACACGCTGGGCCTGCGGGACCAGCTCGTGTTCCCGGAGATCGATTACACGAAGGTCGAGCGGTCGCGGGGGATGAACATCACCATCGTGACCACGGCCCGGACCGATAAGGAAGCGTTCGCCCTGCTCAAGAAGCTGGGCATGCCCTTCCGTGAGTCCTGACAAGAGAGGTGAACGTGTCGACCACCGCGCGGATGGCCAAGAACGCGAAAACGCCGAAGTACGCGATCCGGTTCCGGCGCCGCTGCCGCCTCTGCGGCCGCTCCCGGGGGAATTACCGGAAGTTCGACCTCTGCCGGCTGTGCTTCCGCCAGCTGGCCCTGAAGGGGGAGATCCCGGGGGTCACGAAGTCTTCCTGGTGATGTCGAGGAAAGGATAGGCCCATGGATGTCATCGCCGATTTGCTCACCCGGATCCGGAACGGGATCAAGTCCAAGAAGAAGGAGGTCTCCGTCCCGTCGTCGGGGCTGAAGGTCGAGATCGCCAAGATCCTCAAGGACGAGGGCTACATCAAGAACTTCAAGGTCGTCGACGACCACAAGCAGGGGGTCCTCAACGTGACGCTGAAGTACGGCGAGGACGGCCGGAGCGTCATCAGCGGCCTGCGCCGCGTCAGCAAGCCCGGCTGCCGGGTCTACTGCACCAAGGACTCCGTCCCGAAGGTCCTGGACGGCCTGGGCCTGGTCATCGTTTCGACGTCGCACGGCGTCATCCCCGGCCGAAAGGCCGAGGAGGAGGGGCTGGGGGGCGAAGTCCTCTGCAGCGTCTGGTAAGGAGAGGTCAAGATGTCGCGAGTCGGGAAAAAGCCCATCACGATACCGGCGGGCGTCAAGGTCACGATCCAGCCGGACCGCATCGATTTCGAAGGGAAGAAGGGGAAGCTCTCTTCGCCGCTCTACGCCGGGATCCGGGCGGCCCTGGACGGCGGCGCGCTGACCCTGACCCGGGCCGAGGAGACGAAGTCGGCCCGCAGCCTCCACGGGCTCTGCCGGGCCATGGCCCAGAACGCCGTCCGCGGCGTCACCGAGGGCTTCGCCAAGCAGATGGAGATCGTGGGCGTCGGCTACAAGGCCAAGGTCGAGAAGGGGAAGCTCGAGATCAGCCTGGGCTATTCCCGGCCGATCGTCTACGACATCCCGGCCGGGGTCGAGGTCGTGGCCGAGAAGCCGACCCTCCTCACCATCCGGGGCATCGACCGCCAGCTCGTCGGCCAGGTCGCGGACGACATCAAGCATTTCCGCCTGCCGGACCCCTACAAGCAGAAGGGCGTCCGCTACGTGGGCGAGCGGCTGATCAAGAAAGAACGGAAGGCGGGGGTGGCCAGTGCTTAAGAACAAGATCGTCGCCAAGCGGGTCCGGGATGACCGGCTCCGCAAGCGCATCCGCGAGCGGGTCAAGGGGACGCCGGAGCGGCCCCGGGTCCACGTCTTCAAGAGCAACACGTACCTGTACACCCAGGTCATCAACGACGCCGCCGGGACCGTCCTCCTGACGGCGTCGACGCTCGAGAAGGCGCTCCAGGAGAAGTCCAAGAACGGCAAGAACAAGAAGGCCTCCGCCCTCCTCGGCCAGGTCCTGGCCGAGCGGCTGAAGGCCAAGAACATCGGCCGGGTCGTGTTCGACCGCGGCGTCTATCCCTACCACGGGCGCGTCAAGACCCTGGCGGACGCCATGCGGAAAGCGGGCATCGAGTTCTAGAGGAACGGGCGGAGAAGGAGGCACGAGCGTGGTTGAAGATCGCAGATTCGAGAAGGCCGTCGCGCTGGACGAGGACGGGTTCGAGCTCAAGGACCAGGTCATCTCCATCCGCAGGGTCACCAAGGTCGTCAAGGGCGGCAAGAACCTGAGCTTCTCGGCCCTCGTCGCCGTCGGCAACGGGCGCGGCCGGGTCGGCATCGGCAAGGGCAAGGCCCGGGAGGTCCCGCAGGCCATCCGCAAGGGCGTCGAGTCGGCCAAGAAGAGCATGATGCGGGTCCCCCTGGCCGAGACGACCCTGCCCCACGCCGTCAAGGGCATCGACGGCGCCGGCGTCGTCGTCCTCCGCCCCGCGGCCAAGGGGACGGGCGTCATCGCCGGCGGGGCCGTCCGGGTCATCATGCAGCTGGCCGGCATCCGCGACATCCTGACGAAATCCATCCGCAGCTCGAACCCGATCAGCGTCGCCAACGCGACCATGGCCGCCCTCAGGAGCGTGCGCAACCCCGAGGACGTGGCCAAGAGCCGCGGAAAGGCCAAAGGTGGACAATGACGGACACGGCAGCTAAGACCGGGAAGGCCCGCCGCCCCGCTCCCTCGGCGGAGCCGGAGCGCTACCTGAAGATCACCCTGGTCCGGAGCCTCGTCGGCTACCCCCGCAGCCAGCGGGAGGTCGCCCGGGGGCTCGGGCTGAGGAAGCCGCAATCCTGCGTCGTACGCCGGGACTCCCCCGAAACGCTCGGCATGGTCCGCAAGATCGCCCATGTCCTGAAAGTGGAGGCGACGGAGAAGCCATGAACCTCAGCAACCTGAAACCTGCCAAGGGCTCGAGAAAGGACCGCAAGCGGGTCGGGCGCGGCCCCGGCTCCGGCTGGGGCAAGACGGCCGGCCGCGGCAGCAAGGGCCAGCTCCAGGGCAGCGGCTATTCCCGCAAGCGCGACTTCGAGGGCGGGCAGATGCCCCTCGTCCGCCGCATCCCGAAGCGCGGCTTCACCAGCGTCTCCCGGACCGAGTACACGGTCGTCAACCTCGACAGCGTGGGCCGGATCGCCAAGACGGAGATCGGCATCGAGGACCTCGTCGCCTCCGGGCTCGTCCAGAAGGCCTCCGAGCGCGTCAAGGTCCTCGGCCGGGGCGACCTCGCCGCGGCCAAGACCGTCCACGCCCACAAGTTCTCTGCCTCGGCCGTGAAGAAGATCGAGGCGAAAGGCGGCAAGGCCGTCGTCATCGGGTGAGCCCATGTCCATGCTAGACAGCATCCGCAACATCTTCAGCATCCCGGAGCTCCGCAAGAGGGTCATCTTTACCCTGCTCCTCCTCGCCGTCTACCGGATCGGCGGCCAGATCCCCAACCCGGGCATCAGCGCCTCGGCCCTGGCCGAGTTCTGGGCGCAGCAGAAGGGCAACATTCTCGGCTTCATCGACCTGTTCTCCGGGCGCTACATGTCGCGCATGACGATCTTCGCCCTGGGCATCATGCCCTATATCAGCTCCTCGATCATCCTCCAGCTGCTGACGGTCGTCTGGCCCTACCTCGAGCGCCTGTCCAAGGAGGGCGAGCTCGGCCGCAAGAAGATCACCCAGTACACCCGCTACGGGACGCTCGTCATCTGCTTCATCCAGTCCTACGCCATCGCCATCTTCCTGCAGAGCCTCAAGGCCCCGGGGGGCGCCCCCATCGTGCCCCACGGCGGCTTGGGCTTCCAACTTCTGACCGTCCTGACCCTGACCACGGGGACGGTCTTCGTCATGTGGCTGGGCGAGCAGATCTCGGCCCGGGGCATCGGCAACGGCATCTCCCTCATCATCTTTGCCGGCATCGTCGTCCGCTTCCCCTCGGGCCTCAACGGCCTCCTCGGCAGCTTCCGCAGCGGCGCCATCGACCCGCTCAAGATCATCTTCCTGGGCGCCCTGATGATCGCGGTCATCGCCTTCATCGTCTTCGTCGAGCGCGGCCAGCGGCGCATCCCCGTCTCCTACGCCAAGCGGGTCGTCGGCCGCAAGGTCTACGGCGGCCAGAGCACGCACCTGCCCCTGCGCGTCAACACGGGCGGCGTCATCCCCATCATCTTCGCCGCCTCAGTCATCACCATCCCGATGACCTTCGCCCAGCTCATCAAGGTCCCGGTCCTGAAGACGATCGCGGACCAGTTCGGAATGGGCATGCCGCTCTACAACCTCTTCTACGTCGCCGCCATCATCTTCTTCACCTACTTCTACGTCTCGATCATCTTCAACCCGGTCGACGTCGCCGACAACCTCCGGAAGTACGGCGGCTTCATCCCGGGCATCCGGCCGGGCAAGAACACCGCCGACTACATCGACGAGGTCCTGTCGCGGATCACGCTCGTCGGCGCCGTCTATCTTGCCGTCGTCGCCATCCTGCCGGAGTTTCTCATCACCGGCCTCAAGCTCCAGTACCTGCCGTGGGTCGGACCCTGGCTCGACGCCAACCTGCCCAAGTTCGTCACCCAAGGCCTCGGCGTCGACTTCCTCTTCGGCGGCACGTCGATCCTCATCGTCGTCGGCGTGGCCATGGACACGATGCAGCAGATCGAGGCCCAGCTCGTCATGCGCCACTATGACGGCTTCATGCGCCGGAGCCGGATCCGGGGGAGGAGGGCATGAGGGTCATCCTGCTCGGCGCTCCCGGCAGCGGTAAGGGGTCCGTGGGCAGCCTCATCGGGTCCGCCTACGGCTTCCCCAAGATCTCCACGGGGGATCTCCTCCGCGACGCCGTCCAGAGAAAGACGCCGCTCGGCCAGCAGGCCGCGGCCCAGATGGGGAAGGGCGGCCTCGTCGACGACGCCATCGTCCTCAAGCTCCTCGAGGAGCGCCTGGCCGCCCCGGACTGCCGGGAGGGCTACGTCCTGGACGGCTATCCCCGGAACCTCGCCCAGGCCCGGAGCGTCGAGAAGCTCGACGGCGGCCGGCCCGAGCTCGTCTTTCTCATCGAGACCCGGGAGGACGTCGTCATCCGGCGCCTGGCCACACGCCGGGTCTGCCCCTCCTGCGGGGCGATCTTCAACGTCATCAGCCGCAAGCCGGCCCGCGAGGGCGTCTGCGACGCCTGCGGTGCGTCCCTCGTCCAGAGGACGGACGACCGCCCCGACGTCATCCAGGAGCGGATGAGGACCTACCACGCCAAGACGGAGCCCCTCATCGCCCATTACCAAACGAAGGGCGTCCTCCACCGTGTCGAGGGCAACGGCACGGTCGAGGAGACCTTCCGGGCCGTCCGGGACATCCTCGACGGGGAGCTCCGCCGGGCCAAGGGGGCGCAGGAACGGTCATGATCATCTGCAAGTCGGCCGCGGAACTCGAGCTCATGAGGCAGGCGGGCCGGATCGCGGCCCGCGTCCTGGGCGAGCTCGGGCCCCTCGTCCAGCCGGGCATCCGGACCCGCGACCTCGACGTCTACGCCGAGAAGCGGACGCGGGAGCTCGGGGCCGTCCCGGCCTTCAAGGGCTACCGCGGCTACCCCGCCTCGGTCTGCGTCTCGGTGAACGAGGAGGTCATCCACGGCATCCCTTCGGGGCGGATCCTCCAGGAGGGCGACATCGTCAGCCTGGACTTCGGCGTCCTCTACGAAGGCTTCTACAGCGACTCGGCCCTGACCGTGCCGGCCGGCCGGGCGGGGGCCGAGGCCCTGAGGCTCATCGCGGCGGCCCGCCGCTCGTTCTGGAAGGGGCTCGAGGAGGTCCGGGAGGGGGGGCGGCTCTCCGACGTCTCGGCCGCCATCCAGGGGTCGGTCGAGGGGGAAGGGTTCTCCATCATCCGCCAGTTCGTGGGGCACGGCATCGGCCGCGCCCTCCACGAGGAGCCCCAGATCCCGAACTTCGGGCCCTCCGGCCGTGGCCCCCGGCTCCGCCCGGGGATGACCCTGGCCATCGAGCCCATGATCGCGGCCGGCGGCTGGGAGGTCGACGTCCTCGACGACGGCTGGACGGCCGTGACCAAGGACCGGAGCCTTTCCGCCCACTACGAGCACACCGTGGCCCTGACGGAGAGCGGGCCGGAGGTCCTGACCGCCCGCGAGGACGACGACGGGGCCGTCCGGTCCGCCCCCGAGAAAGAGGAGAGCCCCCATGCCTAAGCAGGACATGTTCGAAGCCGAGGGCGTCGTCCTGGAGACCCTGCCGAACGCCATGTTCCGGGTCGAGCTCTCGAACAAGCACGTCATCCTGGCCCACATCTCGGGAAAGATGCGCAAGCATTTCATCCGCATCCTGCCGGGGGACCGCGTCCTCGTCGAGCTCTCCCCCTACGATCTGACCAAGGGACGGATCACGTATCGGTACAAGTGAGTCAAAGGAAACGACGATGAAAGTCAAAGCGTCCGTGAAGAAGATCTGCCGGAACTGCAAGATCGTCCGGCGCAAGGGCGTCGTGCGGGTCATCTGCACGAACCCGCGCCACAAGCAAAGACAAGGATGAGGCGAGGTACCCCATGGCTAGAATCGCAGGCATCACGCTCCCGCCGGAGAAGAGGGTCGAAATCGGGCTGACCTACATCTATGGGATCGGCCGCCCGAAATCGAACCAGATCCTGGCCGAGGCCAAGATCGACAAGAATAAGAAGGTCAAGGCCTTGACCGAGGACGAAGTCGATAAGATCCGCCGGATCATCGAGAAGCGGGAAAAGATCGAGGGTGACCTCCGCAAGGAAGTCACCATGAACATCAAGCGGCTCGTCGATATCGGCTGCTACCGGGGGCTCCGCCACAAGAAGAAACTCCCCGTGCGGGGGCAGCGGACGAAGACGAACGCCCGGACCCGGAAAGGCGTCCGCGGCTCGAGGATCAAGAAACTCAAGGAAAAGAAGGCCTAAGGAGAGGCGACACCCATGCCCAAAGCGAAGACGGCGAAGAAGAAGAAGGTCCGCAAGGAGATCGGCTACGGCGTGGCCCACGTCCAGTCCACGTTCAACAATACGATCATCACCATCACCGACCACCAGGGCGGCGTCCTCTGCTGGGCCAGCGCCGGGACGGCCGGGCTCAAGGGCGCCCGCAAGGGCACGCCCTTCGCCGCCCAGCTCGCCGCCAAGAACGCGGCGACCAAGGCGAGGGACTTCGGCGTCCGCTACGTCGACGTCCGGCTGGCCGGACCGGGGGCGGGCCGGGAGTCGTCCATCCGTGCGCTCCAGGCGGCCGGGCTGGAGATCAAGTCCATCAAGGACGTGACGCCCATCCCGCACAACGGCTGCCGCGTCCGCCGGCGGCGGCGGGTCTGAGGGCCGGAGGAGAGGACCATGGCAAAACATCAAGGACCCGATTGCCGGCTGTGCCGGGTCGAGAAGAGCAAGCTCTTTTTCAAGGGCCACAAGTGCCTGACGGACAAGTGCCCCATCGAGCGGCGGGCCTACGCGCCCGGCCAGCACGGGCGCACCCGGAAGCGGATCCTCGGCTACGCGATCCAGCTCCGGGAGAAGCAGAAGCTCAAGAGGTTCTACGGAATGTCGGAGGAGCAGTTCCGCTTCTTTTTCCGGCGGGCCGAGCGCCAGAAGGGGGTGACCGGCGAGAACCTCCTGTCCATGCTCGAGCGGCGGCTTGACAACGCCGTCTTCCTCATGGGATTCTCGCTCTCGCGGGGCCACGCCCGCCAGCTCATCGGCCACGGGCACTTCCGGGTCAACGGCCGGCGGGTCAACATCCCCTCGGCCCTGGTCAAGCCGGGCGACGTCGTCGAGTTCAAGGCCCGCACGGCCAAGGACGAGACGATGAGGGCCGTGGTCGCGGCGAGCCGAAGCAAGACCGTGCCCGGCTGGCTCGAGGTCGACGCGGAGAACATGAAGGGCCGGGTCCTCGCCGTGCCCAAGCGCCAGGACGTCACCATCCCCGTGGAGGAGCACCTGGTCGTCGAGCTCTATTCCAAGTAGGGCCCGAGGGATCCCCGAGGACAACCCGGAAGGAGGACACATGACCGAAGCGAATTTCCAACGGCCGAAGTATCTGGAGTGCGATTTCGAAACGCTGACGGACAAGTACGGCCGATTCCAGGCTCAGCCCTTCGAGCGGGGCTACGGCGTCACGGTGGGCAATGCCCTGCGCCGGATCCTCCTCTCGTCGATCACCGGCGCGGCCATCACCGCCGTCCGCATCCACGGCGTGCTCCACGAATTCTCGACCATCCCCGGGGTCGTCGAGGACGTCACGGACATCATCTTGAACCTCAAGGCGATCCCGCTCAAGATCAGGGGGGACGAGCGGAAGCGGATGACCCTGAAGAAGACCGGCCCGGCCCAGGCCCTGGCCTCGGACCTGGCCCACGACTCGGACATCGAGATCCTGAACGCCGAGCTGCCCATCGCCTCGCTCGACGCCGACGGGACGCTCGAGGTCGAGATGGTCGTCAAGAACGGCCGCGGCTATATCCCGGCCGACCAGAACCTCGACGAGGAGCTGAGCCTGGACTACATCCCCCTCGACTCCTCCCACTCGCCCGTCCTCAAGGTCAACTACCGCGTCGAGCCGGCCCGCGTCGGCAAGCGCATCGACTACGAGAGCCTGACGCTTGAGATCTGGACGACCGGCGCCATCCGGCCGATGGACGCCCTGTCCCAGGCGGCCAAGATCATGCGGGACCACCTCGGCATCTTCCTCAACGTCGTCGACGAGCCCCTGGAGAAGGAGCAGGCGCCGACGGCCAAGGAGATCCCCTTCCTGGCCCAGGCCGACGTCCTGGCCAAGACGATCGACCATCTCGAGCTCTCCGTCCGGTCCAACAACTGCCTCCGGGCGGCCGGCATCGAGCGCATCTACGAGCTCGTCCAGAAGACCGAGGAGGACCTGCTCAAGACGAAGAACTTCGGGCGCAAGTCGCTCGCGGAGATCAAGGAGACCCTGGGCAACCTCAATCTCGGCCTGAACCTCGAGCTCCATCCCAAGCTCATCGAGCGGATCCAGGCGGAGATCAAGGAGTCCCAGGCCGGCAAGGAGCTGGATGAATGAGGCACCAAGTCAAGAAGGGATACCTGCGGAGAAATTCGGCCCACCGGCGGGCCCTCCTGCGCAACCTTGTCACGTCGTTCCTCGAGCGGGAGCGGATCACGACGACCCTGGCCAAGGCCCGGAACGCGCGGCCTCTAGCCGAGAAGATGATCACCCTGGGCAAGCGCGGCACGCTCCACGCCCGGCGCCAAGCCCTGGCCTACCTGACCAAGGAGGCGGCGGTGAGGAAGCTCTTCGACGACGTCGCGCCCCGCTTCTCGGAGCGGCCCGGCGGCTACACGCGGATCGTCAAGCTCGACCGGCGGATGGGCGACGGGTCGGTCATGGCCATGCTGGAGCTCATCGGCGCCGAGTACAAGAAGAAGGCCAAGAAGAAGAAAGAAGCCAAGAAGCCGGCGGCGAAGTAAGCCGGCCGTCAGGAAAAACCGCCAAGGCCCGGCGAAAGCCGGGTCTTTTTTTTGTGACTATAGATCTTCTCCCCCCGCCGATTCCTCATCGCCCGGGCCGCTCTTCTGCTGACGGCGAATTCCGTTCAAAGGCCTTTTTCAGACATTTGCCGGAATTGCGGCTCCGAGTTGCCCAGCCGCAATTCTGCCGGTCGCTCCCAAGAGTCCGCTCCCTGCCGGTCCTCTCCGAAGGCTCAGCTTCCCGCGGCGCCCGGCCGGCGCGCCGCCTGGTAGATCCTTTGCCAGCGCTCTTCCCTGAGCCGGTCGACCCGGACGCAGGGGGTCTTATAGGTCGTGGCGTTGATGAAGAACTCGCCGTCGATCATCATCCCGACGTGCCCGATCTTGTCCATGGCGCCGCCGAAGAAGACGAGGTCGCCGGCCCGCTCCTGGCCCTTGGGGACCTCGAGAAGGCCGCTCTTTTCCATCTGGATGTCGGCGTCCCGGAGGATGGGGACGCCGGACATTTTATAGACGAGCTGGGCGAATCCCGAACAGTCGAGGCCGAGCGGAGAGTTCCCTCCCCAAAGATAGGGGACGCCGAGGAACCGCTTGCTCAGGGCGACCATGTCCTCGGGGGACTTCCGCGGCCATGTCCAAGGAGCGTCGTGGGTCTCGCCGTCGCCCCCCTGAACCCAGGCTTTGGCGCCGCAGGGGAGGGCGACCTGGAGCCAGCGGCCGCTGTCCTCGCGGACGACCTCGAGGACCGAGCTGATCGGCGCGACCTTGACCGGCTTGTGCTTGGTCACGTCCGGCTCGCGGTAGGTGTTCGCGAAGAGGGCCATGACGACGAAGACCTTGCCCGCCGAGGCATAGGGCCTGTCGCCGGGCTTGAGGAAGCGGAGCGAGGAGTTGATGACCCAGCCCTTGTAGGTATCGGGGGTCTCGATGTAGGACCAGCTCTCGCCGTGGGCGTTCCGTTCGGACTTGAGGACCTTGACGTTCATGCCGAGCAGGGCCTGGCTGACGACGTCCGTGCCGTCGTTCGACCGGCTGTGCATGTTCTCCGCGGTGTTGATGACGACGCCGGCCTGCGGCGCGGCCGGCGATTCGGCCGCCGCGGCCGCGAGGCAGGCGGTCAGGGCTACCACCATGATGGCGGTGAGTTTCTTCATGGCCGGACCTCCTAAAGGGGGTATTATAGTCGGAACGGACGGACGTTTCCACGCACTTTTCGGTTCCGAGAGGATTGCGCCGAACGGAGTGGAAATGGCCGGTGTCGTTCCCATATAATGGGGCCGAGAGGAGAAACCATGAAGAGGAAGGACTTCCTGAGATTGTCTGGGGCGGCCGCCGCCGGCTCGCTCGTTTCGCTCCGCTCCGGCCTGTCCGAAGCCCTGGCGGGCGGCGGCGGAAAGACGCGAGTCTCCGTCAAGATCATGGACCTCAAGCTCCAGTATGCATGGGGCCTGTCGCGGGGGACATGGACGACCCGCCGCAACGCCTTTGTGAAGATCGAACGGGACGGCGTCTCCGGCCTCGGCGAGGCAGCCCCGATCGCCCGCTACGACGAGACCGCCGAGGGCGCCGCGGCCTTCTTCGAGAAAGCCCGGCCGGTCCTCGAGCGCGACCTCTGGGAATACGCCGTCCGTTGGAACGAGCTCGAGGCTTTGGCCCCCACCGAGCACGCGGCCAAGGCGGCCCTCGACATGGCCCTCCTCGACTGGGTCGGAAAAAAGCTCAATGTGCCGCTCTGGAAGCTTCTCGGCCTCAACAAGAACGGCGCCCTAAAAACGACCTATTCTATCGGCATCGACGAGGTGCCCGTCATGCAGGAGAAGGTCCGCGCCTATCCGGATTTCAGCGTTTACAAGATCAAGGTCGGCACCAAGGACGATCGGAAGATCATCGAGGGCATCCGGGCCGTGACCTCGAAACCCCTGCGGGTCGACGCCAACGAGGGCTGGACGACCAAGGAAGAGGCCCTGGAGAACATCAACTGGATGGCCGGCATGGGGGTCGAGTACGTCGAGCAGCCCATGCCCGCCGGGATGCTCAGGGACTACGCCTGG
>DATKJS010000085.1:0-17580 GCA_035543515.1 Terriglobales bacterium | reverse complement strand
TACCTCAAGGACAAGGGCTTCGACCCCGAGAATCAGCTCTGCACGGACGACTTCGCCGGCCACTTGGCTCACAACACGAACCTCTCGCTCAAGGCCGTCCTGGCCCTGCGGTCATACGCCGGGCTTTGCGACGCGACGGGGAAGAAGGCCCAGGCCGCGGAATACAGGCGGCTGGCCGAGGGGTTCGCCAAGGATTGGGTGGCGAAAGCCGACGACGGCGACCACTACCGGCTGGCCTTCGACCGGCCCGGGACTTGGAGCCAGAAGTACAACCTCGTCTGGGACAAGGTGCTCGGCTTCGGGCTCTTTCCGCCGGCCGTCGCCCGCAAGGAGCTCGACTATTATCTCAAGGCCCAGCTCAAGTACGGCCTGCCGCTCGACAACCGCAGGACCTACACCAAGCTCGACTGGCTCTTCTGGACGGCGACCCTGGCCGACGACGCAGCGACTTTCGCTCGGCTGACCGACCCCGTCCTCGCCTTCCTCGTCGAGACGCCCGACCGCGTGCCGATGACGGATTGGTATGGGACGGACAGCGGCCGCAAGGTCGGCTTCCAGGCCCGGCCGGTCGTCGGCGGCGTCCTCATCAAGATGCTGGCCGACCCGGCCCTCAGGGCGAAGTGGCAGTCGTCGGCTGCGTCGAGATAGCCGCGCCGCCGGCCGTTCCAAACCAGCAGGCCCAAGAGGTATGGCCGGAACGTCATGGGCGGCTTAGCGCAAGCCTCACTCTGGAGTGGAGGCCATGCCTCTGGGCCCTGCCGGGCGCGACCGCTTGCGTCCGCCAAGAGGAAAAGCGGACACGCCATGGGGGCTCCCCTTTTTCTTCTTGCGAGGGGCCGTTTTATTTGTTTAAATGAAGGCCCGCCCGGGCGGGCCCTGCCCCACGCCGGCGGTCGAGGAGCATTCGGCACCCAGGAGGCCCCATGAGCGGACACGATAACGGACAAACCCGGCGGGATTTCCTCAAGATCGGGGCCGCGGCCGGGCTCGGCGCCGCGGTCGCCGGCCTCGACCTCGGGGCGAAGGAGAGGATCCCCGGCTCGCGCGGCGCCCGCTCGCAGTTCAGGGCCGCTCCCATTCCCACCGTCCGCGTCGGCTTCGTCGGCGTCGGCGGCATGGGCTCGGCCCATGTCCAGAACTATCTCAACATCGAGGGCGTCGCGATCAAGGCCATCTGCGACATCCGGCCGGCCCACGCCGAGCGGGCCCAGAAGTGGGTCGTCGAGGCCGGGCAGCCCCAGCCGACCCTATATACAAAGGGCCCTCGCGATTTTGAGCGGATGTGCGCGACCGAGGAGCTCGACCTGGTCATGACCGCGACGCCATGGGAATGGCACGTCCCCGTCTGCCTCTCGGCCATGCGGAACGGCAAGCACGCCGTGACCGAGGTCCCGGCGGCCATGTCGCTCGAGGACTGCTGGGCCCTCGTCGAGACGGCCGAGAAGACCGGCAAGCACTGCCAGATGATGGAGAACTGCTGCTACGACCGGATCGAGCTCATGACCCTCGTCCTCGTCCGCAAGGGCGTCCTGGGAGAGGTCCTCCATGCCGAGGCCGGCTATCTCCACGACCTGCGCGAGGTGAAGTTTTCGAAGGAGGGGGAGGGGCTGTGGCGGCGGGCATGGTCGCAGAAGCTCAACGGCAACCTCTACCCGACCCACGGCCTCGGCCCCGTCGCCCAGTGCATGAACGTCAACCGCGGCGACGCCTTCGACTTCCTGGTCTCGCTGAGTTGCCCGACGCGGGGCCTCCACGAGTACGCCGTCGCAACCTTCGGGGCCGACTCGCCCCAGGCCGGGGAGAAATTTGTCCTGGGCGACGTCAACACCAGCCTGATCAAGACCAAGCAGGGCAAGACGATCATCCTCATCCACGATACGAACCTGCCACGCCCCTACACGCGGATCAACCTCGTCCAGGGGACCCTGGGCCTGGCCCACAAGTGGCCGGACCGGATCTACGTCGAAGGCCGGGCGGCGAAGCGCCACGAATGGGACGACTTCGAAAAGTTCGCCGCCGAGTTCGAGCACCCGCTCTGGAAGGCTATGGCGTCAAAGGGCGAGGGCCGCGGCCACGGCGGCATGGACTACATCGAGGACTACCGCCTCATCCAATCCTTGCGCAAGGGCGAGCCCCTCGACCAGGATGTCTACGACGCCGCCGCCTGGAGCGCCATCGTCGGCGCGAGCTGCCAGAGCGTCGCCGGCAAGGGCCGCCCGGTGGCCATCCCCGACTTCACACGCGGGCTGTGGAAGACAAACCCGCCGCTCGGCATCGTCGAAGCCTGAGCGGAGAGGTCTTGCCGCGCTTCTGCCGGTCGCTCCGAAGACTCCGGTCCCGGCCGGCAGGCCCTGTTCCGGCGCGTCGCTAGGCGAGGCGGCGCCAAGGCCGTCCTTATCCCCCGGCCCCGGGAACGCGTCCCGGTTCCCCCGCGCCGTTCCGCAACGGAACGGCACGGGCCCCCTTCCAAACGGGGGCTCTCGGACGGCCTTGTCGCCACCTCCTCCGGCTTCGGCTTGATGGCCTGAGGGGCCTCGGGGGCGGCCTCCACTCCAGACCGCGGTTCTTAACGCCGCGTGAGCCCCGCGCTCCTCGGCGTAAAAAAACTCGCTTCGCGTGCGCTACGCCAAGCTCAAATAGGTTATGCCGGTTCCCCTGGAACTGCCCTCGGAGCACGGGCTTCCCGGGCTGAACGGCTCTATCACGTTCCGGCCGTCCCCCTCGGCCCCCGGCCGGCAAGCGGGGGCCGGCACCGGCCATCCCTCAGGCCCTGAGCAGATCCGTTAACAGGCTGGCGATAGCGGGCCGACGGCTTTTCCGCTAGAATGGTTCCTCGCACTTTGCCGAAGGAGGCGTTCATGCGGCGAACCTCGAGCCGGCGGCGGGCCGCCGGGACGATCATCCTGCTGGCCGCGGCATCCCTGGCCTCGGCCCAAACCGGCCTGTCCCTGAAGGACATCTTCCGCAAGAACCTCGAGGCCTCGGGCGGCAAGGCCAGGCTGGCCCAGGTCAAGACGCTGACCTTTCGGACGGGAGGGGCGCGCAACTTCGTTTCCTCCTCGGGCGAGCTCAAGGTCTTGAGCGGCAAGGACCCCGTCGTCACCGAGGCCGTGCTGGTCGCCGGCGGCAAGGTCATGCGGAACTCCTTCAACGCCGTGAGCGAGGTCACCGGCCCGCAGGCCACGGTCTACCAGACCGTGGCCAAGCTCTACGCCGGCCTCTTCTCGCTGGCCAAGTTCGAGGGTCAGCTCCGGCTCGCCGGGGTCAAGACCTTCGGCACGGAAAAGCTCTACCATCTGATCCCGAAGGGCCCGGCCGGGCCCGTCGCCGTCCATTTCTACCTCCGGGCGGACGACTTCCTGCTTAAGCGCCTCGTCTTCCAGGGCGCGACGCCCGACGGGGACAAGTACGAGGTCAACTATGATTTCGCCCCGTTCGAGGAGGCCGAAGGCGGCTGGCGGCTCCCCACGGGCTGGTTCGTCTCCCAGGTCGGGACGCGCGGCAACCTGAACGAGATGAGCGAGCTCCGGACCAACGTGCCGCTCGAGGCAGGCTTCTTCGGAAAGGCCGAGTGCAACGTCGGGCGGACCGAAGCCGGACCCGGGGCGTTGAAGGGGAACATCCTCGACTGGAACGCCTCGCCGTTCGGGCTGACCATCATCACCAACTGGACCGGGAGGGACATCGCCGCGGCCGGGCTGCGGACCGGCGACAAGCTCATCCTCCTCCTCGGCGAGGATGAATACGAGCTCACCTTCTACGCCCAGTCGAGCGAGCTCCCTTCCCAGAGCGAGCTCGCCAAGGACGCCCGCCTGCTGGCGCCCATGCCGAGGGGCGGCGAGACCTTCGCCATCCAGGTCTTCGGGGGAGAGGGCGGGGCCCTGGCCGCCAAGCTCACGCTCCTGGCCGGCATTTCCGCCAGGAAGACCGCGAACTGAAACCGAAGGAGAACGCGACATGTCAGCTTTGAAAAGACGCCAGTTCATCACCTCGATCGCTTCCGGCGCCGTCGGGCTCGGCGTCGCCGGCGGGCTCCAAGCCGGGCCCTCCCACGCCCCGTCCGCCGGGCAGGAGACCGCTGCGCCCAAGATCAGGAAATACCAAGCCCTCGGCAAGACCGGGCTCAAGGTCTCGGACGTCAGCTTCGGCGCCATCTCCCTCTTCGAGCCGAACGTCCTCCGTTATGCCTTTGACTGCGGCGTGACGTACTTCGACACGGCCGAGAGCTATCTCCGGATGAAAGGTGAGGCCTACGTCGGGCAGGGGCTGAAGGATGTCCGCGACAAGGTCACCATCACGACCAAGCACGGCCTGAACTTCCGCCAGAGGGTCGAGAAGGCCGCCCTCATCAAGCGGATGGAGGACAGCCTCCGGCGCCTCCAGACCGACCACGTCGACGTGGCCATGGTCCACAACATCGATGACCTGACGCCTCTCCTTGCGAACCAGGAGGTCCTGGGCGCCTACGAGCAGCTCAAGAAGGACGGCAAGGTCCGCTTCACGGGCTTCTCGACCCACAACGCCAAGCTGACCCTGAAGCAGGCCCTGGACACGGATTTCCCGCAGGTCATCCTGGCCATCTACAATCACATGGAGGGCCCGGCCATCGATCCGCTGGTCAAGGCCGTCCGGGCCAAGGGCATCGGCACGGTGGCCATGAAGATCTTCGCCGGCAACCAGCAGGGGAACCTCAAGGGCATGGTCGGTCCGAAGATGAGCTACCCGCAGGCGGCCATCCGCTGGGTCCTCGCCAACCCCGATTTCGACACCTGCATCCCGACCATGAGCAGCTATTCCCACGTCGAGGAATACGTCGCCGCCTCTGGGCAGCCGCTGGACCGGGCCGCGCTCGAGACGCTCGCCCGCTACCGCGAGCAGGCCTCCTCGAGGTACTGCCGGGTGAGCTGCACGGAGTGCCTCGCCGTCTGCCCGGCGAACGTCGCCGTCAACGACGTCCTCCGCTACGCGATGTACCACGAGGACTACGGGATGGAGAGGATGGCCGCGGACCACTACGCCGGGCTCGAGCCGGGCCGCAAGCCGCTCGGCTGCGCCGCGTGCGCCGCGCCCTGCGAGGCCGCCTGCCCCCACGGGCTGCCGGTTCGGGCGCGCCTCCTCCACGCCCACGACATCCTGGCAGCCTGAGGCGGGCGCCTATTTCCTGACGGAGGCGTCCTCCTTGAGGCCGGCCTTCCGGTAGAGGTCCCGCCGCCCCTCCTTGTCCGCGTCCAGGATCTTGCGGGCGTACGCGGCCACGGCCTCGGCCTTGGCCCGCGGCACGACGACGACGCCGTCGCCGTCGGCGACGACGACATCGCCGGGCACGACCAGGACGCTGCCGCAGACGACCGGCCGGTTGACGGACTCGAGCTCGTTCCGGCCCGGCCGGATGCCGCGGCCCGGCCCGCGGAAATAGAGCGGGACGCGCTCGAGCGCGATCTCGTCGGCGTCCCGGGCCGTGCCGCTGGTGACGACGCCGACGCACCCGCGGTTTTCCCACTCGAGGATGTTGTAGGACCCGATGGACCCGACGTCCGCGCCGGGGGCGTCCTCGATGACGAGGGCCGTGCCCTTGCGGACGAGGTCGGCGTAGAGCTCGCTCGAGCGGTTTTCGTACCATTCGCCCGCCCAGGCGTCGTAGGCCGCGACGGACATCCGCCCGGCCGGCGGCTCTTGGGTCGGGACGTAACGGGCGGTCACGGCGATGCCGGCGAAGCGGTGGCAGAGGGTCCGCTCGTCGCGCCACATCGCGTGAATGGCCGGGTCCATGATGCCGATATTTTGGAGCCCGGCGGCGTCCATGCCGTCGACGACGTCCGAAACCCGCAGCCCCTTGAACAGGGCCAAGATCCGGGCATCGTCGGCTTCGCCGAAGACCGGCGTTGCCATCAGGTTCCAACCGGCCCGGAGCGGGGCCGCGCCGGCGTCCCCGGGCTTCGCCGTCTGTCCGGAAGCCGCCGATCCGATGATCACGATCAGCGCAGCCGCCGCCGCAGTCGTCATGCCGTGTCTTCTCACCTTGTCCTCCTCCGGGCGGCGCCGCCGGGACACCGCACCCGTTCGCGTTATATACTCCGCTCGGCGGGGGAGTCAAGGGCCGGAGAATCCCCTTGCCAAGCCGGGCGGGAAATAGTTGTCTTCAGATTTCTCTATCGCCCGGCTAGGACTCGGGGAGCAGCGAGGATTATGAAATATGTTTTCTGCTCCCCGTAGTAAACCTAGGCGTCGCTTTCCCGTATAATAAGGAAAGCGGCGGAGAACCGGGCCCCGTCATCCCTGCCGAGGGTCTCCGCGGCGCGAGGGAGGCCATGCTTAGAGATATCATCAAAAAAGAGATCCTGGACAACATCACCAGCCCGAAATTCGTCTTCACCTTCCTTCTCTGCACCGTCCTCATCCTGCTCTCGGTCTATACCGGCGTCGCGAACTACGGCGCGGAGAAGAAGGAGTACACGGCGGCGGTGGCGCTCAACAAGAAGAACCTGGAGAGCCAGCCCAACTTCAACTCGCTCGCCGGGATCGGCGTCAAGGTCAACAAGGCGCCCCAGGTTCTGGGGACCGTCGTCACCGGCGTCGAGGAGGACGTGGGCCGGGTGGCGCCTGTCAACATCGCCCAGGACCCCAACCTCGTCGAGTCGAAGTACGGCAGCAACCCCGTCTTCGCCGTCTTCGGCGCCCTCGACCTGATGTTCATCGTCAAGATCGTCCTCAGCCTCTTCGCCATCCTCTTCACCTATGACACGATCGTCGGCGAGAAGGAGAAGGGGACGCTCAAGCTGGCCCTGTCGAACGATGTGCCGCGCGACAGGCTCATCCTGGGCAAGGCCATCGGCGGCTACATAAGCCTGCTCATGCCCCTGCTCATCCCGCTCGTCCTCAGCCTCATCATCCTGGTCGTCGCCCCGAACCTGGCCCTGAGCGGCCAGGACTGGGGCCGGCTGCTCCTCATCTTCCTGATGTTCTTCCTCTACCTCTCGGTCTTCTTCAGCCTGGGCCTCTTCGTCTCGGCCCGGACGTCGCGCTCCTCGACGAGCTTCCTCGTCCTCCTCTTCCTCTGGGTGGTCTTCGTCATGGTCATCCCCAAGGTCGCCGTCATCACCGCCGGCCAGGTCAGGCCCATCCCCTCGGTCCACGAGATCACGGCAAAGAAGGACGCGTTCCTCCAGCAGATCCAGGTCGAGGGACAGAAGACGGCCCGCGAGCAGATCATGAAGATCATGGCCGAATCGAACATGGGAATGCCGGACCCGAGCAAGGCCAGCACGGCGGAGGAGCGCGATCGCCTGCGGCGCGAGCGCGATGCCCGGCAGAAGGACGCCCAGCAGAAAATCCAGCAGTATGTCCAGGACTACCAGCAGGAGCTGACTTCGAAGATCGACGCCAATAACGCCGCCCTCGAGCGGGATTACCAGCTGAAGAAGAAGGCCCAGCAGAGCCTGGCCGTCAACCTCTCGCGGATCTCGCCGGCCTCGGCCCTGACCTTCGGCTCGATGACGCTGGCCCGGACGGGCGTCGACGAGTACGACCGGTTCCTGGCCGCCGTGCGGAGCTACAAGCCCATTTACACGAAATGGGTCAACTCCAAGCTGGGCCAGAGCATCAACTTCACGACCGGCCAGCAGACGAGCATCAAGATCGACGACATGCCCCAGTTCTCGCTCGAGCCGGAGAGCCTCGGCAAGTCGCTCGCCCGGACCCTGCCGGACTTCGTCCTCATGGTCCTCACGATCATCGTCTTCTTCGTCGGCGCCTACGTCTCGTTCCTGCGCTACGACGTCCGCTGAGGAGGCCTCCATGCTCGAAGCGATCGGACTCACCAAGCGTTACGAGGACGGCGAGCTCGCCCTTGACGGCCTGACCTTCAAGGTCGAGCCGGGAGAGATCTTCTGCATGTTCGGGGCCAACGGGGCGGGGAAGACGACGACCATCAACCTCTTCCTGAACTTCATCCCGCCGACCTCGGGCCAGGCCCTGGTCGAGGGCATCGACGTGGCCAAGGAGCCGCTCAAGGCCAAGAGGCACGTCTCGTTCGTCTCCGAGAACGTCATGCTCTACGGGAATTTCACGGCCGTCCAGAACCTGGATTATTTCAGCAAGCTGGCGGGAAAGAGAACCCTGACCAAGAAGGACTACGGCGAAGTCCTGGACCGTGTCGGCCTGCAGAAGGAGGCCCTCGACCGCCGGGTCAAGAACTTCTCCAAGGGCATGCGCCAGAAGCTCGGCATCGCCATCGCCCTGGTCAAGGACGCGCCGAACGTTCTCCTCGACGAGCCGACCTCGGGCCTCGACCCGAAGTCGGGGCGGGAGTTTACGGAGATCCTCGTCCAGATGCGAGACCGGGGGCAGTCGGTCTTCATGTCGACGCACGACATCTTCCGGGCCAAGCTCATGGCCGACCGCATCGGCTTCATGCGCAAGGGGCGGCTGGTGATGATGAAGAAGGCGGCCGAGCTGGCCCACGACGACCTGACCGAGCTCTACATCCAGTACATGGAAGAGAGCCCGGCGGGGACGCCCGCGGCTTGAGCCGGGGCCTCGCGCGGGGATCCGCCGCCGCGCCCGCGGAAGCGGGCGGCTCCTGAGAGAAGGGGATTTTTCCATTCGAGGACTTGACATCCGCCGGCCCGCACCTATAATAAAACTGTGAAAACCAAGAGAGTTTTAAGGGTTTCCAAACCCCGCGGCGGCGCCTCGACCGCCGGGGAGGCCCTGCGCCCGAGGGTCGTCGAGGCCGCGCGCGGCCTCTTCTTCAGCCGCGGCTTCGTCCGCGTCACCGCCGACGAGATCGCCGGCCGGCTCGGCATCAGCAAGGCCACGCTCTACGCGTCCTTCCCGAGCAAGGAGGAGATCCTGCGGGCCGTCATGGCCGACTTCCTCGAGCGGACCCTGGCCCATATCGAAGCCCTCCTCGGCGACCCGACGACCGGCCTCGTCGACAAGCTCGCCGCCCTCTTCTCCTTCGTCGGCGCCCGCATCTCGCTCATCGGACCGCTCCTTATGAGGGACATCCAGAGAAGCGCGCCGCGGGTGTGGAGGGAGATCGACGACTTCCGCCGCGAGAAGATCTTCAAGAACCTCAAGCTCATCCTCGAGTCGGGCCGGCGCGAGGGCCTCTTCCGCGGCGACGTCGACGTCGAGATCCTCCTCGAGATGTTCGCGGACCTCATCAGCCGCTTCGTCAACCCCGAGGCCATCCTGCGCTCCGGACGGACGGCGGCCGAGGTCTTCGAGTCGGTCGTCAAGGTCTTCTTCCAGGGAATCCTGACCGAGAGCGGGCGGCGCAATTTCTCCTCCCTGACCCCCGCCCTGTTCGAGCCCCGAAAGGAGGGCGCCTCATGAGATCGCGAAAAGCCATCCTTTGTCTCTCTCTCGCCGTCGCCTCGGCCGGCCTGGCCGCCTGTTCCGGCAAGGAGGGCGGCGGCGCCATCACGGCCTCGGGCACGATCGAGGCCGTCGAGGTCAACGTCGCCGCCAAGGTCGGCGGCCAGGTCGAGGCGCGTCCCGTCGACGAGGGCTCCCGGGTCAAGCCGGGCGAAACGCTGGCCGTCATCGACCACGCGACGCTCGACATCCAGCTGCGGCAGGCCGAGGCCGGCGTGGACCTGGCCAAGGCCCAGCTCGTCCTCCTCAGGAACGGCGCGCGGCAGGAGGATATTCGGCAGGCCGAGGCCGCGCTGACGCAGGCCGAGGCCAACCTCCGCGTCGCCGCCGACGACGCCCGCCGCATGCGGGCGCTCGCCGCGACGGGCAGCGTCACGCCGAAGCAGAAGGACGATGCCGAGTCCAGGCTGACGGTGGCGGAGGCCCAGCGCAACGCCGCCGACGAGGCCCTGGCCAAGATGCGCCGGCTGGCCCGGCCCGAGGAGATCCAGGCGGCCGAGGCCCGCCTGGCCCAGGCCGCCGCGGCCGCGGACCTCCTCCGCAAGACGATCGCCGACTGCACCATCACCGCTCCGGCCGGCGGGGTCGTGACCCGCAAGGCCGTCGAGCCTGGCGAGATCGTGTCCCCGGGCTCGACCGTGGTCACCCTCTCCGAGCTCGACAACGTCTATGTCATGATCTACGTCACCGAAAAGGAGCTGGGGCGCGTCCGGCTGGGCGACGCCGCCGATGTCTCGATCGACGCCTTCCCCGGGCGGGCCTTCCCGGGCAGGGTCACCTACATCTCCCCCGAAGCCGAGTTCACGCCGAAGAACATCCAGACCAAGGAAGACCGGGTCAAGCTCGTCTTCGGGGTCAAGGTCGAGATCGAGAACAGGGAGGGCCTGCTCAAGCCGGGCCTGCCCGCCGACGCCGCGATCCGCGTCGGAAAATAGAGGAAAGGACCGGACCGTGGCGGATCTGGCCGTCGAAACCCGGGGCCTCGGCCGGACGTTCGAGGCCGTCGAGGCCGTCCGCGCCCTCGACCTCGAGGTCAGGGAGGGCGAGATGTTCGGGCTCGTCGGGCCCGACGGCGCGGGCAAGACGACGACCATCCGCATGCTCTGCGGGCTTCTCACGCCGACCTCCGGCCGGGCTTCCGTCCTCGGCTGCGACGTCGTCCGGGAGGCCGGCCAGCTCAAAAGCCGCGTCGGCTACTTCTCGCAGAAGTTCAGCCTCTATGGCGACCTGACCGTGGACGAGAACATCGAGTTCTTCGCCGAGATCCACCTCGTCCGAGATTTCCGGGCCCGCCGCGAGGAGCTCCTCGAGTTCACCCGGCTCGCGCCATTCCGCGGACGGCTGGCCGACCGGCTCTCGGGGGGCATGCGGCAGAAGCTGGCCCTCGCCTGCGCCCTCATCCACACGCCGCGCATCATCTTCCTCGACGAGCCGACGACGGGGGTCGATGTGCTCTCCCGGCGCGACTTCTGGAAGATCCTGTCGAGCCTCCTCCGCTCGGGGATCACGGTCGTCATGACCACGCCGTACATGGACGAGGCCGAGCGCTGCTCGCGGGTCGCGCTGCTCGCGGAGGGGAGGCTTGTCGCCGCGGACACGCCGGGGGGGCTCAAGCGGCTGATGCGGGGCACGGTCGTCGAGGTCGTCTGCCCGGACATCCGGCGGGGCTTCGCCGTGATGAAGGGGATCGCCGGCGTCTCGGAAGTCCAGCTCTTCGGCGATCGCCTGAACGCCGTGGTCGCCGACCCGGACCGGGGGGTCACGGCGATCGAGCAGGCTCTGGCCGCGGCGGGCCTGCCCGCCCTCCAGGTCCGCGCCTTGGCCCCGTCGCTCGAGAACGTCTTCATTTCTCTCACCCGATCCGCATCTTCGGAGGCCGGCCATGCGTAAACGCGCCACCGTCTGTCTCATTCTCCTCATCCTCCCGCTCGCCGCCCTGGCCCAGAAGCGGCCCCTGTCGCTCGACGAGGCCATCGCCGCCGGGCTCGACGCGAGCCCGTGGCTCCACGCTTCGCGGATGAAGGCCGCCGCCTCGGCGGCGAAGACCCGCGAGGCGGCGGCGGGCCGGCTGCCGACGCTTCGCCTCGGCGGCGGCTACACGCGCCTGAGCCAGGTCCCGCCCTTCGAGGTCTCGCTCCCGATCTTTCCGCAGCCGGTCGTCGTCTCGCGGAATTACTTCAATAACTGGAACCTCCGGCTCTCCCTCCAACAACCGGTCTTCACCGGCTTCAGGCTGGAGGCGGCCTCGGCCTCGGCCCGCGAGCTCGAGCGCGCGTCGTCCCTGGACCTCGAGAAGGACCGCTCGGAGTTCATCTTCGCCGTCAAGGGCGCCTATTGGGGGCTGGCCCGTGCCCGCGATGCCGCGGCCGTCATCGAGGAGAACATCCGCCAGGTCGGGGAACACCTGAAGGACGTCCGGGCCTTTTTCGAGCAGGGGCTGCTCACGAAGAACGAGGTCCTGCGGGCCGAGCTCCAGCTATCGAACACGGAACTCATGGCCATTGACGCCCGCAACGCCGTCGAGGTCGCCCGGACCTCGCTCAATTCCCTCATCGGCCTTCCCGTCGCGACCGAGCTCGAGCTGACGACCTCCGCCGAGAGCCTGGCCTCCAGCCTCCCCGAAGCCGGGGTCGCGGTCCCGGACGCGGCCGCCGCCCAGTCGCTCATCGACGCCGCGCTGGCCAATCGCCCGGAGATCCGCGCGGCCGGGTTCCGCATCAAGGCCTCCGAGGCCGGGGTCAAGGCGGCCCGGGCTGGCTGGTACCCGCAGGTCGCCCTGGCCGCGAACTACTATTACCTGCGGCCGAATTCCCGGCTCATGCCGGCGCAGGACAGGTTTTACGGGACGTGGGACGTCGGCGTCGCTGTCTCCCTCGACCTCTGGAACTGGGGCCTGACGAAGAGCCAGACCGAGCAGGCCAGGTCCCAGCTGGCCCAGGCCCGGGACGGCCGCAAGCTGCTCGAGGACCAGGCGGTCCTCGAGGTGACCCAGAGCCGGCTGGCCCTGGCCCAGGCCCGAGACAAGCTGAAGGTCTCCGGACAGGCCGTCGCCCAGGCCGACGAGAACCTCAGGCTCGTCCGGGACAGGTTTCGCCAGGGCGTCGCCCTCAACGCCGACGTCCTCGACGCGGGGGTCTTCCTCCTCCAGGCGCGGCTGGCCCGGACCCAGGCCGCGACCGACCTCGTTCTGGCCCAGGCCCGGCTCGAGAAGGCGCTCGGGCAGTGAGCCGGAAGGGCGGGAGATAGCGACGTGCCCGAATACGCCATCGAGGTGAAGGACCTGACCAAGAGGTTCGGGGACTTCACCGCCGTCGACGCGGTCTCGTTTGAGGTCGAGCGCGGCCGGATCTTCGGCTTCCTCGGCGCCAACGGCGCCGGCAAGTCGACGACCATCCGCATGCTCTGCGGCCTGCTCGACCCGACCTCGGGCATGGCCTCCGTCGGCGGCTTCGACATTCGGCGGCAGCCGGAGAAGGTCAAGCGCGCCATCGGCTACATGTCGCAGCGCTTCTCGCTCTACGAGGACCTGACCGTGGCCGAGAATATCCGCTTTTTCGGCGGCGCCTACGGTCTCACCGGCAAGGCCCTCGACGCGCGGCTGCCCTGGGTCCTGCGGATGGCCGGCCTCGCCGGGCGCGAGCGGAGCCTGACCCGGACGCTCTCGGCCGGCTGGAAGCAGCGCCTGGCCCTCGGGTGCGCCGTGCTCCACGAGCCGAAGATCGTCTTTCTCGACGAGCCGACGGGAGGGGTCGACCCGGCCTCGCGGCGCCGCTTCTGGGAGCTCATCAACGGACTCTCCGAGGGTGGCGTCACGGTCTTCGTCACGACCCACTACATGGACGAGGCGGAGTACTGCAACGATATCCGGCTCATCCACGCCGGCCGCATCGTCGCCGGGGGAAGCCCGCAGGAGCTCAAGACGGCGGTCATCCGCAACCCGATCCTCGAGGTCTCGAGCGACCGCGTCGTCGACGCCATGGAGGTCCTCCAGAAGGAGCCGTGGGTCCTCGAAACCTCCATCTTCGGCACATCCCTCCATGTCAGTGTGGCCGACGAGTCCGAGGGGCGCCGGCTCATCCGCGAGCGCCTCGCGCGGGCCGGGATCGCCGTCCTCCGGCTCGACCGGATCAGGCCCTCGCTCGAGGACGTCTTCATCCACAAGATCGAGGAGCAGGACGGCGCCGCCGGCGCGGGGGAGGGGCGGCCGTGAGCGTCCTTTCCCTGTGCTGCCTGCGGCCCGTGATCAGGAAGGAGTTCCGGCAGATCCGGCGGGACGCCCGCTCGCTCATGTTCATGACCTTCCTCCCGGCCTTCATGCTCCTCTTGTTCGGCTACGCCCTCAACTTCGACGTCAAGCACATCCCGCTCGCCGTCGTCGACCAGGACGGCAGCCGGGCGAGCCGCGACCTCGTCGACAGGTTCCGGACCACGGAGTATTTCGACCTCAAGGCCGTCCTGCCGAGGACGGCCGCGATCGACCCGGTCATGGCCCGCGAGGACATCCGCGCCGCCCTGGTCATCCCGCCGACCTTCTCGGACGACCTCCTGGCCGGGCGGGGCCCCGCCGTCCAGGTCATCGTCGACGGCTCGAACGCCATGAGCGGGACGACGGCGGCGGGCTATGCCGGGGCCATCCTCCAGAGCTACTCCGGGCGGGTCACCCTCGACGCCCTCGGCCGCAGGGGCCTGACCGGTCTCGTCGTCCCCCTCGACACGGACGTCCGCGTCTGGTACAACCCCGAGCTCCGCAGCGCCCGGTTCCTCATCCCCGGGCTGATGGCCTTCATCCTCATGGTCATCGTCACGGTCTCTACGGCCTTCTCGGTCGTCCGGGAGAAGGAGCGGGGGACCATGGACCAGATCCGGCTCTCCTCCATCCGGCCGCTCGAGCTCATCCTGGGCAAGGTCGTGCCCTATGCCGCGATCTCGCTCGGCTCGGCCCACCTCGTCCTCCTCCTCGGCCAGGTCCTCTTCGGCGTCGGGATCCGCGGCAGCTACCCGCTTCTCCTCGCGGCCATCGTCCTGTTCCTGACGGGCGCGCTCGGGCAGGGCATCCTCATCTCGGCCGTCACGCGAACCCAGCAGGTGGCCTTCCTCATCGCCATCCTGACGACGATGCTGCCGACTTTCATCCTGTCGGGCTTCGTCTTTCCCATCCGGAACATGCCGGCCGTCATCCAGGCCGTGACCTACCTCGTCCCAGCCCGCTATTTCCTGGCCGCGCTCCGCGCCATCATCCTCAAGGGCGTGGGTCTCTGGGCCGTCTGGCCGCAGTTCCTCTTCCTGGCCGGATTCGCGGCGCTGTCGGTCGGCGCGGCGGCAGTTCTCCTGCGCCGGAGCGAGACGGAACGGCCCCGGCGGCGAAGGGGACGCCGATGAAGGCCATCCTGTCCATCGTCCGCAAAGAGTTCCTCCAGCTGCGCCGCGACCCCCGGCTCTTCCCGGTCCTCTTCATCTCGCCCATCATCCAGCTCCTCCTCCTCGGATACGCCGCGAACCTGGACGTCCGGGACATCCCCGCCGTCGTCTGCGACTTGGACCGCTCGGCGGCCAGCCGGGACTTCCTCGACGGTTTCGTCAACTCCGGCTATTTCACTGTCCGGGCGCGGGTGGGCCGGATGGCGGACATCGACCGTTTCCTCGACAACGGGCAGGCGGCCATGGCCCTCGTCGTGCCGCGCGGCTTCGGCGACCAGCTGGCCGCCGGGAGACCGGCCTCGGCCATGGTCGTCGCCGATGGCTCCGAGAGCCAATCGGCGACGATCGGCGTCAACTACGCGACGATGATTGCGGGGCGCTACGCCCAGCGGGTCATGCTGGAGAAGCTCGCCCGGGTCGCCGGGGCGGGGGCGAAACCGGTCCAGGTCGGCGCGGAGGTCCGGGTCTGGTATAACCCCGAGCTGCGCAGCCGGAATTTCATGATCCCGGGCGTCCTCGGGCTCATTCTGATGATCATGACCATGTCGGTCGCCTCGATGGGCATCGTCCGCGAGAAGGAGGCGGGGACGATGGAACAGCTCATCGTGACGCCCGTCCGCCCCTATGAGCTCATCATCGGCAAGCTCCTGCCGTTCGTGCTCATCGGCCTCTTCGAGGCGGCGTTCGTCCTCGCCGTGGCGAAATACTGGTTCGTCGTCCCGGTCCGAGGGAGCCTACTGCTCCTCTTCGGCATGTGCCTGGCCTTCATGCTCAACACCCTCGGCTTCGGCCTTTTCATCTCGACCATCTCGCGGACCCAGCAGCAGGCCATGTTCACAACCGTCTTCTTCATCATGCCGATGATGCTCCTCGGCGGGTTCGTCTTCCCCATCGAGAACATGCCGCCCTTCTTCCAGGCCGTCTCGCACGTCGTCCCGACGCGCTACTTCTTCATCGCCATCCGCGGCATCATGCTCCGGGGCGCGGGCTGGCCCGAGCTCTGGGACCAGGCGGCGTCGCTCCTGCTTCTGGGGGCCGTCGTCTTCGCCCTGAGCATCCTCCGCTTCCGGAAGAAGCTCGACTGACCGCCGGGCGGGGCGCCTCCGACGGCCGGGCGGCGTGTTGACAGTCCCCGCGGCGCCGGTCTATGATTCGTCCCTCCGTCGGGAGAGAGAAGGCATGCGTGCAACCGCCGAGCGGCTTCGGATCCTCGTCGCGGCCGATTGGGCGCCCATTCGCGCCCTGGAGCCCGTCGTCTCGCGGCGGCCGGAGTCGGCCTACGGGGACATGCTCCCGGTCCTCCGTTCGGCGGACCTGCGCATCGTCAACTGCGAATCCGCCCTGACCGCGGCCCGCAGGCCGGTCTGCAAAAGCGGCGCGGTCTTCAAGGGGCTCCCGGCGCACGTCGCCGGGCTGACCGCCGTCCCGTTCGAGGTCGCCTGCCTCGCCAACAACCATGTCTTTGACTATGGCCTGGCCGGCTTCCGGGAGACGCTCGGCATCCTCCGCCGCAACGGCGTGCGGACCGTCGGGGCCGGAATGACGCTCGAGGAGGCGACGGCGCCGTCCGCGCTGGCCGTCGAGGGGACCCGGGTCACGGTCGTCAACTTCAGCGAGGGCGAGGACCTCACCGCCTCGACCGGCGGGCCCGGCGTCTGCGGCTGGGAGGTCGAACGTCTGGCCGCGACGATCCGCAAGGCCAAGAAGCGCGGCGACTTCGTCATCGCCGTCGGTCATGCCGGCCTCGAATACATCCCCTTCCCGCCCCCCTACGTCGTCCAGGCCTTCCGGGCCCTGTCCGACGCGGGCGCCGACTGCGTCGTCGGCCATCATCCCCACGTTCCCCAAGGCATTGAAGTCCGCCGCGGCCGGCTGATCGCCTACAGCCTGGGGAATTTCGTCTTTTACCAGCCGTCCGAGCTCCATTACCGCCGGACCGGGTTCTGCCTTTCGCTCGAGGTTCGCGCGGGCCGTCTGGCCTCCCACGGCATCCATCCATATAGGATCACCGTCGAGGGCCTGCGCCGGCTCGGCGGGGGAGAGGAGGGCCGGTTCCGCGACGCGCTCCGCCGGGTCTCCCGACCGCTCCGGTCGGCGCGCGGAGTCGCCGAGGCCTGGCAGGCGTATCTCGCTTATTATGGGTTGGCCGGTTTCAGAAAAGAGGTCCTCGGCATCCTCGAAGCGATGGAGTCCGAGCCCCGCAAGGGCGCGGCCATGTTCCGCAACCGCATGACCACGCTCCAGCACTCGGAGCTCTGGCGGGACGCCCTGACCCGGTTCACGTCCGAGAAGCCCGCCCCGGCGCGGCCGGCCTGGACTCGTCTCGTCGACGAGTGGCTGACAAAACCTCTCGGGCCGGTCACGGGTTGACGGCTCAAACGAGATCGTACCGCTTCCCGGCCGCCTCGACGATGGCCCCGATGAGGCGCCGGTAATCCTCATCCTCTCCCTGCGGCGAGCCGTGATAGAGGGTGTAGATCTGCGGCGCCCAGCTCTTGTGCGGCTTGAGCCCGGGGATGCCGTTGACCTCGATGATGCGGAGCCGGCCGGCCCGGTCGACGCGCATGTCGATGCGGACGTGGTCGAGACAGCCCATGGCCTCGGCCGCCGCGTCGCCGATGGCCCTCGCTTCCTCCGTCCTCGCCCCGGCCAGGCTGATGCGCGTCAGCCCCACGCCCCGGAGGTCGCTCCGCAGGATGCGGTACCTGTGGTAGTGCGTTTCCTCGACCGTGACCAGCCCGGGCAGGCATTCGCGCGTCCGGCCGTTGCCGAGGACGAGGG
>DATKJS010000084.1:0-28081 GCA_035543515.1 Terriglobales bacterium | reverse complement strand
CCTCGCCGCCGCGCTCCTCATCCCTTCTTGCCAGGGGTCGAGGGACCGGCTCGTCCAGGTTTCAACGCAGGAGATCATGACCCACATCCGGAACCTCTCGGATGACCGGATGGAGGGCCGAGCCGTCGGGACCCGGGGCATCGAGCTCGCCGCCCGGTACCAGGAGGATTATTTCAGGACGTTCGGGCTCGAGCCCGCCTTCGGCCAGAGCTACCGTCAGAGCTTCCCCCTGCGCGGGGTCAAGTCCGACTCGCAGGCGGCGATGGAGATCGGCTCGCCGAAGGCGACGCTTACGCCCGTGGTCGCCGAGGACTTCCTCGTCGCCTCGGAACGCGACGACGCCCCGGCCGAGGCGGAGGGCGAGCTCGTCTACTGCGGCTACCTCATCCAGGCCCCCGAGCGGAACTGGGACGACATCAAAGGCGCCGACGTCAAGGGGAAAGTTCTCCTCGTCGAGATCAACGAGCCGGGCAACCGTCCGGGCGGCATCTTCGACGGCGAGGACATGACGTACTACGGCCGCTGGACCTACAAGTTCGAGAAGGCCGCCGAGCTCGGCGCCGCGGGCGTCCTCATCATCCACAACACGAAAGGAGCCGCCTACGGCTGGGACGTTCTTCGAAATCCCTGGGGGAGCGAGAACTTCTTTCTCCCTGAGAAACACCCTCAGCTGCTCTTCCAGGGATGGGTCACGGGCGCCCTGGCCGAGAAGGTCTTCGGCGCCGTCAAGCTTGATCACGCAGCGCTCCTGGCGAAGGCTGAAACGGCCGACTTCGCGCCTGTCCCGCTGGGCCTGACCGTCAAGGTCCGCGAGAAGCCGGTCTTCCGCTCGGTCGAGGGCTTCAACGTGGCGGGCATCGTCCGGGCCAAGGCTCCGGCCGCGCGCAGGCGCATGATCGTCCTCTCCGCCCACTACGACCATTTCGGCAGGGACGAGAGCCTTCAGGGCGACCAGATCTTCAACGGAGCCGTCGACAACTGCTCGGCCTCGGCCTGCCTGCTCGCGCTGGCCGGGTACTATGCCCAACGGCCGGACAAGCTCACGGACGATCTCTGCTTCGTCGCCGTCACGGGCGAGGAGAAGCTCTTCCTCGGGTCCGACTATTTCGTCCGCCACCTGCCGTTCCCCGCCGCTTCCGCTGTCGCCGACATCAACCTCGAGATGACGAACGTCTGGGGCGAGACCGAGGACGTCTTCGCCATCGGGGCCAAGTTCTCCGAACTCGACGGGATCTGCCGCGAGGCGGCCGAAAGGACGGGGCTCCGCTACATCCCCGAGAGGAACGGCGAGCTGGGCTTCTTTTTCCGCTCCGACCAGTTGAGTTTCGCCCGGGCCGGGATTCCTGGGGTCTGGCTCAGCCAGGGCGTCGTCTCCAAGGGGCCGGACAAGGGCTACATCCAGCGGAAATTCGAGGACTACCGGAGAACGAAGTACCACAAGGTCACCGACGAGATCCAGCCCGACTGGGACCTCCGCGGGACGCTCCAGATCGTCCGCTGGGCCCAGGAGCTCATCGCCCTGCTCCAGGAGCGCGAGGCCCTGCCGCAGTTCCTGCCGACCAGCTCGTTCCAGCGACGGACCGCCTCCAGTCCCGGGGCGATTCCTCCTGTCGGAACATAGTGCCCCAGCCCATGCGAAAAAAAGCCATCCTGTCCGTCCTCCTGTTCTCCGTCCTCGTCATGGGGCCGTCGTTCGTTCTTTCTCAACAACCGCGAAGTCTCACTGACCTTGCTTACAAGAACGCAATTCTCCAGAAGATCGCCAGCTTGCTCGAGAATAAATATGTCCTGTCCGATAAAGCCAAGGGTTTTGCCGACGAATTCAAGGCCAAGTGCGCGTCCGGAGCTTATGATTCCTACACAGCAGCCAAGGAATTCGCGGAGAAAGTCACCACCGATCTCATTGCGATCACCCACGACAAGCATCTGAACTTCCGGGTGGTCGTGCCCAGCGATATCGGGGAAAAAGCCGCCGGTTCCCTGCATCACCCCGTCCGCTACTTCCGCTTGCGGGCCAAGGAGAACGCCGGGTTCTATAAGTTGGAGTGGATCGAGCCGAGGATCGGATATGTCGACCTCCGACGGTTCTATTTCTTCGGCGAGGCCAAGGACATGGCCGTCGCTGCTATGAAATTCCTGGCCAACGCCCGGGCCATCATCATCGATGTCCGGGAGAACGGAGGCGGCTCAGGAGATTATCTGAGCAGCTATTTCCTTCCGTATCCGACCCAATTGAGCGGTTCGTATTCCCGTCAAGACGGTCTGGTGACTGAAATTTGGACTCGCCAGGATATCGGCATGGAACCGCGCACCGATGTCCCTCTCTTCATCCTAACGGGCCCAAACACGTTTTCGGCGGCCGAATCCTTCGCCTACGATATGCAATCCAGGAAAAGAGCGAAGATCGTCGGGGAGCCCACGAAAGGCGGGGCCCATTCCGTCGACCTCTTCGGCATTGACGATCAATTTGAATTCTATATTTCGACCTCCCGGGCGGTCAGTCCGGTCACAGGAGGGAATTGGGAGGGGACCGGCGTCATCCCCGATATTCCGGTTCGCTCCGCTGCGGCCTTGGACGCGGCCGTCGTAGAAGCGAAAAAAGCGGCCGAGGCGTATGGCCGGGCCGAGGATGCAAAGCTGAAAAAAGCCGTTGATGAGATGCAAACCCTCGCCGACAATGCGGCCAAGCTCTATCGAGAGAACAAGAAGGATTCCGCCGATGCGGCTTTAGATTCAATGTTTCGAATCGCCGAGAAAGCCGGACTCATCAGCGAGTTTTTCATTGGCGTGTTTGCCTATAACTACTTTGAATCCGCCCAAGATAAGCAGATTCTCTTCGCCCTCCTCGAGAAGAACATCGAGTTCTTCCCCGATTCCTTCACCGCCTACGAACTGGCAGCCTCCGTCTATTTCTCCAAGGGGAACAAGGAACTCGCCTTGCGATATTTCCAGAAAGTCCTGGAATTGGATCCCGGCAATCGGAACGCGGCCCGGATGATCAAGGAGCTTCATAAATGATAAAGAATCCTTTTCTTTTGGGCATGTCCCTTGGACTCGTCCTAGTGGCCTGTGTCTCAGGGCAAGCGGCTCCGGGGACGGATCCCAGCCCTGTGGGCCAAACCGCCCGGCGCGAGCCGCTGGCGCTCACATATATCGCCAACGAAGGCGTTTTGGTCTCTTCCGGAGATGTCAAAGTCCTGATCGACGCACTCTTCGATAAGCCCAACAAGGAGTACCGGGCCCCCGCTCCGGAAGTCCTCGACAAGATCATGAAGGGAAAGGCTCCCTTTGATGGCGTCACCTTGGTGCTCGTCACTCATAACCACCCCGACCATTTCGACGCGTCCTTGGCCGCCCGCTATCTGGAAACGGTGCTGGGTCCGATATTGCTGGCCCCGGCGGACGCGGTGGCGGAGATGCGGAAGGCGGCGGCGGACTGGACCAGGATCGAGGCGCGCGTGGTCCCGCTCGACATTGAAGTCGGGAAAAAGGAAACGCGGGATCTGAACGGGATCCCGGTCACCGCGTTCCGGACCCTTCACAGCGGCGACCGAGAGTCCCCGATGAACGTCATGTTCCTCATCGAGCTCAACGGCTGGCGTATCTTCCACGAGGGAGATTCAACGGGGAAAACCGATGTCTATCACGATTTCGGGCTGGGAAGCGTTCCCGTCGACCTGGCCCTGGTCCATTACTGGTTTCCCCTCGACCCCAACTGTGCGCGCTTCCTTCAGGAAGTCCTCAAGCCGGACCACATCGCCCTGATGCACTTGCCCGTCCGCTTGGAAAGCGACGCGCCCGGCAAGATCGACCAAGTCAGGACCTCTTACCAGGACATCTTTTTGCTCCTGCCCGGCATGCCGCAGAAAATATTCCGGTAAGTCAGGGCGTCGGTCAAGGCGAAAGTAGGGGTTGGCTTTTGACCGCCGCTGTGCTAAAATGACGACAAAATGGAGATCAAGAGCTTTCCCAAGAGTTCTTTTTTTTCCGATTATCTCAAGCCCGCTCAGGTCATCTTCGACCTCAAGAGCAAGGACAAGGTCGAGGCCATCGAGGAACTCCTGGACCTGCTGGCCAGGCAGAAGCTCATCGACAACAAGAAGGTCATCCTGACCCGCATCATCGACCGGGAGAACCTCGTCTCGACGGCCATCGGCTTCGGGGTCGCGCTGCCCCACGCCCGCGTCGACACCGGCGGCGAGATCGCCGTCGCCGTCGGCCGGTCCGAGAAGGGCATCGACTTCGAAGCCCACGACGGCCAGAAGGTCCACCTCATCATCCTCGTCGTTTGGAACCCGTCCCTGCCCGGCCTCTTCAACCACCTCTTCGCCGGCCTGGCCCGCTTCCTCATCCGGGCCGACAACCGGCGCCGGATCCTCGAGGCCAAGGACAAGGCCCAGCTCTACGCTATCCTCTCGGAGGTCGAGTTCAAGTTCGTGCCCGAGGAAAAGATCGCCAGCCGGGCCAGCCTCCTCCGCAAGCTCCAGGAGATCGAGATCAAGAGGAAGCGAGCCACTAAGGAGCAGCAGAAGGAGCTCGGCAAGCACGCGGCCATGATCCGCGAGGAGCTCGACCGGGACGTCGTGGCCCGGTTCGACCGGCTCATGGAGCGCTACGGCTTCGCCGTCGCCGACGTCGTGGACGGGGTCTGCCAGGGCTGCAACATAAACCTCTCGACGCAGATGAATTCGGCCATCGAGGGCTCGAACGACATCTACGTCTGCGAGAACTGCGGCAAGTTCCTGGCCGCGGCCCGGAAGAAAAAGAAGTAATCAGTCCAAGCCGTCGGCCGCCAGCGCCTGAGGGGTGTAGAGCTTGTAGACGGGGTAGGTTTCGACGCCGCGCCCCCATTCCCGGGCAATATACTTGTCAAAGGCGTTCCAGAGGAGCAGCCCGTCGTCCGACTCCGGCTCGAGCAGGTAGGCGGCCAGGTTCGCGAGCGGCTGGGCCATCCTGACGACGAGCGTTCCCCTCGGAAATTCCCTCTTCTCGACGGCGGGCTCGCCCTTGACCTGGTTCGGCCTATGACCCTGGTAGAGGCGGTCGGACCCCTTGACCTCCTTGAGGCGGAAGGCCTCGACTTCGAGCGTCACGGGCTCCGTCAGCTTCTCGACGGCCAGGCCGTGGCCGCGGAGCTTGGCGGCGATGGCCTGGTCAAAGACCGGGATGAGGTAGGCATAGGGGAGCCGGACGGTCCGCTTCGGGACGAAGTCGGCGTAGTAGGGCAGGACGTAGGTCTTCTTGCGGTCCGTCCTTTTGACCTCGGGGAAGGGGCTGCCCTCGCGCGGCGTCACCTCGACCTCGTAGCCGCGGACGGTGACCTTGTCCGGCAGTTCCCTGACTTCGATGTCCAGCCCGAAGGTGTCGGTCTCCTTCGGGGCCAGCCCGCGCTGGATCGTGCGCTGGTCGGCTTCGGCCGTGATGCGAGCCAGCTCGTCGGCGTGGGAGGCCGAATAGTCCAGGATGGACCTGAGGAAGCCGTAGCAGCCGAGGACGCGCGTCTTGAAATCCGCGTAGTTGTAGTTCTCGTCCAGGATGGCCAGGCGGTTCCGGAGCCCGACGTAGTTCGTCACGTAGCGGGGCTGGTGGCCGAACGTCTGCCAGCCCTTCGACATGTCGCGGAAGTCCCGCGGGTCGCCGTAGGGGAGCGACAGCGTGTGGTATTTCTTGTCGAGGGTCGCGGCCACGGCGGGCAGCATCTTGTCCCGCGCGTACTTGAGGAGGGTGAGGTCGCCGTTCGGGCAGAGCTGCCAGGAATAGGTCACGGGCTCCTCGTGGTAGGACCCGTCGGTCGTGTGGCAGTCCACGAGCAGGACGGGGTCCCAACGCAGGAGTCCGTTCCGGACGAGGCCCTGGATCTCCGGGCTCTCCTGCTTCATGGCGTCGCGGTTGAGGTCGAGGTTCTGCCCGTTGGCACGGACGCCGGCCTTTTCCGGCCCGTTCTGTCCGCGGCGGTTGTCGGGGCCCATCTTCTCGTTCCCGTCGGCGTTGAAGATCGGGGCGATGAGGAGGACGATCTTGTCCAGGTACGGGAGCTTGGGGTCGAGGAGGATGTCACGGGCGAGCATCAGCGAGGCCTCCTTCCCCTCGACCTCGCCGGCGTGGATGTTGGCCTCGATGTAGATGGGGATCCGCTTGTCGGCCCGCAGGGCGAGCGGGTCCTGGGGGAGCGGCTTTCCGATGACGACGAGCGGCACGGCCCGCCCTTCCGCCGTCGTGGCGAGGGTCTCGACGCGGAGGAGGGGGCTGAGCCTCTGGAGCTTGCGGATGTAGGACATGACATCGGCGTAGGTGGACGTCGCGGCGTAATCGGTCGATTCGGCCGTCGTCCTGGGGCCGGCGGGCGGGGAGGATGCGGCGGCGGGCAACGTCTGGGTCGCGGCTTGGGCCCGGGCTTGCGCCGGCGCGGATCCCGACGCCGCGGCGATGACGAGGCACGCGGCGGCGAGAACGGCGAGGGCCGGAAGGCGGAGGGATGGCGGCTTCATGTGGGCCTCCTCGGTGCGGACGATGACGCTCGGAGCGCTACCAAGACAACGGAGTTTAGCCCTTTCCTCCCCCGCCCGTCAATTTCTAATTCGGGGACACAATACTCATTGCCGAATTCTCTATGTCAGAGACGTCCCTGGGGGTGTCTTGTTCAACCGCAGAAATTGGGAAATGAGTTTTGTGTCCCCCTTTTCACTCTCTTTGACTTTTGGCGGCGACGACCTTACCATGAGGACGGAGCGGAGGTCGACGCATGGCGACGTTCGGCGTGAGCCCGGAGAAGGAGCAGGCCCTGGCGGAGCGGATGGAGAGGCTCGGCCTGCGCGAATCCGATATCGTCGAGAAATTCATCCGCTCGGGCGGCCACGGCGGGCAGAACGTCAACAAGGTCGCGACTTGCGTCTACCTCAAGCACCTCCCGACCGGCACGGAGGTCAAGTGCCAGGAGGAGCGCTCCCAGGCCCTCAACCGCTACCTCGCACGCCGCATCCTGGCCGACAAGATCGAGGCCGCGGTCCTCGGCCGCGAGAGCGCGGAAGCGCAGCGGATCGCCAAGATCCGGCGCCAGAAGCGGAAGCGTTCGAAACGGGCCAAGGAAAAGATGCTGGCCGACAAGCACCGCGTCGGCGAGGTCAAGAAAGCCAGGGCTTTCAAGCCGGACCTCTCCGGCGACTGAGCGACCGGGCGTCCGGATTCAGTACCTGATTCCGTGCGCCAGCAGCTGCCCCTTGACGAACCTCGTCGTGTAGTTGATCTCCGAGATATAGTCGCCCGCGCAGAGCTTCATGGATTCGGTGATGGCCTTGAGCACGACCGGGCGAACGGCGCTCTCCTGTCCGGTCAGGTTGAGCACGCCCCCCGTCATTGCGTAGAGGTACTGGATCCCTAGCGTCGTCATCTGATCCGTGAACGCCGAGATGACCTGGCCCTCGGGAAGCATCAGGATGGCGCCGTAGCTGACCATCATCTGCCGGAACGATTTCTCGTTCTCGACGATGGCGGCCTCGTATTGCGCCTGGTCGGCCGCAGGGACGGCGGGGAGGATCGCCTTCTTGAGGAGGCCGGGGAAATCCGGGGTCCGGAGGATGGCGGCGCTGACGATCTTCTGGCCGATGAGCGGGTCATACCTCTTGATCAGAATGTCGCCCGCCGTTTCCACGAGGTTATGGCAGACCTCGATGCGCAGATAGTGCAGGGTCGGGTCGGCGTCGCTCAGCCCGAGGCTCGTCAATTCGCTGTCCAGGATGACGCTCAGCTGGAGCGCCTTGTCGATGACGTAGCCGAGCGGCGCGTTGGCGTAGGCTTGATGATGGGCGGTGAAATCCGCGCCCCATTTGTCATTGTGAGCGATATAGCCGAAGGCCACGTTCTTCTGGTATCCCCACCATGATGCCAGGGACCAGACCTGCAGGAATCCGTCCCCCATGGGGCCGTCGTCGCCGTGCGTATACGCACGGAGAATGGGATTCATGGAATTGATGACCGGGTCGAACGAATAGTTGAAGAGGTCGGGGGCCATAAGCCCGTAGCGCTCGTTGGCGTTCATCATCGGGAAGATCATGCCGATCTTGCCCGCGATGAAGGCGTGCGTCGCCGAGCCCCACGCCAGGGCCCGCGTTGCCCCTCCGACGAGCACGAGAGAGAGCAAAAGAGACAGAACGACACCCTTTTTCATACGAATCCTCCTCTGCTTAATGGGACAAGCGGAATATAGAAAGACGAGGAACCGTTGTCAAGAGCTTCGTTCAAATAGCAAGTTGCGGGAAGCGAACGGCGGCACGCAAGAAACACGAACGGCCGATTATTGTCATTAGGCAGGGGCCTGGGCGACAAAAAACGGTCCGAAGGGCTCAGGTCTTTCGGCGATGATGGCCGCAGTCCCCGGCCTCGCCCTTCAGGACCTCGATGCCGTGCGGCAGCGCGTCCATGATCGCCTCGAGGCTCTCGCGCACGCTCCGCTCGCTGCCGGGCAGGTTGACGATGAGGGTCGCACCGCGGATGCCGGCCACGGCCCGGCTGAGCATGGCCGTCGGGGTCTTCTGCATGCCGGCGTGCCGCATGGCCTCGGCGATGCCCGGGGCCTCCCGCTCGATGACGGCCCGGGTCGCCTCCGGTGTCCGGTCGCGGGGGCTGAAGCCCGTGCCCCCGGTCGTCAGGATGAGGTCGAGCCCCGCCTCCGACCATTCGACGAGCGCCGCCTTGATCAGCTCCGGCTCGTCCGGGACGATCCGCGTCCCGCCGACCTCGGCCCCAGCGGCCTCCATCATCTCCCTTATGGCCGGACCGCTGCGGTCCTCGCGCTCGCCCCGCGCCCCCTTGTCGCTGACGGTCAGGATTCCGATCTTCATGGTCACCCCCCGGTCTTGAACATATCGCTCGAGAGGGAGGCCAGGCTGCCCCGCTCCCAATTGTCCTTTTCCCGCAGGGCCACCCGCAGGAGCCCGGCGATCTCGCCGGCCCGCGCTTTCTTTCCGCGCAGGACCTTCTTTAGGTCGATGCCTTCCTTGTCGAAGAGGCAGAGCTTGAGCCGCCCGTCCGGGCCGAGACGCAGGCGCCCGCAGCCGCGGCAAAAGGGGTCGGAGATGGGTGTGATGAAACCGATCCGGGCGCCCCGCGCTAGCCGGTAGACCCGGGCGACGCCGTCCGCGTCGTTGACCGGCAGGAGGGGACCAAAGGCCTCGCCGATCCTCTGCCGGACGTCTTCTCCCTTGACGAAGAGCGACGGACGCCAGCTTCCGAGCTCCTTGCATTCGGGGCCGAGCCCGGACGTCGGCATGAGCTCGATGAACCGGACCTCGAGCGCCTCCCGTTCGGCGAAGCTGACAAAATCGGCGACCTCGTCATCGTTGACGCCCCGGATGACGACCGTGTTGACCTTGACCGGATTGAGGCCGGCGCGTCGGGCGGCCGCGAGCCCGGCGAAGATCCGCTCGAAGCCCGTCCGCCGGCTGATCGTCTCGAACCTCTCGCGGCGCAGGGTGTCCAGGCTGACCGTGACCCGACGCAGTCCGGCCGACTTCAGCCCGGCCGCCGCTTCCGCCAGGTGGAGACCGTTCGTCGTCAAGGCAAGGTCGTCCGGGCCGAGCCGGGCCAGTTTTTCGACGAGGGATTCGAGCCCGCGCCGGACGAGCGGCTCCCCGCCGGTGATCCGGAAGCGGCGGATGCCGGCCTCCATGGCCGCGCGGGCCACGGCCTCGATCTCTTCGTAAGTCAGGAGCTCGCCGGGCCGGACGAGGGCGACGCCCCTCTCCGGCATGCAGTAGATGCATCTCAGGTCGCAGCGGTCCGTGACCGAGATGCGGAGGACCTTAGCGTTTTTCAATCGCGTCCCCGGCCGCGACCAGGCCGCCCTCGAGGACCTCGCAGAAGACGCCGAGCTCCGGCATGATGCAGTCCCCGGCGATCTTGAAGATGGCGCACCGCGTGTGGCACTCCTTGCCGACCTGGCTGACCCTGAGCCGGACGGATCCTTCCCGGCCGCGGACGACGAGCTCGTCGCCGATCTTCACGGCCTTGAGGTCGAGGCCCCGGGTCGTGAGGTTCTCGGCATAGGCGCCAGGCCCGATCTCGACCCCGGGAGTCCCGCCCAGTCGCCGCTTCTGTTCCTCGATCGACTCCAGCATGAGGAGCGAGACCTGCCGGTGGCCGAAGCCGCGGTGAGCATCCTCCCGGAGCCCCTCGCCGGCGACCGCCTGCGCCCCGGCCACGGGCGTCTTGGCCTGGCCCTTCTTCCGGCTGATGTTGACGGAGACGACCGTCCCGGCCGCGCCGGGCGCCGCGGCCCGCCCCGGCCCGCCCGCGGTCATCGCCGTCTCCTGAAGACGCCGCTCTTGCCGCCGCTCTTGAAGTCGAGCCGCAGGCGGACGACCTCGGCGCCGCGCTCGACGGCCTTGACCATGTCGTAGATGGTCAAGGCGGCGACGGCCGCGCCGGTCAGGGCCTCCATCTCCGCGCCCGTCCTGGCCTCGGCCGTGACCCGGCAGCGGACCCTGATGCCCGTCTTCAGGAGCTCCGTCTCGACCTCGACCCGGTCGATGGGGATGGGATGGGCGAGGGGGATGAGCTCCGGCGTCCGCTTGGCGGCCTGGATCCCGGCCAGCCGGGCGGCGTTGAGGACCTCGCCCTTGGCGATGCGGTTCGCCCGGACGAGGCGGAGAGTCGGCGGGCTGAGCCTGACGAGGCACGAGGCCGCCGCCTCCCGGCGCGTCACCGGCTTGCCGCCGATGTCGACCATCCGGGCCTTGCCTTCGGCATCGATGTGGCTGAGCTTGGCCATGTCAGTCGATGAACAGGACGTCGACAGCCTGCCCTTCCTCGAGCCGCGAGACTTCGGCCCCGGCGACGATGAGGACACGGCTCCGGACCATGGACCGCAGGACGCCGCTCTGCTGGTCTGGGTAGGGAACGACGCGGAGCTCGGGCCCGTCCCCGGCCGCGACCGCCCGCAGGAACTGGGTTCGGCCGGGCTTCACGGTCATGGCCTGCGCCAGAACGGCCTTTCCTTTCCTGGGCCCCAGGACCCTGCGGCCGAGCATGCGGTCGAGGGCCGGCCGGACGAAGAGATGGAAGGTGACCATGGCGCTCGTCGGGTTGCCGGGCAGGCCGAAGACGAGCTGGCGGCCGCGGAGGCCGAAAAAGACGGGCTTTCCCGGCTTGATCCGGACCTGCCAGAACACGGGCCTCACCCCGGAGGCGCCGAGCTCCTCCTTGACGAGGTCGTAGTCGCCGACCGAAACCCCGCCCGAGAGCAGCAGGATGTCGGCCGCGGCGGCCTTGCCGATCCTGCGCCCGAGCGAGGCGTTGCGGTCGCGGGCGATGCCGAGGTAGGACGCGGCGGCGCCGGCCTGGAGCGCCGCGGCGGTGAGCGCCGGGCCGTTGGCGTTCCGGATCTGGCCGGGACGTGCCTTCTCGCCCGGCTCGACGATCTCGTCTCCCGTGGCCACGACGGCGACCCCGGGGCGGCGGGCGACCCAGGCCGTGGCCTGGCCGAGGGCGGCCAGCATGCCGATCTCGGCCGGGCCGATGATCTCGCCCTTCTCGAGGACGAGGTCGCCCTTCGCGACGTCCTCGCCGGCCGGCCCGATGTTGTCCCCGGGCCTGACGGCGCGGCGGACCCTGACGCCGTCGCCCTCCCTTTCCGTGTCCTCGACCATGACTACGGCGTCAGCGCCCCTCGGCAGGGGGGCGCCGGTCATGATGCGCGCGGCCAGGCCCGGCCCGAGCGGCCGGCGGCTGACGCAGCCGGCCGGAAGGTCCTCGGTCACCCGGAGTTCGACGCTCCCGGCGCCCGCGGCCGGCTCGGAATCGGCGGCCCGGACGGCGTACCCGTCCATGGTGGCCTTGGCGAAGGGGGGGATGTTCCCCGCGGCGCGGATGTCCCGGGCCAGCGTCCGGCCCAGCGCCCTGGACAAGGGCACCGCCTCCCCCGGCATGGGCCGGGCTTTGGCGATGACCTCGCGGACGGCGTCCCCGTATTCAATCATGCGGTTTTCCCGGCGGCTCGGCGCCGACGATCTCGACGGCCTCGGGCTTGAATCTTATCAGAACCGGCCGGGAAAGGGAAATGCCCCGGGTCTCGACCTCGGCCAGAGGCAGGCTGACGCGGAAGGTCAGGTCGCCCGCGACCCGGACAAGGGCCAGGCCCGCCTCGACGGTCTCGAGCCGCGCCACCCGTCCCCGGAAGACGTTCGGGCCGCCCGCCGTGTCCCCGGCGCCGGCCGTCTCGAGCTCGATCGCCGCGGGGTCGATGACGCACGTGACATGGCCGCTCATGGCGCCCGGGAAGACGATGCGCACGCCTGGCCGCGGCTCGAGCCAGCTTCTCTTTCCGTCCGAGGCGGCCGTGCCGCTGAAGCAATTCTCGTGGCCGAACCGGACCCGCTTCCCTTCGGAGAGATAAAGGATGTCGTCCGCGAGACGCGAGGCCTGGGAAAAGTCGTGGCTGGAAAAGATGACCGCCGCCCCCGCTTCGCGGCTGGCCTCCCGGACCACGGCCTCGATCCGCAGGGCCAGCCCGGCCTCGATGTTGGCCGTCGGCTCGTCGAGGAGGAGGGCTCGCGGCCGGAGGGCCAGGGCCCTGGCCAGGGCCACGCGCTGGGCCTGCCCCGCGCTCAGTCGGACCGCCGGCATCGACTCCAAGCCGGAGAGCTCGACCAGGTCGAGGGCGCGGCGGACGCCCTCGCGCTGTTCCGTCTCGGGGAGGCCCCGGACCTTGAGCCCGAAGGCGACGTTGTCGGCGACCGTGCCCTTGAAGAGGTAGGGGTGGTGCGTGACGAGGACGGCGTCGCGGCGGGCGAGGAGGGCGCGGGCCTCGTCCGTCCAGGGGTCCCGGCCGAAGAACTCGAGCCGGCCCCGGTCCGGCCGGACGAGCAAGGCCAGGAGCATGAGGAGCGTCGTCTTCCCGGACCCGTTCGGGCCGACGAGGGCCGCGATGTCGCCGGCCCCGATGCGGAACGAATCGAGCTCGAGGGCGAAGCCGCCGGCCGCGCCGGGGTAGGCGTAGCGGACGGCCTCGAGCGCGTATGCGTCTTGGCTCATCTAGTCCTTGCTCCTGAGCCCGACCTGGACGAGGACGTTGATGCCCAGAGTGATGGCGAGCAGGATGGCGCCGAGGACGATGCCGGTCGTGAACTCCCCCTTGGCCGTCTCGAGGGCGATGGCCGTGGTGATGTTCCGCGTTGCGCCCCGAATGTTCCCGCCGAGCATCATGGCGATGCCGACCTCGGACACGGCCCGGGCGAACCCGGCCAGGACGGCGACAATGAGGGCGAACTTCGCCTCGCGCAGGACGACCCAGCCGGCTTGGCGGCGGCTGGCGCCGAGGGTCAGGGCCGTCAGGCGGGCGCGGCGGTCGACCTGGCGCAGGGCCGTGTACGAGAAGCCCGTGATGAGCGGCAGGATGAGGAAGACCTGTCCGACGGTCATGGCCGTTTGCGTGTAGAGAAGCCCGAGCCGGCCGAGCGGGCCGCTGCGGCTGAGGAGGAAGTAGAAGAGGAGGCCGATGACGACGGTCGGCGCGGCCATCCAGGTCTGGTTGACGAGGAGGACGAGACGCTTGCCGCGGAAGTCGCGGCCGGAGAGAAAGAGCGCGGCGGGGACGGCGAGGAGGCTGGCGACGAGGGCGGCAAGGCCGCTCGTGCGGAGCGAGACGCCGATCGCCTGGAGGAGCCCGCTCGCGATCATCTGACGAGGTCGATGTTGGCCACGGCCGCCATCGGTTCGAAGAGCGGCCGGCCGGCCTTGCCCCGGAACTCGCCGATGAGCCTCTGGCCGCGTGGCGAGGTCAGGAAGGCGATAAAGGCCATGGCCTCGTCGTAGCGGGCCGACGGGATGCGGAAGGGGTTGACGGCGATGACGGCGTAGATGTTCTCGAGCTCGGGCGAGTTCTGATAGACGGGGACGAGCCCGGTGAGTCCGGGCAGGCCGTAGAAGGTGGCGGTGTCGGTCAGCGTGTAGCCCCGGCGCTCGGCCGCGACGCGGAGCGTCTGGGCCATGCCCTGGCCCGTCTCGAGATAGCTCTTCGCGGGCTTCCCCCCGGCCAGGGCCCAGAGGTCGAGCTCGCGGGTGTGGGTGCCGGACTTGTCGCCACGGCTGACGAAGACGGCGCCAGCGGCCTTGATCCGCTCGAGCGCCTGGACCGCGCTCGCGGCGCCGGCGACATGGGCGGGGTCGTCCGCGGGGCCGACGACGAGGAAGAAGTTGCGGGCGATGACCCGCCGGTTGACGCCGAAGCCGTCCCGGAGGAACTCGTCCTCGAGCTTGCGGGCGTGGACGATGACGACGTCGGCGTTCCCGTCCCGGGCCTGCTTGAGGGCGGCGCCGGTGCCGACGGCGATCCACTTGAGGCCGATGCCCGTGTCCTTCTTGAAGGCGTCGGCCAGGACGTCGAGGAGGCCGGTGGCGTCGACGCTCGTCGTCGTCGCCAGCATGAGCGATCGGTCGGCGGCCGCTGGGACGAGCGAGTCGGCCGGGGCGGGGTTCGGCGAGTTCGGGGACATGTCCCTGAGGTGCCGCGCGCTTGGGCAGTCCCGAGCCTCGAGGGACGTGTCCCCGGCCTCGAGCTTTCCGCTTTTCGCCGGGACGCCTGACGCATGCGCCAAGACGATGCAAAGAACGAGCGAACACCAAAGGGCCAGTTTTTGGGGACGGCGGAAGGGGCTCACGATGTCTCCTTTTCACTCGCGGAAGGAGGAGCCGTTTCCCGCCCCTCCCTGTCGGCCGGGACGCCTGGCGGCCGCGGCTGTAGCGCCTCCGGCTCGGAGCGGCTTCTTGAATACCATAACGGCGGCGGACTGTAAAGCCGTAGCGCCGCAGGAAGTCTGGTCACCTCAGACTCGACCGGGCCGGCTTACTACGGGGAGCAGTAAATGTATTACATAATCCTTACTGCTCCCCGAGGACTAGCCGGGCGATAAAGAAATCTGAAGACAATTGTTGTCTGCCCGGCTCAGTAAGCCCGCATTTTCGGCTCCGGAAATGGGCACTTAAGGCCGGAAAGGGGCCCCAATTTCAGGTCAATTCGTTTATTATGAATAGATTACTGAGGTCCGACCCCATAGAAGGAATCGAGGACGGCGAGCCAGGCGTCCTCGGTCCGGACGGCGACAAGGGCGTTCCGGAGGTCGGTCCGGCGGGGATGCATCCGGGCGTACTGGAGCGAGAAGTGGCGGATGATGCGCAGCCCGCGCCGGGCGTCGTAGGCCTCGCAGGCCAGGCGGTAATGGCGGAGGATGAGCTCCCGCTGTTCTTCGAGGCCTGGCCGGCGGGCGGGGCGCCCGGCGGCGAGGTCGCGCGCCTGCTCGAAGAACCACGGGTTGCCGATGGCGCCGCGGGCCGCGGCGACGCCGTCGACGCCCGTCTCCGCCATCATCCGCAGGGCGTCGGCCGGGGCGTGGACGTCGCCCGAGCCGATGACCGTCCGGTCCGGGAACTCGCGCTTGACGGCGGCCAGGAATTCCCAATCGGCGCGACCGCGGTACTTCTGCTCGACGCTCCGGCCGTGGACGCAGACGGCGGCAACGCCGGCGTCGAAGCCGCCGCGGGCGATGGCCCAAAAGGCGTCGCGCCCTTCATCGGCCTCGTAAAAGGCGCGGCGGAGCTTGAGGGTCACGGGCTTCCCCGGAACGGCGCCGATGACGGCCCGGACGACGTCCAAAGCACGCTCCGGGTCTTTCATCAGCGCCCCGCCGCGGCCGCGGCTGATGACCTTGCGCACCGGGCAGGCGAAGTTGAGGTCGACGACGTCAAAGCCCATGCCGGCCAGGGCGCGGGCGGCCTCGGCCATCGTCCCCGGGTCGTTGCCCATGATCTGCCCGGCGATGGGATGGTCGGACGGGTCGAGCCGGACCATCCGCTTGCGGAGCTTGCCTTCGAGCAGGACCTGCTTGTCGAGCATGGCCTCGGTCGCCGTGTAGGGCGCCGAGCACGACCGGCAGACGAGGCGGTACGGGAGGTCGGTGTAGCCGGCCAGGGCCGCCAGGACGACCGGGAAATCGATGCCGACGGGCCCGATGCGGAGCGACTTCAGCATCGTCATGCCAGCCAGTATAGCGATTCGACCGCCTCTTTTGGAAGAGGGCATGCATTCTTTGTCCGTGTCCCCTCATGAGCTCATGCCGTCGTCTTCCCGGCGCCGAAACCCTCCCACAGGAGACAGAATGTGAGGTGGGGACCTGGACCGGGAAGGGACCGCCCTCTGAGGCAGCCCCGAGCTTCGAGGGCATGTCCCCTCCCTGGTTGCGGCGAAGCCGCCTTTTCCAGTAAGATGAAGGGCCGCTAAGACAGCTCGAGCGGTCACGGAGAATCTGATGGGCAACAAAAACGGCTTCCCCCTCATCGCCGCCGCGGCCGCCGTCGCCCTGTCCTTCATCTTCGTCGCGGCCTTGGCCGCGCCGGCCGCGGGCCCGCAAAAGGCCGCCTCGTCCCGGGCCTACGCCGGCCACGCCAACGACATCGACATCCGGAACTTCATCCAGGCCTACCCGAAGGCGGCCGGGACGCGCCTCGACGACTGCCAGACCTGCCACCGCGGCGGCCCCAAGGGCACGGACGCGGAGCGCGAGTTCAGTCCCTGCAGCTACTGCCACCTGCTCCAGTACCCGAATCCCCGCTACAAGACCGGGGTGCCGGCTGACTTCGAGGCCACGCTCAATGCCTACGGGCTGGCCTACGAGAATGCCGGCCGGACGGCCGAGGCGCTGGCCGCGGTCGCCAACCTCGATTCCGACGGCGACGGCTTCGCGAACGAGGCCGAGATCGCCGCCCTCCGCTACCCCGGCGACGCGGCGAGCCGTCCCGGGCAGCCCCTGGCGCCGTTCGTCTCGCTCTCCATGGCCGAGGTGCGCCGGCTCCCTGAGGTCCGCCAGCTCATGCTCATGAACACGACCAAGGAGCCGACCGACGACTACACGACCTATGCCGGGGTTAGGGTGGCCGACCTCCTGGCCGCGGCGCGTGTCGACCTCAGGGGGGCCGAGGGCATCACCGTCTTCGCCCCCGACGGCTACAGCATCGAATACGCGGTCGAAGACATCCTCAAGCCCTTCCCGAAGGGCTATTATTACGCCGGACCGGCGGCCTTCGTCGGCGGCGAGCGGGCCTTCGTCAAGTACCCCGTGGCTTTGCCGCCCGGCGTCGCCGACGGGAAAGAGATCCCTGGCGTGCCCTGGCTCATCCTGGCCTTCGAGCGCGACGGGCGTCCGCTCGACCCCTCGGTCTACGAAAAGGGGACCGGACGGCTGACCGGCGAGGGGCCGTTCCGGCTGGTCAGGCCCCAGCGTGACCTCATGGGCGACCCAACCAGGCCGGGGCGGCCCGACCGGTCCTCGAAGGCCAAGACGTTCGGCGACGGCTGGGACTTCAGCCCGAAAATCGACCACAACGCCGGGGCCTGCGTCCGGGGGGCCTGCGTCATCCGGGTCAACCCGGCGCCGGCCGGCTTCGAGGAATACGACTGGAAGAACGGCTGGCCGCTGATCGCGGAGGGCCGTATCGTCATATACGGCCTCGGCGTCCATTAAGAACAAGGGGGACATGGACTCTTTGTACGCGTCCCCTTTTGATCCCGTCTCCGCGTCTTTTCGCGGAGGGAAGCACGAGGAGGAAAACGGGGCCACGTCCCTCGGGGCTCGGGACTGCCCAAGAAGGCGGCACCTTCAGGATATGCCCCCGGCGTGGTCCTAAGCGGCGAGGCGGACGAGCGTCCGCAGCAGCAGGTTAGCCCCCTTCTCGAGGTCGTCCCAGTCGATCCTCTCGAGCGGCGAGTGGCTGACGCCGTCGGCGCAGGGGATGAAGATCATGCCCGCGTCGGCGCCCGCGGCGATGATCTGGGCGTCGTGCCCGGCGCCGCTCGTCACCCGCATTGTCGCGACGCCGAGGGCGCGCGCTTCCTCCTCCAGGAGCGCGACGAGGCGCGGCGCGATGACGAGCGGGGTCGTCCGGTCGACGACCCGCGAGGCGAACGCCAGGCCGCGCGTCGAGGCCACGTCCTCTGCCGTGGCGAAGAGCTCCCGCTCGAGGGCCTCGAGCGTGGCCGCGTCGGAACTCCGGAAATCGAGGGAGAAATCGGCCCGGGCCGGGACGACGCTGAAAACGCCGGGCTGGAGGACGGCCTGGCCGATAGTGACCATGCTGCCATAGTGCTTCGTGGCGACGTGCTGAGTCGCCCTGAGGGCGAAGTCGGCGAGGCCGAGGAAGGCGTCCTGCCGGAGCTCGAGGGGGGTCGTGCCGGCGTGGGCCGCTTGGCCGACGAATGAGCACTGCCGGTAGTGCTTTCCGGCGATGCGCTCGACGATGCCGAGGGCGACGCCCTCGTCCTCGAGGACGGGCCCCTGCTCGATGTGGAGCTCGACGTAGGCCTCGAGGTCGGGCCTGGCCGCGGCAGCGCCGAGGATACCCTCGACGGTGAACTCCGTCGCCTTCAGGACCTCGCGGAAGGGCCGGCCGAAGGCGGTGCGGGCGCTAGCGACCTGGTCCCGGTCGAGGAGGCCCATGAAGGCGCGGCTGCCCAGGAAGTCGCCGACGAGGTTGCCTTCCTCGTCCGTGAACGAAACGACCTCGAGCGGTTTGGTCACGGTGACCCTGCGCTCGCGGATCGTCCGCAGGCACTCGAGGGCGGCCACGACGCCCGCCGCGCCGTCGAACATGCCGCCGTTGAGGACGGTGTCGATGTGGGAGCCGGCCATGACCGTTCGGCCCGCCCCGTCGAGCCGGCCGAACTGGTTGCCCGCGCCGTCCTGCCTGTAGGCGAGCCCGGCCGATTCGATCTTGGCCTTGAGCCACCGGCGGGCCTCGAGGTCGGCCGGGCTGAACGACGGCCGGCTCACGCCGCCGGCCGCGTCGCGGCCGATCCGCCCGAGCTCCTCGAGGTCGCTCCTGAGCCGAGGCATATTAATTGTCAGGTCCATTATCGCCCTCCACGCCTCTCCGCTCATCCGCGCAAGTCGGGGACACGAAACTCTGTCCCCAGTTTCAAGAGAAATCGGGGAGAGAGTATCATGTCCCCAATAGGGCGAGCATGTCCTCGACCGCCCGCTCGATGCCGACGACGGCGGCCCGGGCGACGATGGCGAAGCCGATGGAAAGCTCGCTCATCTGCGGGATGGCGACGATGGGCCCGACGTTCCGGTAATCAAGGCCGTGCCCGCCGTGGACCTCGAGCCCCTTCGCCTGTCCGAACTCCGCCGCCCGCTCCACGGCCGCGAGGGCCCGGTCCCGCTCCGCCCCCGGCTTCAGGTCGGCGTATTTCCCGGTGTTGATCTCGATGAGGTCGACGCCGCTCGCGGCCGCCGCGGCGATTTCCTTGAGGTCCGGGTCGATGAAGATGCTGACGCGGATGCCCGCCTTCCCGAGGGCCCTGGCGTGCGCCCGCAGGCGCGCCGCCCCGCCGCCCGTGACCTTCAGGCCGCCCTCGGTTGTCAGTTCCTCCGGCCGCTCCGGGACGAGCGAAACGACGTCGGGCCGGATATCCAGGGCGACGGCCTTCATCTCCTCGGTCGCGGCCATCTCGACGTTGAGCTTCGTCTTGACGGTCTCGCGCAGGACGCGGAGGTCCCGCTCCCGGATGTGCCGGCGGTCGCTCCGGATGTGGCAGACGATGCCGTGCGCCCCGGCCTGCTCCGCGAGCAAAGCGACCAGGGCGGGCTCCGGCTCGGTCGCCTTCCGGGCTTCGCGCAGCGTCGCGAAATGATCGATGTTGACGGCGAGTCTCATGACGGCCTCCCGACCGGCTATTCCTCTCCGAGCTCCCTCTTGACGGCCTCGGCCACGCCCCTCGCGCAGGCCTCGACCAGGCCGCGGTCCCGGCCCTCGACCATGACCCGGGCCAGGGATTCCGTGCCCGAGTAGCGGAGGTCGAGCCGGCCTTCCCCGCCGAGCCGTTCCCGGGCCTCGGCGACGGCCGCGCCGACCTCCGGGACCTCGCTCCATTCCGGCTTCCAGGCGACGTGGACGTTGAGGAGGACCTGCGGGTATTCCTCGAGGTCGCCGACGAGCGCCGAGAGCGGCTTCCCGCTCCTGACCATGGACTCGGCCATCCTGAGCGAGGTCAGGATGCCGTCTCCCGTCGGGAAGTCGTCGAGAAAGATCGTGTGCCCCGACTGCTCGCCGCCGAGGTTCGCCCCCCGGCGCACCATCTCCTCGAGGACGTAGCGGTCGCCGACGCGCGTCCGGAAAAAGGCGATGCCCTCGCGCTCGAGGGCCTTCTCCAGGCCCATGTTGCTCATGACCGTGGCCACGACGCCGGCCGTCTTGAGCGACCCGGCGGCCTTCATGTCCCGGGCCTGGACGAACAGGGTATGGTCGCCGTTGAGGACGCGGCCGCCCTCGTCAACCCAGAGGGCCCTGTCGGCGTCTCCGTCGTAGGCGATGCCGACGGCCGCCCGCGCCTCGACCACGGCCCGGGCCAGGTCCGCCGGGTGGAGCGAGCCGCAGCCGTGGTTGATATTCCTGCCGTCCGGCGCGTCATGGATGGGGACGACGTCGAAGCCGAGGTCGCGGAAGACGCGCGGCGCGAAGGCGGAGCTGGCGCCGTTGGCACAGTCGAGGACGACCCGGAATCCGCCCGCCGGACGGCCGGCCCGGTAGCGGCCTTCGAGATACGCGACGTAGGCCTCCGCCAGGCGCGGATCGGGGGCGACGACGACGGAGCCGGGCTTCCATTCCTCGCGGCTGCCGAGGATGGCGGCCTCGAGTTCCGCCTCCCAGGCCTCAGGGATCTTGACGCCCTCATGCGAGAAGACCTTGATGCCGTTGTCGCGGAACGGGTTGTGCGAGGCGGAGATGACGGCGCCGGCCGAGAACTCGTTCTCGCGGAGGAGGTGGGACACGGCCGAGGTCGGGATGACGCCGGCCGAGGCGGGCTCGCCCCCGGCCTCGACCAGTCCTTGGACCAGGGCCCGCTCCATCCAGCCCCCCGATTCCCGCGTGTCGCGGCCGATGAGGACGCGGGGCCCGAGCCCCTTCCCGCGGAGGAGCCCGACCAGCGCGCTGCCGAGCGTCGCGATCGAAGAACGGTCCAGCGGGTAGCGGCCGGCCTCGGCCCGGATGCCGTCGGTCCCGAAGAGCTTGTTGGCCATGTCGTCGCCGGCGCCGTCTATTTCTTGCGCGGCGGCGCGCTCCTCGCCGTTCCCTTTTCCGGCTCGACCGTGACCGTGACCACGGCCGAGGTCCTGGCGGAGACGAGCCGGAGCTCGGGCCGGGGGAGGATGAGGTCGACCTCGAACTCCTTGGTCCGGTCCAGGTCCGTGACGTCGACGGGCGCCGTTGTCACCGCGTCCTTGCCCCGGACCTTGCTCTCCGGGCCGGCGACGATGACGTCGGTCGGGTCGACCTCGATCTGGGCGATGCGGAATCCGGCCGCGACCCGCCCCCGGACCGAGGCGTGGACGTCGAGCGTCGCCTCCCTCGTCCACTCGAGCTTGATCTGGACCTTGTTCGGCCGGATCTCGAGCACGTCGGCCCCGACCGGCAGGGAGATGATGGACTTGTTGAGCGGGTATTCGAGCTGGTAGACCGTGGCCTTTTCGAGGTCGAGCCGCGCCGCGACCGTGGACGGCGTGATCTGGTCGAGGATCCGGTTGGGGGCCCGGACGGTCACGTCCACCGCGGTCACGGACCTATCCACGATCTCCATCTTGTCCGGGATATCGCGGACCTCGAGAGGCACGGTCAGGGTCTTTTCCGACGTGACCTTGTCCGCGGGGACGAGGACGAGCCAAAGGATGAGGGCGAGGACGATGGAGACGAGCTTGAGGCCCCAGTTGCGGACGAAGAAATCCCTGATGCCGCGTCTCATCGGCCCCTCAGGTATTCGATCAGGCGTTTCTGCATGGCGTCGCTGTCCTCGAACCGCTCGAGGCGTCCCCGGATGGCCAGGGAGACCTGGCCGGTCTCCTCGGAGATGACGATGACGGCCGCGTCCGTCTCCTCCGACAGCCCGATGGCCGCGAGGTGGCGGGTCCGGGTCTGGAAGGGATGGCTCAGCCGGTGGGCCGCCGGCAGGGGCAGGAGGCAGCCGGCCGAGACGATGTGGTCGCCCTGGAGAACGACCGCCCCGTCGTGGAGCGGGGAGTGGGGGAAGAAAATGCTGACGAGCATGTCCTTGGAGAGGAGGGCGTCGACCTTGACCCCCCGGTCCGCGTAGGTCTGGAGCGTCATCTCCTTTTCGATGGCGATGAGCCCTCCGATCTTCTTCTGCGACAGGTAGTCGATGGCCGCGAAGAGGTCCTCGAGCTTTTCCTGGAGGGAGCGCAGGGCCAGGGGCTTGCGGAAGGTCCGCGAGCCGATGCCGGCCAGGAACCTCCGGATCTCGCCCTGGAAGAGGACGATGACGGCGATGATGACATAATTGACGAACGAGCGGATGATCCGGTTCGAGACGCTGAGATGCCCCCAGACCGTCAGCAGGTAGATGGCGCCGATGAGGAGGAGCCCGACGGCCGCCTGGTAGGCCCGCGTGTCCTTGATGAGGAGGAGGACGTAGTAGATGAGGACGGCGACGAGGCAGATGTCGAGGACGTCGAGCACGGTCGCGTGCCGGAGGATCGTCCAGAGGTTAGCCAGCATGGCCCGCCTTTGCTTCCGCCGCCGCGCCGGGTCCGGCCGCGGCCGCCTCGCCGTCCGCCGCGAGGACGGCCTCGGCCAGGCGCACGGCCTTGGCCACCGGCCCGACGTCGTGAACCCTCAGGATATGGGCGCCCCTGCAGACGCTGATGACGGCCGCGGCGATCGTCCCCTCCAGCCGCTCCGCGGGCGGGGCGCCGAGGACGCGGCCGATGAAGGCCTTGCGCGAGAAGCCGACGCAGACCGGCCGGCCGAGGTCTTGGAAAAAGTCGAGCCGGTTGAGGAGGGCGAGATTGTGCCCGGCCGTCTTGCCGAAGCCGATCCCCGGGTCGACGATCGTCCGCTCGGCGGGGATGCCGGCGGCCTCGGCCGCCCGGAGGCGGGCGGCGAGGAAGCCGTGGACCTCGCCTAGGAGGTCGTCGTAGTGCGGCGCCTCCTGCATCGTCCGGGGCGTGCCCTTCATGTGCATGAGGACGAGGGCGGCGCCGGAGCGGGCCACGACCCCGGCCATCTCCGGGTCGGCACGGAGGGCGCTCGTGTCGTTGACGATGTCGGCGCCGGCCTCGAGCGCGGCGCGCGCGACGGCGGCCTTCGTCGTGTCGACCGAGATGAGGACCTTGGTCCTCTCCCTCAGCCGCCGGAGGACCGGAAGGACCCGCCGCAGCTCCTCCTCCACCGGGACGGGCAGGGAGCCCGGCCGCGTGCTCTCGCCGCCGACGTCGAGGATGTCCGCGCCGGCGCAGCTCAGCGCGAGGGCCTGCTCGACGGCCCGCTCGGGGTCGAGGCAGGCCCCGCCGTCGGAAAAGGAATCCGGGGTGACGTTGACGATGCCCATGAGCCAGGCCGCCGGCCCGAGGTCGTAGCGCCGGCCTCGGATGTCCAGGGTCTGCGCTCGCCTCTCCATCGTCCTCACGCGCCGCCGGGCCGGGGGGGCTTGGCCTCCGTCGCGGCGGCCGGCGCCGGGGCCTCGGCCGCGCCGGAGACGCCGGCCCCCGGCTTCGGCTTGCCGTCGACGATCTTGTTGATCTCGTCGGACGTCAGGACCTCCTTCTCGAGGAGGAGCTCGGCGACCTTGACGAGCTTCGCCCGGTTCTGCTCGATGAGCTCCTGCGTCCGCTGGTAGTTCCGCATGATGATCTTTTTGACTTCGTCGTCGATCCGCTCCGAGGTCCGCTCGCTGAAGTTCTTGTTCACGGCCAGGTCCCGACCGAGGAAGATGAGGTCGTCGCGCTCGCCGAAGGTCAGCGGCCCGAGGTCGGACATCCCCCATTGGCAGACCATCTTGCGGGCGATCTCGGTCGCCTTCTCGAAGTCATTGGCCGCGCCGGTCGTCGTCTTGCCCAGGAAGAGGATCTCCGCGACCCGCCCGGCCATGAGGACCGAAAGCTGGGCCTCGAGATAGTCCTTGGTGTAGGTGTACCGGTCATCGAGAGGGAGCTGCTGCGTGACGCCGAGGGCCAGGCCGCGGGGGATGATCGTGACCTTGTGGATGGGGTCGGCCTCGGGGAGGAGGGTGGCCATGAGGGCGTGGCCGGCCTCGTGGAAGGCCGTGTTCCTCTTCTCCTCGTCGCTGATGATCATGCTCTTGCGCTCGACGCCCATGAGGACCTTGTCCTTGGCCGACTCGAGGTCCTTCATGGTGACTCTGTCCTGGCCGTTCCGGGCGCCGAGGAGGGCGGCCTCGTTGACGAGGTTGGCGATGTCGGCGCCGCAGAAGCCCGGCGTCGAGCGGGCCAGGACTTTAAGGTCGACGTCGTCGGCCAGGGGGACCCGGCGGACGTGGACGCGGAAGATGTCCTCGCGGCCCTTGACGTCGGGCATGGCCACGACGATCCGCCGGTCGAAGCGGCCGGGCCGGAGAAGGGCGCTGTCGAGGATGTCCGGGCGGTTGGTGGCGGCGATGAGGATGATGCCCTCGTTCGAATCGAAGCCGTCCATCTCGACGAGGAGCTGGTTGAGGGTCTGCTCGCGCTCGTCGTGGCCTCCGCCGAGGCCGGCGCCGCGCTGGCGGCCGACGGCGTCGATCTCGTCGATGAAGATGAGGCAGGGGGCGTGCTTCTTGCCCTGGTCGAAGAGGTCGCGGACCCGGGAGGCGCCGACGCCGACGAACATCTCGACGAAGTCCGAGCCGCTGATGGAGAAGAATGGAACGTCGGCCTCGCCGGCCACGGCCCGGGCGAGGAGGGTCTTGCCCGTGCCGGGCGCACCGACGAGGAGGACGCCCTTGGGGATGCGGCCGCCGAGCTTCTGGAACCGCCGCGGGTCCTTGAGGAACTCGATAATCTCCTGGAGCTCGTTCTGGGCCTCCTCGACCCCGGCCACGTCCTTGAAGGTGACCTTCTTCTGCTGGCCCGAGAAGAGCTTGGCCCGCGACTTGCCGAACGACATGGCCTTGTTGCCGCCGGCCTGCATCTGGCGCATGAAGAAGATCCAGAGGATGATGATGAAGAGGATGGGGAACCAGCTGGCGAGGATGGTCAGCCAGGGGTTGCGGGAGGAGTCCTTGACGACGATGTCGACCTTGTTGTCGCGGAGGATCTTGATGAGGTCGGCGTACCCCGCGGGCAGGGTCGTCTTGAAGGCCTGGTTGTCCTTGGTGACGCCGTTGATCTGGTTGTCCTGGATGGTGACCTTCTCGACCGTCCCCTGCTCGACCTCGGTCATGAATTGGGAGAAGGTGATTTCCTTGCGGGCGGCCGAGGGCGACTGGAGGACGTTCCAGAGGAGGAGGATGACGATCCCGGCGGAGATCCAGAAGATGAGATTCCTCATCGGGCGTATCTTGGGCTTGGGCATTTCGATAGTCCTTTAACGCCGATATTTTAGCATGTTTTCGACCGTTCCGAAAGGGCCGCGCTCCCCCATATTGACATTCGCCGGTCGATACGTTAAACGATGGGCGGTGAACGCCTCGCAGGGAAAGCCATGACCCTCCATCCCATCGACCTGGCCATCATCGTCGTCTACCTGGCCGCCGTGGCGATGATCGGCGTCGTCGTCCGGAAGCGGGCCACGAAGAAGCTCGACTCCTTCTACCTCGCCGACCGCAACGTCCCTTGGTGGATGCTCGGCCTGTCGGGCTGCTCGAGCTACATCGACATCGGCGGCACGATGTCCATGATCGGGCTCCTGTTCTACCTCGGCCTCAAGTCGCTCTGGGCGACGCACATCTTCTGGGGCTGGTTCATGATCTCGTTCTACATGGCCTTCCAGGCCAAGTACATCCGCCGCTCGGGCGTCATGACCTTTGCCGAGTGGAACGAGACGCGGTTCGGCGCGACGAAGGACGCCGAGGCGGCGCGCCTGGCCGCGGCCATCTTCCTCCTCGTCCTCATGATCTGCAACCTCATGTTCATCAGCGTCGGCACGGGCAAGTTCGCCGAGGAATTCCTGCCCCTGCCGCGCTGGGAGGCGACGCTCATCGTCCTGGCCATCGTCGGCGTCTACGTCACGCTGGGCGGCTTCTTCGGCGTCATCCTGACCGACGTCTTCCAGACGATCCTCATCGGCGTCGGCGCCGTCATCATGGCCTTCATGGTCTTCGCCAAGCCGGCCGTGACGACCTTCATCCACAAGGACCCCGGCTGGTTCTCGCTCGCGCCGACATGGCGGCTCTGGCCGGGCTTCCTGGGGGAGACCGCGCCCGCCTACCAGCATTTCGCCCTCTTCGGGCCGATCCTGGCGGCGGGTTTCTTCTGGATGATGTTCCGGCTCCTGGCCGGGCCGAACGTCTGGGACTTCCAGTTCTTCCTGACGGTGCGGACGCCGCGCGACGCCCAGCTGGCGGCGGGGATGTGGACGGTCGGTTATAACCTGCGCTGGATCCTCGGCTGCGCCTTCATGGTCCTGGGGATCTTCTACTTGGGGTCGCAGGCCGGCTTCGACGCCGAGAAGATCATGCCCCTCGTCCTCAAGAAGATGCCCGTCGGGCTGCAGGGGCTGTTCATGGCCGTGCTGCTCGCGGCCCTGATGTCGACGATCAGCGCCATGATCAACGTCACGAGCTCGGTCGTCATCAACGATTTCATCAAGCGGTATTTCGCGAGAGAGCTCCCGCAGAAGAAGCTCGTCCGGCTGGGGCAGGCGGCCTCGGTCGTGGCCGTCCTCGTCGGGTTCGTCTTCTCGCTGACGTTCTCCAACATCGTCACGGCCTGGGAGACGATGGTCTTCGTCGTCGTCACCGTCATCCTGGTCCCGGCGACGCTGCGCTGGCACTATTGGCGGTTCGGGGCGAGGGCCTTCGTCTGGGGCATGGGCGCCTCGGCCGTGCTGATCACCATGCGCCTTGTCCTCTTCGGCCGGCTTCACGCGTCGGCGGCGCTCGCGGTGGACATGGGGTTGAGCCTGGCGGCGACGCTCGTCGCGGCGGCCCTGACCAAGCCCGCGGACATGGAGGTCCTGGTCAAGTTCTACGCCAGGGTCCGGCCCTTCGGCTTCTGGGGCCCGGTCCGGCGGGAATGCGTCCGGCGCGGCCTCGTCCCGGCCGGGGACAAGATGCCCCGGATCGACATGCTCAACGGCTTCGTTACCGCCTCCTTCCAGTTCTCGCTGGCCGTGCTGCCGTTCTACCTCTTCCTCCGCGAGTGGAAGCAGCTCGGCCTCTGGGCCGGAGTCGTGGCCGCCCTGGCCTTCATCCTCTATTTCACTTGGTATAAGAACCTGCCCGCCAAGGACGAAATCTAAATTGGGGACACAATACTAATTTCCGAATTCTGGATCATTCCAAGATATTTAATATGAAGAAGATAAATTCGGAAGTGAGTATTGTGTCCCCGAATTATAAGCCGACGGTCCACCTCATCTGCAGCGCTCATCTCGACCCGGTCTGGCAATGGCGCTGGGAAGAGGGGGCGTCGGAGGCCCTGGCGACCTTCCGCACCGCCGTCGACATCCTCGGCGAACACCCGGGGCTCGTCTTTTGCCACAACGAGGCCGTCCTCTACCAGTGGGTCGAGCGCCTGGACTCCGCCCTCTTCGCGGAGGTCCGGGGCCTCGTCCGCGCCGGGCGCTGGGCGGTCTCGGGCGGCTGGTTCCTCCAGCCGGACACGAACCTGCCCGGCGCCGAATCGCTCATCCGGCAGATGGCCGAGGGCCGGCGCTACTTCGCCGAGAAGTTCGGCGCCCGCCCCCGCGTCGCCTACAACTTCGATTCGTTCGGCCACAGCGCCGGGTTGCCGCAGCTCCTGCACCTCGCGGGATTTGAGATGTACATTCACATGCGGCCCCGGGCCGAGGAGCTGGCCCTGCCCGCGGACCTCTACCGCTGGCGCGGCGCGGACGGCACGGTCATCCCGGCCTATCGCATCGCGGTCGGGCTCTACCACACCGAGCGGGACAACATCGACGACCGCCTGCGCGCGGGCGTCGCCCTGGCCCTGGAGCTCGGCCGCGACGTCCCGGTCTTTTGGGGTCTCGGGGACCATGGCGGCGGAGTGACGCGCGAGGACCTTGGCCGGATCGACGCCTTCATGAGCCGGGAGGCCCGGGTCCGCATCATCCACAGCACGCCGGACGTCTTCTTCGAAGCCGTCCG
>DATKJS010000083.1:0-11325 GCA_035543515.1 Terriglobales bacterium | reverse complement strand
TTCCATGCCTTCAAGCCCGTCGACGAGGTCGCCGCGGCCGGCGCCAACGTCGTCAACATCCACCACGCCAACGCCATCAACCCCTACCTCAACTATCCCTTCCTCCGCGCGGCGGAGATGAAGGCCTACATCGACGAGGCCCACCGCCGGGGTCTCAAGGTCAAGATCTACGACACGGTCCGGGAGCTCTCGAACCACGCGCCCGAGCTCTTCGCCCTGCGCAGCCTGGGCCACGAGGTCTTCTCGCCCGGCCCCGGCGGCGGCTATTCCTGGCTCCAGGAACACCTCAGCGGCGACTACATCGCGGCCTGGTTCGTGCCCGAGCTCAAGGACGCCGCCGTCATCAACAGCGGCCTCTCCCGCTGGCACAATTACTATGTCGAAGGGCTTGATTGGCTGGCCGCGAACGTCGGCATCGACGGGCTTTATCTCGACGACGTGGCCTTCGACCGGACGACGATGAAGCGCGTCCGCAAGGTCCTCGAGCGCCGCCGGCCCGGCTCGCTCATCGACCTCCACAGCGCCAACCAGTACAACCCGCGCGACGGCTTCGCCTCGAGCGCCAACCTCTACCTCGAGCACTTTCCGTATCTCGACCGGCTCTGGTTCGGGGAGTATTTCGACTACAACGGCAGCCGCCCCGACTACTGGCTCGTTGAGATGTCCGGCATCCCCTTCGGCCTGATGGGCGAGATGCTCCAGGACGGCGGCAATCCCTGGCGCGGCGCCGTCTTCGGCATGACCAGCCGGCTGCCCTGGTCCGGCGACCCGCGGCCGGTCTGGAAGGCCTGGGACGACTTCGGCATCGTCTCGAGCGAGATGGTCGGCTGGTGGGTCGAGGGGAACCCGGTCCGGACCGGGAACGCGGACGTCCCGGCGACCGTCTACGTGAGAAGGGCCCATGGGACGAAGCCGAGGGCCCTCATCGCCCTGGCAAGCTGGGCCCCGGGGCCGGTCGACCTGCGCCTCGAGGTCGACTGGAAAGCGCTCGGCATCGAGCCGAAGGGAGCGACGTTCCGGGCCCCGGCCGTTGAGGGCTTCCAACCGGCGGCGGCCTTCCGCCCCGGCGACCCCATCCGCGTCGAACCGGGCAAGGGCTGGATGCTCGTCGTCGGCGATTAGCCGACGGAGACGCGGTTCCGGCCGGCCGCCTTGCTCTTGAACATCAAGCGGTCCGCCCGGGCGATGGCGGAATCCAGGGTGTCGCCCGGGAGCAGAGCCGTGGCCCCGATCGAGACCGCGACGCCGACCTCCGCGGAGGCGAGGGTCACGAAGCTCTTGGCCACGAGGACGCGGAGCTTCTCGGCCAAGAGGGCCAGGTTCCTCTCGGTGATGTTCCGGACGATGAGGACGAACTCCTCGCCGCCCCAGCGCCCGACGACGTCGAAGGCCCGCACGCTCCGGACGAGCGTCTGGGCCACGGCCCTCAGGACGCGGTCGCCGGATTCGTGCCCGTAGGAATCGTTGATGCGCTTGAAGCGGTCGATGTCGACAAAGAGCAGGCCCATGGGCCAATTGTAGCGGTCGAACTCCTTGAGGATCGAGGCCAGCGAGGCCTCCAGGAAACGCCGGTTCCGGACCTCTGTCATCGGGTCGATGAGGGCCAGCTCCTTGAGGCGCTCGAGCTCCTGGCTCTCGGCCAGCCGGCGGGTGTTGTCGTTGAAGACCTCGACCGCTCCGGTGATCCGGCCGCTCGCGTCGCGGATCGCCGCGACCCGGACGGTCACCGGCAGCCGGTGACCCTGTCGGTGGTGGAGGAAGACCTCGGCCTCCCGGCTCTCCCCGTCCTGGAGGGTCCGGGCCACCGGGCAGAGCCCCTCGCAGAGGTTCCGGCCCTCGGCGTCGACGTGGACGAGGATATTGTCGGCGCACCGCCGGCCGACGACCTCCCGGGCTTCATAGCCCGTCAGGCTGGTCGCCGTCCGGTTCCAGAAGGTGATGCGGCGTTCGCCGTCGACAAAATACAGCCCGTCGAAAAGGTTGTTGAGAATGTCGAAATAGAAATTCTCCCTGAAGGACATCCTTTCCTTCCGTCCTAAGAGGCCGTTCCGATCCGAAACGGTATTATATCAAATCGGGAATTTCGCGGAAATCATTGATTTCGCGGAGCCGGAGCCTTATCATCCGATTATCGGCCGGGCCTGGCAGCAGCCGAGGGAGGTCGGATCATGAGAACGAGAGTCTGGGCAGGCATGGCGTGGTTGTTGGTCATCGGCTTGGCGGCCCCGGCGGCCGTCCGGGCCCAGGTGATGAAAGACATCCAACTCCCCAAACCCCGTCTGGAGGGCGGCAAGCCGCTGATGCAGGCCTTGGCGGCCCGCTCGACATCGCGCGAATTCGGCGACCGGGAACTCCCGCTCCAAGTGCTTTCGGACCTGCTCTGGGCCGCCGACGGAATCAACCGGCCGGATACGGGGAAACGGACCGCCCCCTCGGCCATGAACGTCCAGAACATCGACATCTACGCCGCGCTCAAGAGCGGGCTCTATATGTATGACGCCAAGGGCCACTGCCTCAAGCCCGTCCTGTCCGATGATGTCAGGGCGGCCACGGGCCGGCAGGAGTTCGTCAAGGCGGTCCCCCTCAACCTGGTCTACGTGGCCGATCTCGCTAAGGTGAGCGGAGGAACGGACGAGGACAAGATCCTGTACTCGGCCGCGCACGTCGGCTTCATCGGCCAGAACGTCTACCTGTTCTGCGCGTCCGAGGGTTTGGCGACTGTCATGAGGGGCTCGATCGATAGGGAGGCCATAGCCAAGCTCCTGAAACTGAGGCCGGACGAAAAGGTCCTTTTTTCCCAATCCGTCGGGTATCCGAAGAAGACGTGACCGCGGCGCCGGCCGGGATCCGGGCGTCCCTCAGGCCGCCAGCTTCATGAGCCAGCGGTGGAGCGGGACGATCGGCCTGTAGCGCTCGAAGCAGTAGTCGACGAGGCGGGCCGAGAAGAGCTCGCCGGGGATCCTGGCCTCCCACCCGGCGTAGAGGCCGTCGTGCTTGAGGAGCTCGGCGTTCGGGTGGCCGGGGTCGTAGCCGGCCGGGACGCGCTTGTAGTGCGTCCCCCCGAGTTCGCATCCCTTGACCGCGGCGAGCGCGGTCACGATCTTCCGGAGCTCCGCCCCGAGCTTGGGGTCGACGACGGCGCGCCGGTAGCGCGGCATGAAGCTCTGGGAGAACATGTACATGCCGCCGCCGAGGAAGATGTCCGGCGGCTCGAGATGGAAATAGAAACCCGGGCATTCCATCCGGCCCTTCGTTCCTTCCCAGAAGTAGAGCCCGAGGTTCGTCTTGTACGGCGACGGGTCCAGGCTAAAGCGCGTGTCGCGGTTGAGGCGGAAGATCGACTTGTTGACGAGAGGGACGGCCACGATCCGCGGCACGGCCGCGCGCAACCGCTCGCCCATGGCGACGACAAAGGCCTTGGCCGGCTCCATGACATGTCGGTCGTAGGTTCCCCGGTGGGCGACAAACCATTCCCGGTTGTTGTTCCGGCGTAGGGCGTTGAAGAAACGGACCGTCTCCTTGGTGAATCCCGTAAATGCGGGTGCATCGGCCATGGGGAATCTCCTCTTCCGGCCCATTCTACCCGCGGCCGCGCCGGCGGTCAAATTCAAGAGAGTCCATCAGGTTAGAGGGTTCTCGTTCGCGGGCCGGGGGCCTCGGGGATGGCCTCCACTCCAGAGTGCGGCTTGCGCTAAGCCGCACATGACGTTCCGGCCATACCCCAAGACCCGTCCGGCTCTTAGGGTGGCGCCGAGGCCGTCCTTATCCCCCGGCCCCGGGAACCTGTCCCGGTTCCCCCGTCGCAAGGCCGACGGGCCCCCCTCCAAACGGGGGCTTTCGGATGGCCTCGGCGCCATTGCGCGTCGGGACGCACGCGGAGTCCGGCACACATGCCCCGTCTGACCGGGTTGCCAGTTCGGGCGGCGGCGTGGTATAAATCGCTAGACGGACATCGCAGGGAGGCGCCCATGAAATGGCTCAGGGCCGTCGTATCGCTCCTCATCGCCGCCGCGGCTTTCTGGGGGCTCGACAACCGCCACGGCCGCGTCCCGCCCCTTGGCAAACTCCTCGACCCGTTCGCCGGCTTCTGGCAGAACGGGACGCGCGGCGACGCCCTGCCCGTCGAACTCTCGGTCCCCGGCCTCGAGAATGAGGTCCGGGTCGCCTGGGACGCCCGGCACGTGCCGCACATCTTCGCCCGCAACGACCACGACCTCTTCTTCGCCCAGGGATATCTCACCGCCCGCGACCGGCTCTGGCAGATGGAGTTCCAGGCCTTCTACGCGGGCGGCCGGCTGGCCGAGATCATCGGGCGCGAGGGCTTGGACTCGGACCGCTTTAACCGGCGGTTCGGCATGGGCTGGGCGGCCGAGCGGTCGGTCGAAGCGAGGAGCCGGGACCCGGAGTCCCTCGCTCCGGGCCAAGCCTACGCCGACGGCGTCAACGCCTGGATCCGCCGCCTCCGCCGGAAGGACTTCCCCATCGAATACAAGGTCCTCGACTATGCGCCCGAGCCGTGGTCCCCCCTCGACTCCGCGCTGCTCCTCAAGTACATGTCCTACGACCTCACGGGCTACAACGACGAGCGCTGGATGACGGCGGCCCGGAAAGCCCTCGGCGAGGCTGTCGTCGACGAGCTCTTCCCCTTCGAGCCGCCGAAGTTCGTCGAGCCGGTCATCCCGCCGGGGACGGCCTGGGACCTCGCCCCGGTCGCCGCGCCGAAGGCTGGGGGTGGACCCCTTCCGATCGGACCCGCGGCGGCGGCCACGCCGGAGTCCGGGCCGACGGATGCTTCGTCCTCCGCAGCTTGGGTCAAAGCGCCCGACCCGGACTGGCCGGAACCCGGCAGCAACAACTGGGCCGTCTCGGGCGCACTGACGAAGAGCGGCCGCCCCATCCTGGCCAACGACCCTCACCTTCGCCTCACGCTGCCCTCGATCTGGTACGAAGTCCAGCTCGCCGCCCCGGGGATGAACGCGGCGGGCGTCTCGATCCCCGGGACACCGCTCGTCATCATCGGGCACAACGACAGGATCGCCTGGGGCTTCACCAACGCCGGGAGCGATGTCCTCGATTGGTACGCGGTCCAGTTCAAGGACGCGAGCCACCGGGAATACCTCTACGGCGGCCAGTGGCGCAAGGCGTCCGTCCGGACCGAGGTCATCAAGGTGCGTGGGGAAATGCCCTTCGTCGACCGGGTCGTCTACACCCACCACGGCCCCGTCGTCTGGCTCGAAGGCGAGCCGGCGCCGGCCAACAGGGCCGTCCCCGCCGGAGCCGCTCTGCGCTGGGCGGCCCACGATCCCTCGAACGAGATCCTGGCCTTCGATCGCCTGGACCGGGCCCGCGATTACGAGGGTTATCTCGGGGCCCTGGCGGCGTGGGACTGCCCGGCCCAGAATTTCGCCTTCGCCGCCGCGGACGGAACGATCGCCATCTGGCATAACGGGAAATTCCCGCTGCGGCCGAAGGGGGCGGGACGCTACATCCTCGACGGCTCGAACCCGGCCGAAGAGTGGCCGGGCTGGGTCCCGCACGGTCAGAACCCGCACGTCAAGGACCCGGCGCGGGGCTTTGTCAGCTCGGCCAACCAGAAGCCGACCGGCGCGTCCTACCCCTATTACCTCGGCTGGGATTACGCCTCGTTCGAGCGCGGCAACCGGATCAACGAGCTCCTGGGGCGGATGAGGGCCGTCACGCCCGAGGACATGGCCAGGATGCAGAACGACGACCTCAGCCTGAGGGCCCGAATGGTCCTGCCCCGGCTCCTCCGGGAAATCGGCGAGCGCGACCTCTCCCCCGACGAAAAATGGGCCCTTAGCGAGCTCGGCGGCTGGAACTTCGAGAACCGGGCCGGGCTGGCCGCGCCGACGATCTTCGCCGAGCTCTGGTCGGAGTTCAACGCGAAGACCTGGAACGACGAGAAAAAGGGCGATCTCGCGGGAATGCGCTGGCCGCGGAGCCAGGTTGTGATCGATCTCGTCCTCAACCAGCCCGACTCCGGGTTTTTCGACGACCGGACGACGCCGCAGAGGGAGAGCCTGGCGGACATCGCCAACGCCGCCTTCCGCGCCTCGGTCAAGACGCTTCGCTCCGAGTGCGGGCCGCCCGGGAAGTCCTGGACGTGGGGAGAGAGGCGGAAGGCCGGCATCGGGCACCTCGGCCGGATGCCGGGATTCGGCCGGGAGAAGCTGCCGATGGACGGGGGCGGCAACGCGATCAACGCCTCCGGCCCCGGCTTCGGCCCCTCATGGCGGATGGTCGTCGAGCTCGGGTCCGAGGTCAAGGCCTGGGGCATCCTGCCCGGCGGGGCGTCCGGCAACCCCGGCTCGCGCTACTACGACACTGGGGTCGACGACTGGGTGGCGGGCAGAATCTACCCGCTCCTGTTCCTGAAGTCGGCCGATGATGCGCAGCCGGGCGTCGTCGCCCGGACGGTCCTGCGAGGTGTCCGATGATCGCCGTTCTCGCCTGCCTGCTGGCCATGCTGGTCCTCGAGGCCCTGACGTCCTTCTGGTGGTGGGTCATGATCGTGCCGTTCGCATACGGGGCGGCGGAGGCCAAGTCGGGATGGAAGGCCATCCGGACGGGGTTCTTCGCGGCCGGGCTGCTGTGGCTCGGCGGGGCGGTCTATTACTACGCGACCGGGAGCCGGATCATTGCCGGGCGGATGGCCGCGATGGTCGGGCTCGGCCGGACCTGGCCGATGATCCTCATGACTGGGCTCGTCGCGGCGGTCGCCGCGGGCCTCTCGGGATACGCGGGCTACGCCGTCCGGGCGCTCGTCAAGAAGGGGCCGCGGAAGGCGGGGGACCGGTAGCTCGGGGATCCGACGGCTAATTGGCTAGACGGTTGTACTTCCTGAGAACCTCGCGCAGGCGGTCGTGCGGGATGGCGTAGACCGTATTCCCATTGATGCCGGCCATCGTCTCGGCGGCGACGAGAGCGTTGGCGATCGCCTCCTCGGTCGCCTGGGCGGTGGCCAGGAACAGGGCATCGAGCCTCTCGTTCGGCAGCATCGTCAGGTGCGCCAGTCCGGACGTCTGCGCGACCGCGGGATTGGCCGTCGAGAAGGCGATGAAAATGTCCCCCGAGCTGTCGTTCGCCCGGCCTCCGGCGACGGCCAGGCCCAGGGCGACCCTCTTCGCCACCCGCTCGAGCTGGTGCGGGAGGAGGGGCGCGTCGGTCGCCACGACGACGATGATCGAGCCGTCCCTCGCGTCGGCCCGGCCGGGCTTGGGCATCAGGTCCGTGATCTCCCGGCCGACGGGGACCCCCGCGATGGAGAGCGTTTCCCTGGCCCCGTAATTCGCCTGGACAAGGACGCCGACGACGTAGCCGCCGTCGGCCGGCCCGAGCACCCGCGAGGAGGTGCCGGTGCCGCCTTTGAACCGGTGGCAGATCATCCCCGTCCCTCCGCCGACGTTCCCCTCGGCCACGGGACCCGGACGCGCCCCGTCGAGGGCGGCGAAGACATCCTCCTTCCGGACGTGGAACCCGTCGATGTCGTTGAGAAAGCCGTCCCAGGTTTCGGCTACGACCGGCAGGCTGAAATCGCCCGAATAATCGTCCGCGTGGCCGCGCCGGACGTTCCATTCGATGACGGCGTCCCGGGCGACGCCCACGCTCTGGGTGTTGGTGATGAGGACCGGGCTCCCGAGGCAGCCCGATTCCTGGAGCCAGGTCGTCCCGGTCATCTCGCCGTTGCCGTTGAGCGTGAACCAGGCCCCGAAGAGGCGGTCGCGGAACGACCTCCCCTGAGGGAAGATCGCGGTGACGCCCGTCCTCACCGGGCCCTGCCCGACGACGAGCTTCCCCTCCCCCGAGATCAGGGTGACTTGCCCCACTTCGACCCCCCGGACATCGGTGACGGCGTTGAGCGGCCCGGGCGAACCGTCAAAGGGGATGCCGAGGTCCCGGGCGCGGGGCTTTCGTGCGGGCTGATCGATCGCCGGGGCGAGAGACAGGGCCCCCGCGGCGATCAGGAAGAGAAGGCGCAAGCCCAAGAACTTTGCTTTCATCGGCGGCTCCACGGACGGGGCGGACGGGAGCCCGGCGCGGGCATCCCGCCCCCGGTCATGCCTGGACTATATCGCCGGCCCGTCCGGGATGTCAAATAAGGCCTTAAAATCCGCCCGGGGATAAGGTAGCATAGTCGAAACAGGACCTGGAGGTGCGCATGGACCGACACGCTTGGGTCAAGGAGTTCGCGGGGGCGGTCACGGTCTGCGACGCCGGGGGCCGGATCGTCGAGATGAATGACAGATCGGCCGAGGTCTTCGCCAAGGACGGCGGGACCGGGCTCGTCGGGAAGAACGTCCTCGACTGCCATCCCGAGCCGTCGCGGACGAAGCTCAAGGAAATGATGGCGGCCGGGCGCACGAACGTCTACACCATCCAGAAGGACGGGAAAAAGAAGCTCATCTACCAGTCGCCTTGGTACGACGGCGGCCGGTACGCGGGGTTCGTCGAGCTCTCGGTCGAGATCCCCTGGGATATGCCCCACTTCGACCGCGATTAAAAAAGAAGGGGTCAGGTCCGCTTCTCGTCGGTCTTCGACGGATCTCACGATCCGTGGGCCGCGCCCGGCGTTGAGGCTGATAAAAAGCGGACCTGACCCCTTCGTAACAATTAAGCGGGGGGCCCGTACATCTTCCTGAAGACGAAGTAGATCGGAATCCCTGCGAGGACCGTCGCGAGGGCGATCGAAGATTCCCTCGGCCGCTGGAGGAACGACAGGGAGAGGATCGTCAATCCCGCCAGGATATATGCGGCCGGCACGACCGGATAGCCCGGCATCTTGACGACGCTCCGGCCCGTCCGCCTCAGCTTGAAAACGCCGATCACGGACAGGATGGGGAAGATGCCGAGCGAAAAGCCCATGTAGGTCAGCAGCTGGTCGAACGTCCCGAACAGGACCAGGACGGAAGCGATCACCCCCTGGAGGACGATGGAGCGGGCCGGCACGCCGGAGCCGGGGTTCACCATGGCCAGCGACTTGAAGAAGACGCCGTCCCTGGCCATGGAGTAGTAGACCCGCGGCCCGAGGATGATGAAGGCCGAGAGCGACGAGAACAGGGCGAAGGAGATGAGGACGGACAGGACCGTCCCGGCCGACCGCCCGAAGAGGTTCCTCGCCGCGAGCCCGCCGATCGAGATGACACCCTCCATGTCCGCCGACGGGATGGCATAGACGTAGAGGAGGTTAAGGGCGACGTACAGGGCGACGACGACGCCCGTGCCGAGGAGCAGCGACCGCGGCAGGTTGCGCGACGGATTCTTGACCTCCGAACCGACGTAAGCCGAGGCGTTCCAGCCGCTGTAGGCGAACATGATCCACATCAGGGCCAGCCCCATTGTCTTCCAGCCGCCGAAGCCGAAGTCAAACGCGCCGCCCGAAGCGAAATGGGCGAAGCTCCCCTTGCCGACGGCGAACCCGGCCGCGACCAGGGCCACGATGAGCAGGACCTTCAGCCCGGTCAGCATGTTCTGGACCTTGGCCCCGAGCTCGAGGCCGCGCGTGTGGAGGAAGGTGAACAGGGCGATGACCAGGATGGCGTAGGCCTTCTTCAGCGCGACGGCCTCGGCGTCCGCGCCAAGAATCCCCCAATGCAAGAGCCCGGGAAAGGCCCGCGTCAGGTACTCCGTGAAGCCGATGGCCGAGGCGGCGATCGGCGCGGAGAAGCCGACGAAGAACGAGACCCACCCGGCGAGGAAGCCGAGCAGCGGATGAAAAAGCCGCGACAGGAAGGCGTATTCCCCTCCCGCGCGGGGCATGGCCGCGCCGAGCTCGCCGTAGCTCAGGGCGCCGCACAGGGCGATGAGGCCGCCGACGACCCACAGCGCGAGCATGACCCCGGCGTGATGGAGGTCCTTCATCAATAGGCCGGAGGTCGTGAAGATCCCGGCGCCGACCATGTTGGCGATGACGATGTTCGTCAGCGGGAAGAGGCCGAGCTTTCTCCGGAGGCCGTCGCCGTTCTCGATCTTATCCATCGGGTTGCCTTCTATGCCTTCCGGCCTGAAGATTGCCTTGTTTTATATGCCAGCCCGGGGCCAAAGTCAACGGACCCTCCGGCCCCCGATTGAGGAAGGGGTCGGGTCTACTCTTCTATCAGCAAAATTGACAACAAGCGGACCTGACGCCTTCTTTTTTCGGACCGCCGGACTAAGCTCGCCGGATGCCGGCTAATCCTTGACCCGCTTGGCCTCGAAGACGCCGTTCGGCTGGTAGAGCTCGATTCCCGTCACCCGGCCCTGGGCGCCCTCGATGAATTTCAGGGTGATGATCTTGACCTGCTTCAGGGCGTATTCCCCGCCAAGCTGCGGCACGAGGTCGTAGGCAGGCTGGCCGGGAACGGTGATCGTCAGGCCGTCGCCCTTCACTCCGACCGTCACCGTCTGGCCTTGGAGTTCGTACTTGCCGCTAACTTTCTTGAGGTACTCAGAGTCGGACAGGCGCGCCTCGGGCTTCTTGGTGAAGACGATCTCGTCCAAAGTGGGTTCGAAGGGCGCCGCCACGGACGCGACGTTCCCGTTGACGTCGGTCCTGAAGGTCAGCTTCATGTCCTGGAACGTCGGGTCGCCGGTCTTCAGGCCGTTGAACGTCTCGTAATGCCAGTGCTCGAGGGGCGTCGCGATGGCGTTATATGTGAAAACGAGCTGAGTCCCGTTCATCTCGACCTTGAGGGCGCCGTAACCGGGATGCCAGTAGTCGCCGGCGTATTCGGCAAGCTTGTGGGCGGGCGTCGTTCCGGGCCGCCGGCGCGTGCCCTTCTTCTGCTCGGCCGCCTTCTGGGCCTCACGACCCTGGGCCAGCCGCTTGGCCGCGTCGCCGACCCAGTCGACGGCCTCGAGCCCGAGGATCCGGTCCGCGGCCGTCTGAGCGACCATGTCCGGGAAGGCCGTGCCGTTCCGGTTCGTCAGGACGACGAAGCCGAGCCCGTCGTTGGGGTAGAAGCTGACGAGCGCCGAGAAGCCGTCGATGTTGCCGCCGTGCTCGACCCGCCGGTGGCCGCGGTAGGTGTCGATGAACCAGCCGAGCCCGTAATCGGAGGGTGAGATGTCAGCGCGCGTCGTGCCCCCGCCGGTGGGCATGTAGGCCGAGTGCATGTCGTCCAGTGTCGCGGAGTTGACGACCTGGCGGTCTTTGTACTTCCCGCCGTTGATGTGGACTGCGACCCAGTGGGCCATCTCGTTGACGCTCGAGTTGATGGCCCCGGCCGGGCCGATGTTGGTGATGTTGCGGAAGGGGATCTTGACGATCTTGCCCTCGCGTTCGTCGTACGGCTGGGCGAAATCGGCGTCCTTCTGGGAGTCCGCGAC
>DATKJS010000082.1:0-3116 GCA_035543515.1 Terriglobales bacterium | reverse complement strand
CGTCGCGGCGGTCTTCATGATGTGGCCGCTCGAGAGCAAGATCCACCTCGGTCTCGACCTCCGCGGTGGAATTCACCTCGTCCTCCAGATCAACACCGGCGACGCGGTGCGCGCCGAGGTGGACGACTCGATGGAGCGGGTCCGCGCCGACCTGGCCGCGAAGGGCGCCGCGCCGGTCGACATGCAGCGGCTGCCCGAGAACAACGGCTTCCGCTTCAAGCCGGCGGGCAACACCGACCAGAAGGTGCTCGACAAGTCCATCGACGACCACCTCTCGGAGTTCTCGGTGAGCCGCGGCACGGTGATCACCGCCACGATCAGGCCCGAGGTGGCGCGCGCGATCAAGGACCTCGCGGTGCGGCAGGGGCTCGAGACGATCCGCAACCGCATCGACCAGTTCGGCGTCTCCGAGCCGGTCATCGCCCGCTACGGCCGCGAGCAGCTCATCGTCGAGCTGCCGGGCGTCGACAACCCGGACCGCGTCCAATACATCATCAAGACCGCGGCCGTCCTCGAATGGAAGCTGGTCAAGGCCGGCCCGGCCGCCGACGAGGCGACCCTGCTCAAGGACTTCGGCGGCAAGGTCCCCGACGACATGGAGGTCGTCCGGGGCGACCCGAAGCGGCGGGCCGAGGGCTACTACCTCGTGACCAAGGTCGCCGCCGTGACGGGCAAGGACTTGCGCCTAGTCCGCCGGAGCCAGGACGAGTGGGGCCAGCCGGCCGTCGCCTTCCAGCTCAAGCCCGACGGCGCCCGCCGGTTCGAGCAGGTCACGGGCGAGAACATCGGCAAGCCGCTGGCCATCATCCTCGACAAGAAGGTCCAGTCGGCCCCGAACATCAACGCCCGCATCAGCGACAGCGGCATCATCCAGGGGAACTTCACCATCGAGGCCGCCGACGACCTCGTCCTCATCCTCAAGGCCGGCGCCCTGCCGGCCGGCATCAAGACCCTGGAGAACCGGACGATCGGGCCCTCGCTCGGCGCCGACTCCATCCGGGCAGGCATCCTCTCCGCCCTCGTCGCCCTCGTCGCCATCATGGCCTTCATGCTCTTGTACTATAAGGCTTCGGGCATCAACGCCATCGTCACCCTGATCTTCAACCAGATCATCCTCTTCGGCGCCCTGGCCTATTTCCGGGCGACGCTGACCCTGCCGGGCATCGCCGGCATCATCCTGGGCATCGGCATGGCCGTCGACTGCAACGTCCTCGTCTTCGAGCGCATCCGCGAGGAGTACCGCACGGGCAAGACGATCCTGAACTCGATCAGCCTGGGCTTCTCCCGAGCCTTCCGGACGATCTTCGACTCGCACATGACGACGATCATCTCGGCCGTCTTCCTGTTCCAGTTCGGGACCGGGCCGATCAAGGGGTACGCCGTGACGCTGATCATCAGCCTCGTCGCCAACCTCTTCACGGCCGTCTTCGTCTCGCACTGGATCTTCGACCTGACCTACTCGGCCAAGTCCCAAAAGTTGAGCATCTAGCCATGGAATTCTTCAAGACCCCCCACATCAACTTCATGAAATACCGCTTCTGGGCCCTCGGCTTCACGGGCGCGGTCATCCTGGCCGGCGCCCTGAACATCTTCTTCGGCAAGGGCCTCAAGCTCGGCGTCGACTTCGGCGGCGGGACGCTCATCCGGATCGTCTTCAAGAGCCCGACGACGGTCTCCGAGATCCGCTCCGAGCTCAACCGGGTCGGCCTCGGCGAGAGCGTCATCCAGGAGAGCGGCCAGCCGGGCCGTGAGTTCATGATCCGGACCCTGCAGGTCGTCTCGGCCAAGGACGCCCAGCAGGAGATCGAGGCCCACGAGAGGCTCGGCAACCGCGTCGTCGAGGCGCTGCGCGGAGAGGACGGGCAGGCCGAGGCCGCCCGCGGCCTCAAGGACCTCAACGCCATCGACCTCGCCAGCCTGACCACCCTCCTCCAGCCCGCCTTCCGCGACAAGGCCGAGGAGCTGGCGAAAGAGGTCATTCATTACCGGACGACCAAGACGACGGGGAGCGGCATCATCGAGGACTACGCGGGCCTGGCCCAGGCGGGCATCGGCCCGGACGTCATCAAGGAGCTCCAGGCCAAGACCTACCTGAGCAAGCTCGCCGTCGTCAGCAAGGAGACGGTCGGGCCCCAGGCCGGGGCCGACCTGCGGAAAAAGGCCACCCTGGCCGTCATCTGGTCCCTCATCGGCATGCTCGTCTACATCGGCTTCCGCTTCAAGCTCGAGTACGGCGTCTCGGCCATCGTCACCCTGACCCAGGACGTCCTGATGGCCTTGAGCGTCTATTCCTTCACCAACCGCGAGATCAACCTGCCCATCATCGCCGCCTTGCTGACGATCGTCGGCTACTCCATCAACGACACCGTCGTCGTCTTCGACCGCGTCCGCGAGAACCTCAAGATCATGCGCAAGGACTCGTTCGAGTCCATCCTCAACCGGAGCATCAACCAAAGCCTCGGCCGGACGATCATCACCACGGGCACGGTCTTCGCGGCCGTCCTCTCGCTCTTCCTCTTCGGCGGCAAGAGCATCAACGACTTCGCCTTCATCATGCTCTTCGGCTCGATAGAGGGCGTCTATTCAACGATTTACCTGTCCTGCCCGGTCGTCCTGTTCTGGACGCAGTTGTTCAAGCCGAAAAAAGGGGGGCGGAGATAATTTTTTTCCTTGTCAAAGGGGATTTTTTATTCTATACTATTTCTCGCGTTAATCCTTAGCATCGCGAGCATGAGGTAACGACAATGGCGGATGTCAAAAAGCAGCCAATCAGAAGCGACGTGCCCGACATGTTCAAGGACTCGTTCTTCGAGGACGAGGAGGCCACGACCAAGAAGAGGAGGCCTCTCGCCCTGATCGTCGCCATCATCCTCCACGCCACGTTCATCATCGCCCTCATCGTCATCCCGCTCATGTCGACCGGCGACCTGCCGAAGGTCGAGGTCTACAGCGCGTTCCTGGCGCCGCCGCCGCCACCGCCGCCGCCACCGCCGCCGCCGGCCAAGAAGAAGGCGACGACGAAGACGGCGCGGATCAAGCCGGTCCAGACGCAGGCCGCGGTCGAGCCGGGCCGTCTGGTGGCGCCGGTCGAGATCCCGGACCAGATCGCCGAGGAG
>DATKJS010000081.1:0-22924 GCA_035543515.1 Terriglobales bacterium | reverse complement strand
TCGGTGAAGGTGCTGCGGTCGATCCCGCTCCTGGACCAGGCGGCGATCGACGCGGTGCGGCAGTGGGTGTACGAGCCGATGATCATCAACGGCCGTCCCCGGCCGGTCATCTTCACCGTGACCGTCCGCTTCCAGCTGAAGTAACGAAGCTAGAGAATGGCTTTGGATATCTAAAAGGAGGTATGACCCATGCAATTCGGTCTCGTTGAAATGTGGCAGCAGATGGGAACCGTGGCCAGGACGGTCTCGATCATCCTGATCGGTCTGTCGATCGTTTCCCTATATCTCTTCATCGAGCGGTCGATGACCTTCCAGCGGGCCCGCAAGAAGTCCCTGGAAATCGCGCCCAGGCTCGCCGAACTGCTCAAGGCCGGCAACACCCGCGACGCGCTGGCGCTGGCCTCGAAGAAGGACTACAAGGGCAGCCACTTGGCCCGCGTCACGGCGGCCGGCATCCAGGAGTTCATGGAGGGCAAGGAAGCCAAGCTGACCCTCGATCAGCAGGTCGAGATGGCCACCCGGGGCTGTGAGAGAGCGGCGCTGATGTTCGAGATGGACCTCAAGCGCGGGCTGTCGGTCCTGGCCACCATTGCCACCTCGGCCCCCTTCATCGGGCTGTTCGGGACGATCTCCGGCATCATCAACGCCTTCCGCGGCATGGCCCTGACCGGCTCGGGCGGCATCGGCGCCGTTGCCGGCGGCATTTCCGAAGCCCTGGTCACCACGGCCTTCGGCATCGGCGTCGCCGTCATCGCCCTGTGGTGCTTCAACGCCCTGAACACTCGCGTCGAAGTCTACAACGCCGAGATGGCGAACACGACGTCCCAGGTCGTGGACTTCTTCATGAGCAGCAGCGGCGAAGCGAGGTAAGTCCATTCCCGGCGCGTGTGCCGCCGGGCGAACGAGAGGCATATCATGGGATTCTCAGTTTCCACGGGCAAAGAGACCGTCAAGTCGGAACCGAACGTCGTCCCCCTCTGCGACGTCCTCCTCGTCCTGCTCATCATCTTCATGGTCGTCACGCCCCTCGTCCAGAAGGGCGTCGACGTCCGGCTCCCCTACGCCCAGTACACGACCGACGTGCCTGAAAACCCACCGGTCGTGCTCTCGATCCAGAAGAACATCCAGGAGCCGAAGGGCTACCGTCTGTACGTCAACAACGACCGGGTGACCCTCGAAAACCTCCAGAACACTCTCGAAGAGAAATTCCTGACCGTCCCCGAGAAGAAGCTCTATCTCCGGATGGACGGGGAGCTCGAGTACGGCGTCCTGGCCGAGTCGATCCTGGACCTCATCAAGGCCTCGGGAATCGAGGTCGTCGGCATCATCACCGAGAAGAAGACGGAAAAGACCGAGTGAGCGCGGCGGCCTCCCTCGGGGGCGCCGCGAGTCTCGACGCAGCGAACTGACGGGGGCTGGGAGGATTCGATCCTTCCAGCCCCCGTTCTTTTTTGGTTCATCTCCCGTCTCCGGGATTCCCTCTCGTGGCGGCGATGGGCGTTGCCTCGAAGATCCCCGTTGCCGGAGAGGGGGACCGGCTGGGAGCGGAGGGCGAAGCACACCGGAGCGACTCGGAGGAGCGCTTCTGAGAAATATCATCGAAAAGCCCTCTCTTCGGATATTTCGCAGAAATCCCCTCCGTGCCTCACCGGGGATATCTGCCCTCCGCTCACGTTGGTTCGCTTCGGTCGGACGGCCGGGGAGCCGGAGGCGATGCCCTGAGCCAAGTCGGGGAGAGAGATCCTCCCGGAATCGGGAGAAGGACCTCTCGTTTGCCTTCGCGGGCCTGGGCGGCGCCGCGGTCCCCTCGGGTCAGCGCCGCCGGAGGACTTCGTTGAGGCTTCCCGTGCGGTAGCCCGAGAGGTCGAGCGTCACGTAGGTCCAGCCGAGCTTCCGCAGCCCCCGCACGACGCGCCCGCGGACGCCGGGGTCGAGGAGGGCGCGGATGCGGCCGGCCGGGACTTCGACCCGGGCGACCGGCCCGTGGTGCCTGACCCGGGCCTGGTCGAAGCCGAGCCGGCGGAGGGCCTCCTCGGCCGCGCCGACCCGCCGCAGGTCGCCGGCCGCAATGGGCGTTCCGTAGGGAAATCGCGAGGCCAGGCAGGCCCGGGCCGGACGGTCGGCCGTGGGGAGGCCCAGCCGCCGCGACAGGGCCCGGATGTCGCTCTTGGCGAGCCCGGCCTCGCAAAGCGGGGACCTTACCCCGAGCTCGGCCAGGGCCCGGCGGCCGGGACGGAAGTCCGCGTCGTCGTCGGCGTTGGTCCCGTCGACGACGTGCGCGATGCCCCTGTCCCGAGCCAGCCCCAAAAGGAGGCCGAAGAGGGCCTTCTTGCAATGGTAGCAGCGGTCGGGCGGGTTCGAGACGAAGGCCGGCCGGCCGAGGAGCCGGGCGCGGACGACGCGGAGGGGCGCGCCGATGCCGGCCGCCGTTTGCCTCGCCTCGCGGACCTCGCGCGCGGTATGGACCTCGGTCGCGACGGTCACGGCCGCCGCCTTCCGGCCGAGGACGTCGCGGGCGGCCTCGAGGAGGAGGGTGCTGTCGACGCCGCCGGAGTAGGCGACGAGGACGCTCCCCATGCCGCGGACGATGTCCCGGAGACGCTCGTACTTCCGCTCCGCCGCCTTGGAGACGCCGCGGCCGGCCGGGATTCGCTTCATGGCCCTCTCACTCCCGTCCGCACGCCTCGCGGTCCAGGCGCCTCACCTCTTCGATGAAGGCCTCGACCATGCCCGCGCCGCGAACCCGCCGCAGCGGCCGTCCTTTTTTGAAAATGACCCCGCTCCCCCGGCCGCAGGCCAGCCCGATGTCAGCCTCCCGGGCTTCGCCCGGGCCGTTGACGGGGCAGCCCATGACGGCCACGACGAGCGGCGCCCGCAGGCCGCGGACGGCCCGTTCGACGCGGGCGGCGACGGCCATCAGGTCGACTTCCGTCCGGCCGCACGTCGGGCAGGAGACGAGGACGGCCCCCCGCTCCCGGAGGCCGAGGCCGCGGAGGACCTCCCAGGCGGCCAGGACCTCCTTCTCGGCCGGGGCCGTCAGCGAGACGCGGACCGTGTCGGCCAGGCCCTCGGCCAGGAGCAAGGTCAGCCCGGCCGCGGATTTGATGCTCCCCGCGAAGAGCCGGCCGGCCTCGGTGATGCCGGCGTGGAAGGGGTAATCGACCTCGGCCGCGAGCAGCCGATAGGCCTCGAGCGTTCGCCGGACGTCCGTGGCCTTGAGCGAGATCTTGATCAGCCGGAAGTCGAGGTCCTCGAGGAGGCGGACGTGCCGCAGGGCGCTCTCGACCATGGCCGCGGCGGTGACGCCGCCGTGTTTCGCCAGGAGGTCCTTCTCGAGCGAGCCGGAGTTGACGCCGATGCGGATCGGCACGGCCCGCTCCCGGGCGGCCCGGACGACGGCGGCGACACGCTCGCGCGAGCCGATGTTGCCGGGGTTGATGCGGAGGCCGTCGGCGCCGGCCTCGAGCGCGGCCAGGGCCAGGCGATAGTCGAAGTGGACGTCGGCGACGAGGGGGACCCTGGCCCGGGCCTTGACCGCCCCGAAGGCCCGGGCCGCCTCGCGGTCCGGCACGGCCAGCCGGACGATCTCGCCCCCGGCCCTCTCCAGCCGGCGGACCTCGGCCGCCGTGGCCGCGACGTCCCGCGTGTCCGTCTTGGCCATGGCCTGCACGACGACGGGCGCGCCGCCGCCGACGGCGACTTCCCCGACGCTGATCCGGCGGGTCGCGCGGCGCTCGAACATGCAGGCCTCCCCTCCCCCTAGAACGGCACGAGGCTGCCCCAGCCGTGGGGGAGCTTCTTGACGATGTCGTTGAGGACGACGAAAACGATGAGGGCGGCGAAGATGACGAACCCGATCTGCATCCACACGCTCCGGGCCTTCGGACTGAGGTCGCGATTGAAGATGGACTCGATGATGAGGATGAAGATCTGGCCGCCGTCGAAGACGGGCACGGGGATGAGGTTGAGGATGCCGAGCTGGAGGCTGATGACGGCGATCCAGCTGATGAGGGCCAGCCAGCCCATGCGCATGGCGGCGTAGGAGAGGTTGGCGATCTCGAGCGGCCCGCCGAGCTGCCTCGTCGAGGCCTCCCCCTTGAACAGGTCCCTCAGGAATTGGATGACGAGGAACGCGTTCCGCCCGTTCTCCCGCAAGCTCTGGACGACGGCTTGGAAGAAGCCATACTTCTTGAGCACGGATTCGGCCGTCTGGCGGATGCCGATCTTGCCGACCTCGCCCTCCCGCCGGGGCGTCACGGGCAGGGTCAGGGTCTCGCCGCCGCGCCGGACGCTGAACTGGAGCTCCTTGTCGGGGCTCCGCTCGATGACCTGGATGAACTGGTAAAAGAAGACCGGCTGGCCGTCGACGGCGAGGATGACGTCCCCGGGCCGGAGCCCGGCCTTCTCGGCTGGCGAACCAGGCAGGGTCATCTGGACCTCGGTCAGGGCCCGGGCCCGGAAGCCGGCGTAGCCGAAGGAGTAGCTGCCGACGGATTCCGTCTGGAGCTCGGCCACGGCCGCCCGGCCGCCACGGAGGAAATCCAACCGGATCTTCTTGTCCGGCCGGGAGCCGACGGCAATCTCGACGTCGCTCCACGTCTTGACGGCGCGGCCGTTGATGCGGAGGATCGTGTCGCCGATCTCGAGGCCGGAGTGCGCGGCCGGCGAGTCCTTGTCGATCCAGCCGATGACCGGGGTCTGCTCAAGGTAGACGGGCGAGGGCACGCCGACGAGGTTGACGATGGTGACGAGGACCACCGCGAGGAGGATGTTCATGAAGGGGCCCGCGGCCATGACGAACAGCCGCTGGCCGCGGCTCTTGGCCATCATGTCGTCCGGGGCGACGGGCCGGCCGGGCTCGAACATCCCCTCGCCGAGGAGCTTGACGTAGCCCCCCATGGGGATGAGGCTGACGCGGTAATCCGTGTCCCCCTTCTTGAACCCGAAGAGCCGCTTGCCGTAGCCGAAGGAGAAGACCTCGACCCGGATGCCGACGAGCTTGGCCGCGAAGAAGTGGCCGAATTCGTGGACGAAGACGAGGATGCCGAAGACGATGATGAAGGCAACGATGGTGCCGAGGACGTTGACCATGCTTTTTTTTACCTTTGCTTGAGGATGTGCCGGGCCGCGCGCCGCGCCTCCCGGTCGACGGCGAAGACCGCCTCGACCGAGCCGGCCGGGACGGGGTGATGGCCGTCCATGACCGCCTGGACGACGGCGGGGATGTCGGCGAACGTCAGCCGTCCCTCGAGGAAGGCGGCCACGGCCGTCTCGTTGGCCGCGTTCAGGGCGACGGGATGACTGCCGCCGGCCTCCAAGGCCAGGCGGGCCAGGACGAAGAGCGGATAGCGCCGCCCGTCGACCTCGTGGAACTCGAGCCTCCGGACCGCGGACAGGTCGAGGCGCGGCAGGCCGGTCGCGCGCCGCTCCGGGAAGGTCAGGGCGTACTGGATGGGGATGCGCATGTCGGCAGCGCTCAGCTGGGCCAGGACGGAGCCGTCGGCCGTCTCGACCAGAGCGTGGACGACGCTCTGGGGGTGGATGAGGACGTCGAGCCGGGCGGGCTCGAGCCCGAACAGCCAGCGGGCTTCGATGAGCTCCAGCCCCTTGTTCATGAGGGTCGCCGAGTCGACGGTGACCTTCCTCCCCATCCTCCAGGTCGGGTGCCGCAGGACGTCCTCGAGGCGCTGCCGGCTGAGCTGGCGCAGGGGCGTGCGGAAAAACGGCCCGCCCGAGGCCGTCAGGACGACCCGCCGGACGCGGCTCTTCGCGACGCCGGCCAGGCACTGGAATACGCCGCTGTGCTCGCTGTCCACGGGGATGATCCGGGCCCCCGAGCGGGCGGCCTCGCGGAAGAGGATCTCGCCGCCGACGACGACCGACTCCTTGTTGGCCAGGGCGACGCGCTTGCCGGCCCGCACGGCGGCCAGGGTCGGCCGGAAGCCGTCGATGCCCGTGATGGCCGAGACGACAATTTCGGCCCGGCCGTCGCGCGCCACTTCCTCCGCCCCCTCCGGACCAGAGACGATGCGGAGCCGGACGCGCCGCGCGAGAGGCCGGAGGGCCTCGGCGTCCGCGGGCCGCTTCACGGAGACGAGCCGCGGGCGGTATTTCTCGACCTGCCGGGCGAGGAGCGGCAGGTTCGCGCCGGCGGCCAGGGCCGTCACCTCGAACCGGCCGGCCAGGCGGTCGACGACGTCCAGGGCGCTGGTGCCGATCGACCCCGTCGAGCCGAGGATGGCGAGCGTCCGGGCCATGGCTTTCCCGCCCCTATTTCCAGAAGTACTTGACGATGAAATAGAAGAGCGGGCCGGCCAGGATGAGGCTGTCGATGCGGTCGAGGAAGCCGCCGTGGCCGGGGAGCGCATTGGAGGAGTCCTTGACCCCGGCGGCCCGCTTGAAGAGCGATTCGAGCGGGTCGCTGACCTGGGCCACGGCGTGGACGGCGACGCCCGTGAGGATCGCCCGTCCCAGCGGCACGGCCGAGGCGAGGAGGACCTGCCGGGCCAGGACCGCCCCGCCGACGGCGAAGAGGATGCCGCCGGCGCTCCCCTCCCACGTCTTATTGGGGCTGGCCACCGGCGTCATCTTATGCCGGCCGAAGGCCTTGCCGAAGAACATGGCCCCCGTGTCCCCCAGGAAGACGACGGAAAAGAGGAAGTAGAGGTAGAACGGCCCGAGCTTGGCGTCCATCAGCCGGATCTTATAGAGGAAGTTCAGCGGGAAGCTGATGTAGATCATGCCGAGGAGGGTGATGGCAAAGGAGGCCGGGAAATAGGGCAGACGCTCGAGGCTGTTGAAATAGACGACGGCGTAGACGGCGGAGAGGAGCAGCCCGGCGTAAAGGGCGACTTCGAGCGGGAAGGTCGGGAAATAGAAGCTCAGGCTGACGAGCAGGGCCAAGACGATGCCGAGCGCCGTCTGCGGCCTCAGGCCCTTCCGCTCGGCCAGCCGGTAGAATTCGACGAGCGCGGCCACGATGAAGACCTGCTGGAAAACGTAGAGGACGATCTTCGGCGCGTACTGGATGATGACGAACAGCGCGGCGAGCAGGGCGACGGCGGTGGGGATGCGTTTGAGAAGGCTCATGGCGGCTCCAAACCCTCCGATGCTAGGCGTTCTCTCGACCGGGCCGGCGGCGCCGGCCTCAGCCCTTCTCTCCCCGTCGGGATCGGACGTCCCCGAACCTTCGGTCCCTTTTCTGATAATCGAGGACGGCCTGGAGAAAGTCCTTCCTCCGGAAATCGGGCCAGAGGACGGGCGTCACCCAGAGCTCCGTGTAGGCGATCTGCCAGAGGAGGAAATTCGAGACCCGCATCTCCCCGCTCGTCCGGATGAGGAGGTCCGGGTCGGGCATGCCGGCCGTCGAGAGGAACGCGGCGAAGCGGTCCTCGTCGAGGTCCTTCTCCCGAACGTCGGCCCTCTTGAGGATACGGCGGACGGCCTCCAGGATCTCCGCCCGGCTGCCGTAGTTCAGGGCCAGGACGAGCGTCATCCGGCCGTTCGCCGCGGTCCTCTTTTCCAGCCGCTCGACCTCCGCCAGGGCCGTCCGCGGAATGCCGTCCCGGTCGCCGATGATCCTGAAGCGAAGGTCGTTCTCGTCGAGGGTCCGGCCGTCCTTCCTCAGGTACTCGCGGAGCAGACCCCACAGGCGCACGACCTCCGGGCGCGGACGTTTCCAATTCTCCTTGGAAAAGGCGTAAAGCGTCAGGTACGGGACGCCCAGCCGGGCGCAGGTCTCGGTCGCCTCCCGTACGGACTCGGAGCCGGCCCTGTGCCCCTCGATCCGCGCAAGCCCCCTCCGGCCCGCCCAGCGGCCGTTGCCGTCCATGATGACGGCGACGTGGCGGGGAAGCTTGGCCGTGTCGATCTCGGCGGCGAGCCGTTCCTCCTCGCTCCCGGGCCGGAGGTAACCTTGCAGGCTATCCCACATGGCTGACCATTATATCATGGGGCGTGGCCTTGGGGAACCCAAGAAGATATGGTAAACTGGGGACGATGTGCCTGGCCGTTCCCGCGAAGATCGTCCGGCTCGAGGCGTCGGGCCTGGGGGTCGTCGAGTACCTCGGGAACGAGGTCCGGACGAATTTCTCCCTCCTGCCCGAGGCCAAGGTCGGGGACTGGGCCATCGTCCACGCCGGATTCGCCATCTCCCTGATGGACGAGAAGGAGGCCCGCAAGACCCTCCGCCTCTTCCGGGAATTGGCGGAAGCGGACCGATGAAGGAACTCCGGGACGACAGGGCCGTCCGCGGCGTCCTCCGCGAAATCGCCGGCTTGGCCCGTTCGCTCCCCTCCCCCGTCCGCGTCATGGAAGTCTGCGGGACCCACACGATGTCCCTCTTCCGGCACGGCCTGACCCCGCTCCTGGCCGGGGCGGGGGTGGAAATGGTTTCCGGGCCCGGGTGCCCGGTTTGCATCACGCCGAACGTCCTCCACGAGGCGGCCATCGGCCTCCTCTCGGGCCGGGAGGGATTGACCCTGGCGACCTTCGGGGACATGACCCGCGTGCCGACGAGGAGAGGCTCCCTCCAGGCGGCCGTTCCGGCCCGGAACTCGCGCCTGAAGGTCGTCTATTCCCCGGAAGAAGCCCTGGCCGCGGCCCGCTCGGACCCCGGCCGCGAGACGGTCTTTTTCGGCGCCGGGTTCGAGACGACCATCCCGGCGATCGCCATGACCGTCAAGGAAGCGAAGGCGGAGCGCCTGGGCAACTTCTCGGTCCTGCGGGCCCTCTGGCTCATCCCCCCCGCCCTGCGGGCCCTCCTCGCGTCCGGCCGGGTCGGGGTCGCCGGGTTCCTCTACCCCGGGCATGTCAGCGCCATCATCGGCCTCCGGCCTTATGCTTTCGTCGCGGAGGAGTTCGGGGTGCCGGGCGCCGTGGCCGGCTTCGAGCCGGGCGACATCCTGCTCGCCGTGCGCTCGGTCCTCGGCCAGGCCGCGGCCGGGAAGCCGGAGGTCGCCCTGGAATACGCGCGGGCCGTCCGGCCCGGAGGGAACCCCGTCGCGCTCAAGGTCATGGCCGAAGTTTTCGAGCCCTGCGACGCGACGTGGCGGGGCCTCGGGACGATCCCGGCGAGCGGGCTGCGATTCCGGCCGGCCTACGCCGAGCTGGACGCGGCGGCGAGGTTCGGCCTTGCCACGTCCGGGCCCGGGCGCGACATGCCCGGCTGCCGGTGCGGCGCTGTCCTCCGCGCCGTGCTCCAGCCCGACGAATGCCCGCTCTTCGGCGGGAAGTGCACTCCCGAATCCCCTCTCGGGCCCTGCATGGTCTCCTACGAGGGCGCGTGCCTCATCCACTACAAGTATGGGCGCGGGCCGGGAGCGGGAGGCCGCGCATGAGCGGCAAGAGGATCAGCCTGGAGCTCGGCAGCGGCGGCCGGCTGATGCGCGAGTTCATCGCCGGCCGGATCCTGCCGTCGTTCGGGAACGCCGTTCTCGGAGAGCTCGGCGACGCGGCCCTCCTCCCCGGGGGCCTCGCCTTCACCACCGACAGCTATGTCGTCGACCCGCTGTTCTTCCCCGGGGGCGACATCGGCCGGTTGGCCGTCAACGGCACGGTCAACGACCTCATCGTCTCGGGGGCCGTGCCGCGCTTCCTCTCGCTCGGCCTGATCCTGGAGGAGGGCCTGGAGGAGGCAACGCTGGACCGGGTCCTGCGGTCCATCGCGGGGGCGGCGCGGCGGGCCCTCGTGACCGTTGTCACCGGCGACACCAAGGTCGTGCCGAAGGGACGCGGCGACAAGGTCTTCATCAACACCGCCGGCATCGGCGAGGCGGTCGGCCGGCCGGCGCCCGGAAGCATCCGGCGCGGCGACAAGCTCATCCTGACCGGCCCGCTCGGCGACCACAGCCTGGCCGTGCTCTCGGCGCGGGGGGATTTCGGGCTGCGGACGAAGGCCCGGAGCGACTGCGCCCCGCTCCTCTTCCTTCTCCCGCTCTGGAAGCGCGGCGCCCTCTGGATGAGGGACGTCACCCGGGGAGGGCTGGCCACGGTCCTCTCCGAGCTCGCCGAGCGCCTCCCCCATCCCCTGCTCGTCGAGGAGGCCCGCATCCCGCTCAGCCGGGCCGTCCGAGGCGCGAGCGAGATCCTCGGCATCGACCCGCTCTACATGGCATGCGAGGGCAAGGCCGTCGTCGTCGCCCCGGCCGGCCGCGCCGCGGAGCTCGTCAGGCGCATGCGTCGCGACCCCCTGGGGCGCCGGGCGGCCGTCATCGGCGAAGTCCAGGACGCGGTCGGCAAGCCCGGCGAGCTCCTCCTCGCCACGGCATCCGGCGGCCTGCGCCGCCTCGAGCCCCTGACCTCGGAGCTTCTCCCCCGTATCTGCTAGCGAAAGCCACGCTGCCAACGCTTTCCACCTTCGGGGTCCTGTCCCGGCACGTCCCCGTTCGGCCCGCGAGGCCTCGGGGTTGGCCTTCACTCCAGAGTGCGGTTCTTCACGCCTCCCCGAAGCGTTCTTTCTCGGCGTCTGCGGAAGTCGCTCAGCATTTCCCGACCCGCCCCGTGTCTGAAAAAACGGGTTTCCTTTTTCCCGTTTTTTCTCGGCCCTTCGCACTCTGGTGGATCGTGCTCAGACATCCTCGACGTCCGACTCAGCGGATTCCCTCGAAAAACGCTTCGGGGAGGCTAAACCGCACATGACGTTCCGTCCAATCCCGAGGCCTCGCGGGCTCTCGACGTGGCACCGAGGCCGTCTGAAAGACCCCGTTTGGAGGGGGGCCCGTGCCGTTCCGTTGCGGAACGGTATGGGGGAACCGGGACAGGTTCCCGGGGCCGGGGGACAAGGACGGCCTCGTTACCACCTCACTTGGCGAAGCGCCGGGACACGCCCCGTGGGACCTCTTTACGCCTTGACGACGTTCCGGCGCTTCCGCTTGATGGCGTTCCGCGTATCGACGACGAGCGGCGCGTGCTTGACGACCAAGCCGTAGTCGTAGGAGGAATGGTCCGTGGCGATGACCACGGCGTCCGCCCTCCTCAGCCGCGCCGCGGTCAGGGGCACGGAGCGGATGTCCATGCCGGGGTACTCCCGGTGCCCCACGACGCGGGGGATGTAGGGGTCGTTGTAGGAGACCTTGGCCCCCTTCCCCTGGAACAGGCTGACGATCTTGATGGCCGGCGATTCGCGCGGGTCATCGATGTCCTTCTTATAGGCCACGCCGAGGACGAGGACCTTCGCTCCCTTGATGGACTTGCCGCGCTCGTTCAAGGCCTCGATCGTCCTGCCGAGGACGTAATAGGGCATGAACGTGTTGATTTCCCCGGCGAGCTCGATGAACTTCGTCTGGTAATCGACCTCTTTGGCCTTCCAGGTCAGGTAGAACGGATCGATGGGGATGCAGTGGCCGCCCAGGCCGGGCCCCGGGTAGAAGGGCATGAAGCCGAAGGGCTTGGAGGAGGCCGCCTTGATGACCTCCCAGACGTCGATGCCCATGCGGTCGAAGATCATCTTCAGCTCGTTGACGAGGGCGATGTTGACGCTGCGGAAGATATTCTCGAGGAGCTTCGTCGACTCGGCGACCTTGGTCGACGAGACCGGAACGGTCCGGACGATGATCCGGTCATAGAGCGCCGTGGCCACCTTGAGGCAGTCGGGCGTCAACCCGCCTACGACCTTGGGCGTCGTGGCCGTCGAGAAGCTCTTGTTCCCCGGGTCCTCCCGTTCCGGCGAGAAGGCCAGGAAGAAGTCGCGGCCGCCGCGCAGGCCGCCGGCCTCTAGGATGGGAAGCATCTCCTCGTCGGTCGTGCCGGGATAGGTCGTGCTCTCCAGGACGACGAGGTGCCCGCGCCGCAGGTGCTCGGCGACGGTGATGGTCGTGTTGAGGACGTAGGAGAGGTCCGGGCCGCCGTGGCCGTCGAGGGGCGTCGGGACGCAGATGATGACGGCGTCGACGTCGCGGAGCCGCCGGAAGTCCGCGGTCGCCGCGAACTTCTTCGCCGCGAGAAAGCCCTTGAGCTCGGCCGCCGAGATGTGGCGGATGTAGCTCCTGCCCCTGTTGAGCATGTCGACCTTCTTCCGGTCGATGTCGAAGCCGGTGACGCGGAAGCCCTTCTGGAGGAAGGTCTTGACCAGCGGCACGCCGACGTAGCCGAGGCCGACGACCCCGACGCGGGCTTTTTTCGTCTCGATCTTCTGCAGGAGTCTTCTGGCTTCCGGGTTCATGGCTCAGCTCCTTTCCTTGTACCACGAAATGGTCCGCCTCAGGCCCTCGGCGAGGGAGACGCCCGGCTCGAAGCGAAGGACGCGGCGGGCCCGGCCGATGTCGGCGGTCGAATGCCGGATGTCCCCGGGCCTCGGCTCGGCCCGGACCGGCCGCACGTCCGTCCCGAGGGCGCCGTTCACGGCGGCGAGCAGGGCGTTGACCGACAGGCCCGTCCCGCCGGCGATGTTGAGGGCCGCCCCTTCCGCCTCGGCCGAGGCCGCGGCGGCAAGGTTGGCCCTGACGACGTCGTCGACATGGATGAAATCACGCGACTGCTCGCCGTCCCCGTAGATGACGGGCGGCTCGCCGCCGAGGACCTTGGTGATGAAGAGCGGGATGACGGCCGCGTACTGGGACCCGGGGTCCTGGCGCGACCCGTAGACGTTGAAATACCGGAGGGCGACCGTTTTCATGCGGTAAAGGGCGTGGAACGCCTGGGCGTACTTTTCGTCGACCCACTTGCTGACGCCGTAGGGCGAAAGCGGCTTCCCCTCCTTGCCCTCGACCTTCGGCAGGCCCGGGTCGTCGCCGTAGACGGCGGACGAGGAGGCCAGGACAAAGCTCTCGACCCCGGCGTCCCGGGCCGCCACGAGCAGGTTGAGGGTCCCGGTCACGTTGATGGCGTTCGTCAGGACGGGGTCCGCGATCGAGCCGGGGACCGAGGCCAGCGCGGCCTGGTGGAGGACATGGTCGACGCCCGCGGCGGCGCGACGGCACGTCTCGAGGTCCCGGATGTCGCCCTCGATGAACTCGAGGCGGTGGATGAAGCCGGCCAGGTTCTCGCGCCTCCCCGTCATCAGGTTGTCGAGGACGCGGACCGCGTCCCCGCGCCGGACGAGCGTCTCGGCGATATGCGAGCCGATGAAGCCCGCGCCGCCCGTGACGAGGAACTTGGCCATGGCCTCCTCCCCTCAGCGCCCTCCAATATAGCCCATTCCCTCGAGCCTGGCCAGGACCTTCCGGACGCTCTCCTCGAGGGTCTCCTTGTCCGTCTCGAGGACGAGCTCGGGCCTGAGGGGCTCTTCGTAGGGGTCGGAGACGCCCGTGAACTCCTTGATCTCGCCACGGATGGCCTTCTGGTACATGCCCTTGATGTCGCGGCCGATGCAGACTTCGACCGGGCACTTGACGAAGACCTCGATGAAGTTCGTCGTCTCCGTCCGGGCCCGGTCCCTCATCTCCCGGTAGGGCGAGATGAAGGTCGTCAGGACGCCGACGCCGTTGCGCGAGAGGAGCTTGGCGACGAAGGTCACGCGGCGGATGTTCTCGTCGCGGTCCTTCTTCGAGAAGCCGAGGTCCCGGGTCAGGTCCTGGCGGACGGTGTCGCCGTCTAGCCGCTCGACGCGCCGCCCCTGCTCCTTGAGGACGGCGGCGACCCGGTCGGCGACGGCCGTCTTGCCCGAGCAGGGCAGGCCCGTGAACCATAGCGTGAATCCGGTCTGGTCTTGGCACATGGCGGTGAACTCCTTTGCGGTATCGTCGTCCCCGGTCGCGGCCCGCCGCTAGGGCCTGGGGATGACCTTCCCTTTCATGTCCCCGGGGACGGGGATGCCCAGGACGTCGAGGACGGTCGGGGCGATGTCGAGGATGTCGGCGTCGCGCTTGCCCGCGACACGGCGCCGCGGGTCGGCCAGGATATAGATGCCCTCCTGGGCGTGGACCGCGTCGTCCGGGCCCGTGTCGTTCTCGGCCAGGTACTTCGTGCCGTAGCCGAGGGTGCCGGCCGAGCGCCAATAGAGGTCGTCGAAATAGACCATGAGGTCGGGGTATTCCCCCTCCAGGACCTCGTAATACTCCTGCGGCTTGATGATCTTCGTCGCCCACGGCTCGCCGTTCGGGCCCCGGATGGCCGCCAGGCGCGCCGCCAGGGCGTCCCGCTCCTTTTCGTAGTCCTCGGGCGGGATGATGCCCTGCGGCTCGCGGCCCTCGACGTTGAGGAAGACGCGGGCATAATAGCCGCCCCAGGCCCAGGCCTTCGTCTTCGGCCAGTCGATGGGGAGGTCGTCGAGGCTCGTCGGCTTCGTCGGGCGCTCCCTGACGGCGAGGTCGCCCTGCTCGATGAGCCATTCGTTGATGCAGAAGGCCCCCTTCATGCGCTTGGCGCCGTGGTCGGAGACGACGAGGACGACGGTATCGTCGCCCGCCCGGGCCAGGAGCCTCCCGATGCGCGCGTCGAGGAGCTTGTAGTAGTCGATGATGGCGTTCTCGTAACGGTTGCCCCGCTCGTGGAGGTGGTGGGCCGGGTCCATGAACTTCCAGAAGGCGTGGTGCATGCGGTCGACGCCGATCTCGACGAACATGAACAGGTTCCAGGGCTTCTCGGCGATGAGCCAGTCCATGACCTCGAACCGCTTCTCGGTCATGGCGATGATCTCCTTGAGGATCTGGTCGCGGTCCTCGGTCCGGAAGACGACGTCGAAGATGTAGGGGCCGAACTGCTCCTCGATCTCGGCCTTGAGGGCCGGCGGGTAGGTCGTTTCCTTGCCGGGGCCGGGCGGCGTGATGAAGCAGGAGATCATGTTCCCGGCGACGGGATAGACCGGGTAGCTTGGCGGCACGCTGACGAGCGTGCTCTGCCCGCCCTGCTCGCCGATGTAGTCCCAGAGCTTCTTCTTCCGCACCGCCCTGGAGTTGGCGATCCACATCTCGTTGTAGGAATAGCCCTTGCGGTGGCGGAAGCCGTAGAGGCCGAGGCGGCCCGGGTCCATGCCCGTGGACATGACCATCCAAGCCGGGATGGTGATGGGCGGGTCCGAGCTGCGGAGGTTGCCGGAGACGCCCCGCTCGATGAGGCTGCGGAGGACGGGGAGCTCGGCGCTGCGGTCGAAGACGAGCGATCCGGGCGCGCAGTCGAGCCCGACGATGAGGACCCTCCGGTCATTCATTGAAGGGCTCCTTGAACTCCATGATGACCTTGGCCACCTCCGGCCTCATCAGCTCCGCCGGCGGGACCTCGCCGCGGACGAGCATGTCGCGGATCTTCGTGCCGCTGAACTGGACCTGCTCGGAGGAGGGGTGCGGGCAGACCTTCTCGTTGACGACCGAGCCGCACTTCCGGCAGTAATAGAACGAGCGGAAGAAGAGCGGGGCGATGCCGAGGTCGGGGAAGTCGTCGAAGATCTCCTGCGCGGCGTAGGGATGGTAGTAGGCCCCGACGCCGGCGTGGTCGCGGCCGATGATGATGTGGGTGCAGCCGAAGTTCTTGCGGATGACGGCGTGGTGGATGGCCTCGCGGGGCCCGGCGTAGCGCATCTCCATCTGGAGGATGGCCATGACCGCCCGCTCCTTGAGGTAGTAGTGCCGGATGAGCTCCTCGTAGGAGGCCAGGATGACCTCGTCCTTGAAATCGCCCTTCTTCTTGCGGCCGATGACGGGGTTGATGAAGAGACCGTCGGTGAAGGTCAGGGCGGCCTTCTGGACATACTCGTGGCCGATGTGCGGGGTGTTGCGGGTCTGGAAGCCGACGACGGTCCGCCAGCCCTTGGCCTCGAACAGGACCCGCGTCTCCCGGGGGACGAGCTTCCAGCGGTCGAAGGGCGTCGGGGCCGGCTCGATGAGCTCGACGGGGCCGGCCAGCAGGACGTCCTTCAGGCCCCGGATCTTGGCGACGCCGGGGTGGGCCGCGTCGCCCGTGCCGAAGATCCTCTCGGCCGCCTCGGCCCTGTCGAAGCCGTAGGTCTCGTCGAGGCGCATGACGGCCACGGCGCGGCCGTCCTCCGAGCGAAGCAGGATCTCCTGGCCGATCTTGAGCGGCGCCGCGGTCTTGCGGTCGGCGTCGAGGACGATGGGGATCGTCCAGGCCAGGTCGTTCGGCAGGCGCATCCCGTTGAGGACGCTTCGGAACTCGGCCGAACCCATGAAGCCCTCGAGGGGGCTGTAGACGCCGGTGGCGATGTTCTCGACGTCCGAAACGAGCTCGGCGTCGACGGTCAGGCAGGGCAGCTTCGGCGCCCTTGCCAGGGCCTCGGCCTTCGCCGGGCCCTTGAGCACGCGCTCGACGAGCTTTCCGCCGTGCGGCTGGATCATCTTTTCCTCCAATGGAAGACGGGGTCAAACCTACAGATTACAGTTTCGTTGCGCCCGAAAGGAGGATCTGCCGGATTCCGGCAAAAAAACTGTAATCTGTAGGTTTGACCCCTAATCAATATATCCCAGGGCCTTCAATCTCTCCTTGACCTTGTCTTCCTCTTCCTTGCTGAAGACCTGGGCCTCTGGCGTCTCCTTGGACAGGCTCTCCCGGAGGACCTTGGCCACGTAGCTCGCGACGGAGGTGACCTCCGTCCCCTGGATGGCCTCTTCGATCTTCTTGTAGAGGGAGGTGGGGATCGATACGGCCGTGAATTCCTTGTCCATGGAACCTCCTCGGGCCCCGGGGGGACCGCGTCCGTCCCCGGATGCCAGGAGATTTTATATACCAGGCGGGCCTTTTTTTCAACCCCGGCCCGGCTTGACAAGCCGCGGGGTTCGTGCCAAGATGACGCTGTCGATGCCTGAACCCGCCGAGCCCCCTCCCCTGCCGCACGCTCCATGGAAAAAATAACCCATCCCGGAACGGCCGGTTCCGTCTTCTCCGGCGTCCTCGACAAGAGCCTGCGCAAGCTCGAGGCGCGCCTGGGCGTGAGCCTGGGCCTCCGCGGCGACCAGATCATCATTGACGGCGACCCGGCCAAGGTCGAATTCGCCCGGCGCTATTTCGAGAAGGTCTGCGAGCTGGCCGAGAAGGGCCACCACCTCAAGCAGGAGGACCTCCTCATCGCCCTCGACCTGCTCGAGGAAGGCACGCCCGCCGCCCTCGAGGGCTACTCGCCGGCCGAGCCGCTGAACCTGTCGCGCAAGTCTGTCCACCCCAAGAGCCTCAACCAGAAGGCCTACATCCAGTCCATCCAGAGCCACGACCTCGTCTTCGGCATCGGCCCGGCCGGGACGGGCAAGACCTACCTGGCCATGGCCATGGCCCTGACCTTCCTCCAGAACAAGGCCGTCAACCGCATCATCCTCACCCGGCCCGCCGTCGAGGCCGGCGAGCGGCTGGGCTTCCTGCCCGGCGACCTCATCCAGAAGATCAACCCCTACCTCCGGCCGCTCTACGACGCCCTCTTCGACCTGTCCCAGTACGACCAGGCCACGCGGCTCATCGAGAAGGGCATCATCGAGATCGCCCCCCTGGCCTTCATGCGCGGCCGGACCCTCAACAGCGCCTTCATCATCCTCGACGAGGCCCAGAACACGACCCGCGAGCAGATGAAGATGATCCTGACCCGGGCCGGCTTCGACTCGAAGCTCGTCATCACCGCCGACATCACCCAGATCGACCTCCCCGAACCCCGGAAATCCGGCGTGCTGCAGGCCATCAAGATCCTCTCGGGCCTCAAGGAGATCGGGTTCTGCTACTTCGACGACCGGGACGTCGTCCGCCATCCCCTCGTCCAGAAGATCATCAAGGCCTACCAGAAGTCCGAGGCCAAGCCGGAGTGAGCCCCCGATGAGCCTCCTCTCCTTCGACAAGTTCAAGCTCTTCAAGGGGACGGAGATCCAGCCCCGCCTCTCCCCGCCCGAGCCGCCCGGGGAGGAAAAGAAGCTCCGGCCAATCGAGAAATTCCTCAAGAGCCCCTGGACCTTCTTCGCGCTGATCATCCTGCTCCTGGCCGTGCTCCAGACCTCGACGCCGGGGAAGAAGGTCCCCCGGCTCGGCGCGGGCGAGATCGCGCCCTCGGACATCGTCGCGCCGTTCGACCTCACCGTCCAGGATGTCGAGGCCACGAACCGGCTGCGGGCCGAGGCGGAGCGGTCGGTCCTGCCCGTCTACACCTACGACCCCAACGTCTACGTCAACACCGAGGAGAAGATCCGCCGCCTCTTTACCATGGGCTGGGCCTGGGTCCAGAGGAACCCCTCCGGCGAGAAGGCCCAGGAGCTGCGGGCCTCGTTCCTCGACCAGCTCGGCATCGACCTCGACGCCGAAGACGTCGCCACCCTCATCCGCCTGAGGTTCCCCAAGGAGGTCGAGGAGACCCTGACCGGGATCGCGGCCAAGATCTTCAGCCAGGGCATCGTCCTCTCGAAGAACCTCTTCACCCACGGCGAGGTGGAGAAGGGCCTGACCCTCCTGACCCTCCTCGACGGCGAGCGGACGGCCAAGGCCTCGGACCTTCTCGACCTCAGGGAGAGCGAGGAGCGCTTCGTGGCGGAGCTCGCCAAGATCGACCTCCCGGTGCGGACGCGGATCCTGCTCCAAGACATGGCCCAGATCTTCCTCTCCCCGAACATCACCTACAACGGCATCGAGACCGAGAACCGCAAGGCCCAGGCCCGGGCCCGCGCTCCGGTGGTGACGAGCACGATCAAGAAGGGCCGGGTCATCATCCGCAAGGGGGACGAGGCCGGCCCCGACGCCGTCCGCATCCTCGACCTCTACAGCCAGCGGATGGAGAAGCGGACGAGCTGGCTCCCCGAATTCGCCGGCAGTCTCCTCTTCTACGCCATGCTCTTCCTTGCCCTCGGGATGTATCTTCTCACGGTCCAGAAGCGGGACCAGGCGGAGAGGACCTTCCGCATGAGCGGCATCACCCTTGTCGGCAGCATGGCCCTCTACAAGCTCTTCATCTTCCTGGCCGGGACGCTCACGACCACCCTCAGCACCTCCGACATCGGCATGAACGGCGCCGCGAGCTACGCCATCCCCTTCCAGGTCGGGCCGCTCATCTTCGCCTTCCTCGTCGGCGACCCGCTGGCGTTCAGCTTCGTCATCCTCAACAGCCTGGCCGCGGGCTACCTCCTCGGCGCGAGCTACGACGTGATGCTCTTCGCCCTCATCGGCGGCCTGGCCGCGGTCTACGGCGTCCGGAGATTCCGGAAGCGGGAGCGCACGGCGACGCTCCGGGCCGGCTTCCTCGTCATCCCGGCGGCCAACGCCGTCGTCATCCTGGTCATCCACCTCATCGAGCGGCACACCGCCCTCCGCGCCTTATCGACTGGGGTCCTCATGGGCATCCTCGGCGGCGCCGTGAGCGGCGTCCTCGCCTACCTCCTCCTCCCGGTCGTGGAGACGGCCTTCGGCTTCGTCACCGCGGCCAAGCTCCTGGAGCTGACGAACTCGGAGCTGCCCGTCTTCCGGCAGATGGCGCAGGAGGCCCCGGGCTCGTACCACCACTCGCTCGTCGTCGCCACCCTGGCCGAGAAGGCGGCCGAGGAGCTCGGCCTCGACGCCCAGCTGTCCAAGGCCGGCGCCCTCTACCATGACATCGGCAAGACGAAGATGCCCGAGTACTTCATCGAGAACCGGTCGAAGGAGTCCGACCTCCACAAGGACCTCACCCCGGCCATGAGCACGCTCGTCATCATCAACCACGTCAAGGAGGGCGCCGAGATCGCCCGCAAGCTCAAGCTCCCCCGCCCGCTCCGGGAGATCGTCGAGCAGCACCACGGAAACTCCCTCGTCCGCTTCTTCTACAACAAGGCCAAGCAGACCTACGACCCCGAGCAGCAGAAGGTCGGCGAGGAGAGCTTTCGCTACCCCGGGCCGCCGCCCCGGACGAAGGAGGCCGCCCTGGTCATGCTGGCCGATTCCGTCGAGGCGGCCTCGCGGAGCCTGAGGGCGCCGACCAAGGACAACCTCAAGCGCGTCATCACCGACATCTTCAACACCTACCTGCAGGACGGCCAGCTCGACGACTGCGACTTCTCCCTCCGCGAGCTGCGGGCCGTCGCCAGCGCCTTCCTGACCATCCTCTTCGCCATCTACCATCCGCGCGTCGAGTACCCGGACTTCGATTTCGAGGCCAGGAAGGCCCGCAAGCCCGCGCGGCCGCAGAAAAGGGACCATGATCGAGATCATCAACCGCCAGAGAAAACACCCGGTCCGGGCCAGGGCGTTTAGGCGCCTCCTCCAGGGCCTCGCCGGCCGCTACCGCCTGGCCGACCCGGACCTCGTTCTGGCCTTCGTCGGCTCCGGCGCCATCCGGACGCTCAACCGCAAGTTCATGAAGAAGGACCGGCCGACCGACGTCCTCAGCTTCCCGCTCGGGCAGGCCGGGCCGGACGGCCGCCTCTACCTGGGCGATATCGTCGTCGCCGTGCCCGTCGCCGCCCGCCAGGCCCGGGAACAGGGCATCGGCCTCGAGCGCGAGCTTAAGATCCTCGTCATCCACGGCTTCCTCCACCTCCTCGGCTACGGCCACGGCGCCGGCATCGGGGAAGAGGAGCGGGCCGCGCGCGAGCGCTTCCTGTGACGGCCATGGGCGTCCTCCCCTGGGCCGGGTTCGTCCTGAGCTTCCTCGCCGCCTTCGTCTTCTCCGTCTTCCACGTCTGCCTGGGCTCGATCTCCAAGATCTCGCTGAGCCGCCTGCTCGAGGACCGGGAGAAGGAGTACCGGGCGGAGGTCCTGCGCGATTTCGACGGGACGCGCCTCGCCGTCGAATACCTGAGGACGCTCCTTGTCATCGTCTCCGCCGTCTATCTCTTCCTTCTCGTTCCGAAGGCCCGTCTCTGGCCGCTCTGGTCCGTCCTCATCGTCCTCGCCGCCTACACGGTCCTTCTCGAGGCCCTGCCTCGGCTCCTGAACTCTCTTGGCAAGGAGGCCGTCCTGCGGATCTTCCTGCCCGCCCTCCCCCTCGCCCGGACCCTGGCCGCGCCCGTCCTGGCCCTGTCGCATCGCCTCGCCGGCCGGGAGGAGCAGCGCGACGAGCGCGAGGAGGGGCACGAGGCCTCGGACGAGGAGATCGAGACCTTCATCGACGAGGCGACCGAGGAGGGCATCATCGACAAGGGCGAGGACGAGCTCCTGCGGAGCGTCGTCGAGTTCGGCGACACCGTCGTCCGCGAGATCATGACGTCCCGTGTCAACATGGTCTGCATCCGCAAGGACGCGACCATCGACAACCTCAAGGACCTCATCATCCGCGAGAAGTACTCGCGCATCCCCGTCTACAAGGACCGGCTGGACAACGTCGAGGGCGTCGTCATGGCCAAGGACCTCCTCGAGTACGCCGACGAGAAGCACAAGGCCCAGCCGATCGAGGCCCTGGTCCGGCCGGTGGCCTTCGTCCCGGAGTCCATGCCCGTCCCCGACCTCCTCAAGGCCTTCCAGAGGTCGAAGCAGAAGCTGGCCGTCGTCGTCGACGAGCATGGCGGCGTCTCCGGCCTGGTGACGATGGAGGACGTCGTCGAGGAGATCGTCGGCGAGATCCAGGACGAGTACGATACCGAGGAGGCCCAGGTCGTCGAGAACGGCCCGCTCGACTACACGGTCTCGGGCGCGGCCGAGGTCGAGGAGCTCGAGGAGCTCTTCGACGTCGAGCTGGCCGAGGACGATTTCATCACCGTGGGCGGCCTGATCGCTCACACCCTGGGCCGGCTCCCGCAGAAGGGCGAGAAGCTCACGGTCAAGGGCCTCGAGGTCGAGGTCCTCGACGTCGACCAGAAGAGGATCAAGAAGCTCCGGATCAGGAAGGCCTGAGCCGGGGCGCGAGGGACCCATGCCGAAAAGAGCCGCAGGCGTCGTTGCCGGCGCCAAGACCGCCGCTTCGAAAGAGCGCGCGAAGCCGGCCAAGCCGCGCGCGGCCCGGGCGCCGCGGAAGAAGGCCGCCGAGAAGGAGAAGAAGACCTACAAGACGGGGTACGTGGCCCTCATCGGCCGGCCCAACACCGGGAAGTCGACCCTCATCAACGCCCTCCTCGGCCGGAAGATCGCCATCGTCTCGGACAAGCCCCAGACGACCCGCATCAGCATCCTGGGCATCAAGACGACCGAGAAGGGACAGATCATCTTCATCGACAACCCGGGCATCCACAAGCCCCTCCACACGCTCAACAAGCGGATGATGAATTTCGTCTACTCGGCGCTGGAGACGTCCGACGTCGTCTGCCTCCTCATCGACGCGACGGAGAAGTTCGGCCACGGCGACGAGTACGTCCTCGAAACGCTGAAGAGGGTCAAGACCCCCGTCTTCCTCCTCATCAACAAGGTCGATATCGTCCGCAAGGATACCATCCTGCCGATGATCGAAAAGTACAAGGACCTCTACCCCTTCGAGGAGATCATCCCCATCTCGGCCCTGACGGGGGTCAATCTCGACGTCCTGGAGGGGCTCCTCTACGGCGCCCTGCCGGTGGCGGACAAGCTCTATTCGGATGAGGAGATCTCGGACCAGTCGGAGCGCTTCCTTTTTGCCGAGATCATCCGCGAGAAGATCCTGAGCCACGTCAAGGAAGAGCTGCCGTTCGTTACCGCCGTCTACATCGAGAGCATCGAGAACAAGGAGCAGGCCGACTGGAAGAAGCCGGGCGTGACGCGGCCGCTGACCCTCATCCGGGCCACGATCTACGTCGAGAAGGAAAACCACCGGGCCATCATCATCGGGCGGCACGGACACCTCATCAAGCAGATCGGCATCGAGGCCCGACAGGAGATCGAAGGCATCCTCGAGCACAAGGTCTACCTCGACCTGCACATCAAGGTCCGGGAGGGCTGGCGGGACGCCGAGGACGTCCTCGACCTCATCGAGGGCCAGAAGGGCTGAGCCCGAAACTCGGGACATGTAACTCTTCTCTCGAAGAGGTACGTGTCCCGTGAATTCCCTTCCTAGGGACGCCTCCCCCTTATGTTGACTCGACGGGGCCGGCATGCGATAATTTAGCGCACAAACCGGCGGTGAGTGTAGCTCAACCTGGTTAGAGCATCGGACTGTGGATCCGAATGTTGGGGGTTCAAATCCCCTCACTCACCC
>DATKJS010000080.1:0-28734 GCA_035543515.1 Terriglobales bacterium | reverse complement strand
GCGCCTGTTCTTCCGGAAGCTCAAAGCCAGGGGCATGAAGAGGACGGCGCTGGTCGTCTCCGATGCCCATGCCGGGATCCAGGCCGCGGTCCGCAAGGAGTGGCTCGGGGCGAGCTGGCAGCGCTGCAAGGTTCACTTCATTCGGAACATCCTGGCCAACGTGCCGCATCGTGAGAAGGCCCGCTTCGCGGCCCATCTGAAACAGATCTGGCTCGAGCCGGACAAGTTAGGCGATGTTGAAGTCCGGAGGATCCACCGGAACCCTGACCCTCCGGCGGGCTGAACGATGGTAGCCCGTGCCGGAGGGCGTGTCAAGGACTTCCGCGCGACGCGGCCGGTTCTCTCGCGGTTTCGGGCGGCTCCTCCTTCGGCGCTGACGATGACGGGCCGGGGCGGCCGCGAAGTCCGTTTTCATAAAAAAGGGGAGCGGCTAGTTCAGCCGCTCCCCGTGTTGAGCCCTGTTCACGGCCCCAGACTCTGGGGAGGTTTCAGAACCGCCGGCCGCCGCCGAAGCCGCCGGGCCTCGGGGAGTCCGTGCGCGGCTTGGCCTCGTTGACCTTGGCCGTCCGGCCCTTCATGTCCTTGCCGTTGAGCATGGAGATGGCCTTTTCGGCCTCGGCCTTGTTCGGCATCTCGATGAAGCCGAAGCCGCGGGATTCGCCGCTGAACTTGTCCTTGATGACGGACACGGTCGCCACTTCACCGAACGCCTGGAAAGATTCCCTCAGGTCGCTCTCGCTGACGCCGGTGGACAAATTGCCCACATAGATTTTCATTCTCGTCTCCTTTCGACGATGGAAAGGCTCTCCTGAGCCTTCCCGGTTCTTAGAGATTCTTGAACGTCATAAAGGAGAGGAGTGTCGGACCGATCAGGGCCTCAGGCCCCTTCCTTTAGTCATTCAGGTGTTTATAGCTGGGGTTTCCCCTTGCTTATGAACAGACCTATTATACCACGACCCAACGAAATCCGCCCGGCGCCAAGGCGGCCGGCCCCGATAACGCACTGATTCCGTTGGCCTAATGGATATAAGAATCTCACCTTTCCGCCGGGAATCCGCCGGCTTCAAGCGGGAATCGGCCTTGGTCAAGGTCAACCCGGATGGCGAGGCTCGGCCCCAGCCTCGTCGATTGGACAATCGGAGCCGACTTCTTTAGAATTGTCCCCGGCCTCAGATCATCGGGAGGTAACGATGGCCACCGACGCCTATCCCATTCTCCGCGAGGAGCTCATCGACCGCCGCCGTCAGTTGGGCCAGGCTGTCTCGGCCGGCGTGCCCACGCTTCAGGTCGAGAGGCTGGTCCATGAGGTCGATGCGGCCCTCGCCCGCATGGACGACGGGTCCTACGGGCTCTGCGAAGTCTGCCGTCAGCCCATCGAAACGGACCGCCTGATCGTCGACCCGCTCGCCCGGTTCTGCCTGGAGCACCTGACGCCGGATCAAAAGCGCGCCCTGGAGGCGGACCTCGGGCTGGCGGCCGAGATCCAGAAAGGGCTGCTTCCCGGCACGCGCTTCTATCACCGAGGATGGGAAGCGGCCTATCATTACGAGCCGGCGGGGATCGTGAGCGGAGACTATTGCGACCTGGTCCCCGCGCCGTGCGGCGATTTCTACTTTATCCTCGGCGACGTTTCCGGAAAGGGCGTCGCGGCGTCGATGCTGATGGCCCACCTCCAGGCCATGTTCAGGACCCTGATCCCGATGGCCCTTCCGCTTCCCGAGCTCGTCGAGCGCGCCAGCCGGGTGTTCTGCGAGAGCACCCTCCCTTCCCATTACGCGACGCTCGTTTGCGGGAGAGCCGGGGAATCGGGCGAGCTCGAGGTCTGCAACGCCGGCCATCTTCCGCCCCTCCTTATCGCCGGGGGAGGGGTCACGCAGATCGAGGCGACCGGACTGCCGCTGGGCGCCTTTTGCAATGAGGAGTTCGCGACGAGCCGGGTGCTCGTCGAGCCCGGACAGGCGCTCCTTCTTTACACGGACGGGCTTTCCGAGGCCCGGGACGCCAGCGGCCGGATGTACGGGACAGACCGGGTTCGCGCGCTCGTCCTCGGACAGCGGGGGAGGGGGCCCAAGGACCTGATCGAGACCTGCCTGAGAGACCTGGCCTCCTTCAGGACTGGCGCCCCCGCCGGAGACGACCTGACGATCATGGCCATCCGCCGGTCGGCCGCCGGCCGGGAGGGCGAAGAGCCGTCTTTCTAGTCCTTCCCGACCAGGGGAGAGAGCGTTCCCCCGGACCGGAAACCCCGGCGGCCCGCTACTGCAGCCGGGTGATGACGAGCCCGCCGAAAACGAGGGTGCCCAACCCCGCCGACCCCTCTCCTTGCGCAGGCGTGGCTTCGACTTCGATCCAGGCGTTGACGCCCCTCATGCCGGTGCCGTACCAGGCCTGCGCGGGGCCGGGCTGGAGATTGACGATGCCGACGAAGCCGCTGTCGTCGATGAGCTTTGCCATTGGGATCGGCGACAATGTTCCGCTCCCGAAATAGACCCGGATGGGCGCAGGCCCGCCGTCGCTGCGGCCGCGCACCCAGCTCTCCAGGCAGGCTCCGTCGACCCGATTGACCTTCAGCGTGACCGTGTAGAGCGCGGCCGTTTCCGGCAGCTCGAGAGCAACCTCGATCATCTGATAGCCGAGATAGGCGCCGGAGCGTCCCGCAATCGGCCAATTCTGATAAACGACAGCCGGGTCCTGCGTCCTCATGTACTCCACGTAATAGGTGGTCATCGCGGCGACGGGCCAATTCGCCACGCCGTATTTCGGCACGGAGAACGGCGAGATGAACACGCCGGCGTTCCAATCGATCCTGTCGTAGCCCGTGCTCATGCCCGGGTTTTGCGCGACGGGGGCGGCATGGGCCGCGGGGGCACCCTTCTGGTTGCCCGTCCCCTGCCGCATCTGCATCTTGACCTTCGGCGTGCCCGGCCCGGCCGCCCGAGCCAAGGGTCCGGCCGGCAGGGGGAGGGCCTTGATCGACTGAAGAATGGCGTCGCGGGAGGTCGGCGTGGTCAGCCTCTTCAGCACATCCGGCGACAAGGCCCTGGCCTCGGTTTCGACCTTCTTGACTTGGGCGGCGTTCTGCCCGGCGGGCGACAGCGAGACCGCCAGGGTCAGCAGGCCCGACACGGCCACGCCGAGCGTGACGAGACGGATCGCATGTTTCATGGCTCCCTCCTTGGTTTCTTCCCGGTGACGTTGAGCCCTTTTCCCGCGTTCGGAGCCGCGGCTTGGGACAAGTTTACGCTCTTCCTGCGGCCGTAATCAAGAAGCTGCCGCCGGCCGGCAGCGACGCTTTGATATATCACCCGGTTATGATAAATTGAGCGCCAAGGGCAAGGCCGGCTCTCGTGCGGGTCGGCCGAGGCCCGCAACGCCCATGAGACAAGGGGGTCCACAATGAAAGCTCTGGGAAGAGTTGTCCTGGCCGCGGTCTGCCTGATGTCGCTGGCGATGTCCGCTTCGTCGAGCGGGCAAGATCTGCGTCTGGCGCCTCGGAAGGCCATGCCCGCGGCCCTCAATCCGCCGGCCGGATACCGCTATGCCCTGTCCAGCGGCCCGTTCGCCCTCCCCGCCGCGGCCAAGTCCGTCGACTGGGTGCTGGTGAACGATTCGGCCGCCGGCCAGACCGTCCGCGTGACCGTCTATCGGTGCAACATCGGCGAGGCGAAAACGCCCGTCGCGCCAGGGGCCATCGAGATGACCCTGGCCGCGGGCTTCACGACCCATAACGCGAACTCGGTGGGATCGGTCTTCAACATCGGCTTCATCTATGAAGTGGTCGTGGAGACCAACGACAAGAGGGTCGTGCCGTGCGTCGAGGTCTGGCAGGACGGCGGAGGGACGGCCATCGCCGGCGCCCTCATCCCGGCCGGCGCTTTCGTCGATATCAAGTAGGGCTGGGGCGCGGACAGGCCGGATTCCCGCTGCCGCTCTCTGTCGACCTCAACCGCCGACCGCCGCTATCTGAGCGGCGCGCCCAGGAAAGTTCCGGGCTATTTCGCGTTCGCGTCCGGCTCCATGACGTCGAATCTGCTGCCCTCCGTGTCGAGGCACATGGCGAACCATCCGACGCCCGGGATGGGCATCCTGGGTTCCAGGACCTTTCCGCCCGCGGCCGCAACCTTGGCCACGGCTTCGTCGAGGGACTCGACCTCGACGCTGTTGGAGGTGTGGTCAGAGGGCTCTTCCCGCCTTCCGATCCCTCCGTTGATCCCGGGCTTGTCGTCCGGGCCCGTGGTGACCAGCCAGTAATCCACGGGTCCCGGCCACTTTTTGGCCTTCCAACCGAACACGGTCTGGTAGAACTTGACGGCCCTGGACGTGTCGTCGGCGGAAATGTTGAAATGCGTGACGCGACCCATGGATGCCTCCTCGATCCGATAGTCATTCCGGGTCGGCCCGGTCCTGCCGTTCCGTCCGCTGAGCGAGGACGTGCCGGTCCTCGACGCGGCGCGTCAGCCCTGTCTTGTCGAAATATTCCAGGACGGCCTGGGCGTATTTCCGGGAGACGTTCAGTCGGTCGCGGAGCTCGGCGATGGTGACGCTGCCGCGCCGCGCGATGAGGCCGAGGACGGCTTCTCTGGCCGCTTCGACCGCATCCCGGTGGTAGATGACCTTGGGCGCCAGCCGGACGATGCGGCCTTCGCGGACGAGCGCATCCATGAGCTTGTTGAGCGCCGACGGGTTCAGGCCGAGCGTCCGCCGGACGTCCTCCTCGAGCGGCGCGGCGTACCGCGCGGCGCGGAAGACGGCCTCGATCCTGTCCGCCATCAGCCGGTCGGCCGGCCTCAGCCTGGCCTCGTGGCCGATGAGTCCCAGCTGCGCTTTCTCGCGGGTCAGGATCCCCGCCGCGCACAGCTCGTCGACGATGAGCTTGAGGGTTGCGGCGTCCCCTCGCTTGAGGAACCCGGCCCGGAGGTCCGCATACGGCATGAGCGGCCGCTCGGGATTTCCCTCGAAATACTCGCGGACGGCCGCCTCGGCCTCTCTTTTGAGCCCCTCATAGGCCGAGACGTGGAGATAGGCTCCCGCACCCTCCCGCGAAACGGCGACCAGGCGCCCTGCGGCCACGAGTTCCCGCGCCGCCTCGGCGACCTCGGCCTCGCTCCGGCCGAGCTTGAGAGCCGCATCCTTGAGGCCCAGAGGAAGGCCCGCCGCCTGGAGGAATGATTGCTCGACCGCCTCTCGCGCGGCCCCTCCCAATCGCTTCATCCCCTCGGCGACCTCGCCGCTGAAGCGCTTGTGCTTTTCCGGGCTGGCGTCGAGGACCTGCCCGCCGCCGATGGTCACGAGCGGGGAGAAGCTGCGGATGACGAACCGGTCGCCGGGCAGGGCCACGGCCGGGCGTTCGAGGATGAGCTGGGCGAGGGCCGAGCCTCCCGCTCCGACCGTCTGGCCTTCGAGGAGGGCGAGCCGGGCCATGACCTCGTCCGTGCCGATGTGGAGCCGGACGCGGTCGCGGTGCTTGACGTCCTTGCCGATGCCCGGCAGGACGTCGAGCCTGGCGTCGAGCCGGACGGTCGGCGTGAGCGAGCCCGGGGCGCCGGCGACTTGGCCGCGCCTCACGTGCTCCTTCTTCAGGTCCTGCAGGTTGAGAGCGGTCCGGCGGCCGAGGCCCGAGGCCTCCGTCCGCTCGCCGTGGACCTGGACGCCGCGGACGCGCGACCGGAGCCCGTCCGGGAAGACCTCGACCTCGTCCCCGGTCCGGACCCGGCCGCCGAGCACCGTGCCCGCGACGACCGTGCCGAATCCCTGCACGGTGAAGACGCGGTCGATGGGCATGCGGAAGATGCCGTTGTCCGGCCGCGGCGCGGCTCTGCGCCCCAGGTCCCGGAGGACCGCCCGGACCTCCTCCAGTCCCGCGCCTGTCACGGACGAGGCGGCGGCGATGGGCGCGCCGTCGAGGAACGAGCCGCGGGCGTGGGCCCGGACGGCCGCCGCGACCTCCGCGAGGCGCGCCCCGTCGACGAGGTCGCTCTTGGTCAGGACGACCGCGCCCAGGCCGACGCCGAGGAGCCGCAGGATGTCGAAATGCTCCCGCGTCTGGACCGAGATGCCCTCGTCGGTGGCGATGACGAGGAGGGCGGCGTCGACGTGGCTCGCCCCGGCGGCCATGGTCTTGATGAACCTCTCGTGCCCGGGGACGTCGATGAAGACGATCTGCTTCTCGTAGGCCGGGTCGTCGAGGAAGACGAAGCCGAGCTCGATGGTCATGCCGCGGGCCTTCTCCTCGGGCAGGGTGTCGGGGTCGGTCCCGGTCAGGGCCTTGACCAGGGCGCTCTTGCCGTGGTCGATGTGACCGGCCGTGCCGATGATGACGTGCGCTTTCTCAGGCATGCTTCTTGAGCACGATGCGGGCCGGGCCCCTTCCCGTGACCCGGCCGATGACGGCCGCCGCGCCGACGCCCTTCTTCTTGAGCGCGGCCAACAGCGACTCCGCCCGCGACGGCCGGACGGCGATGAGCAGGCCGCCCGAGGTCTGGGGGTCGTAGAGGAGCGTCTCGAGCTCCTGGCCGACGCCCTTGGCCCGCTTGACGAAGCGGCCGGCGGAGTCGCGGTTGCGCTCGACGGCGCCCGAGATGACCCCGTCGCGAATGAGGCCCATGACGCCGGCGAAGACGGGGATGGATTCGGCGTAGACCTCGACCTGGACGCCGCTCTGCGCGGCCATCTCGCTCAGGTGGCCGGCCAGGCCGAAGCCGGTGATATCCGTGGCCGTCGTGACGCGCGCGGCGGTCATGGCCTCGGCCGCGGCCCGGTTGAGCTCGGTCATCGAGCGCTCGGCCTCCTCGAGGCCCTTCTTGGGGGCGCGGCCGATCTGGCGGGCGAAGCTCAGAGTCCCGGTGCCGATGGGCTTCGTCAGGACGAGGACGTCGCCGGGCCGCGCCTTGCTGTTGACCGTCATCCGGTCGGGCCGGACGAGGCCGGTCACGGCGAAGCCGAACTTGATCTCGCTGTCCTTGATGCTGTGGCCGCCGAGCAGGGCCGTGCCCGCCTCGCGGAGCTTGTCGGCGCCGCCCTGGAGCATCCTGTTCATGACCCGCGGGCTCAGGCGGTCGATGGGGAAGGCGATGATGGAGAGGGCCGTCAGCGGCCGGCCGCCCATGGCATAGATATCGCTTACGGAGTTGGCGGCGGCGATTTGGCCGAAGACGTAGGGGTCGTCGACGACCGGGGTGAAGACGTCGACCGACTGGACGAGGGCCGTGCGCGCGTCGAGCCGGAAGACGCCGGCGTCGTCGCAGGTGTCCGACGAAACGAGGACGCGCCGGTCCCGGGTCCGGGGCAGGCCCGCCAGGGCCCTCTTCAGGTCGGCCTGGCCGATCTTCGAGGCGCAACCGGCGTTCTCGACGAGGGCGGTCAGGGCCACGTTCTCCGGGGCGTCCTTCTCCCGCTCGCCGGAGCAGAGGCAGACGTTCTTGCGCTTGAAGAGGTCGCAGGGGCACGGTTCCTTGGGGTTGCAGATGCAATGGCCGAGCCGGATCGACCGGCCCATGATGCGCTGACGCTTCTTATAGTCGATCATGTCAGGCGGATGGCACAAGGGGGACAGCCCCCTCCCCAGGAGGGGGCTGTCCCCCTTTATTAAATAGTCTCCTGATCGAGGCTTCGACGACGGCGTCCTCGCCGGGCTGGATGGTCCGAAAGTCGAGGAGGACGGCGTCGCGACTGATGCGGGCGAAGACGGGCGGGTCGAGACGGCGGAGCGCGGCCGCGAGCGCGTCCGGAGAGAGCGAGGCCGAGGTCACGGCCAGGACCTTGGTCGGGAGCGTTTCGACCGGCGCGGCGCCGCTTCCGACCTGCGACTCGCCGTCCTCGACGGCCACCCCGACGTCCTCGGGCAGGGCCCTGCGCAGGGCCGCGGCGACCTTCTTCGCGCGGCGTCCGAGCTCGTCCGGAGAGAGGCCCAGCATGCGGTAGACGGGGTGGCGCTCGCGGAGGAGCTCTGGCGAAAGAAAGAGTTTGAGCGTCGCTTCGAGCGCCGCGAGGCCGAGCTTGCCACAGCGGAAGGCGCGGGCCAGCGGGTTCTTTTTGATCTTCGCCACCCACTCCGCGCGGCCGACGATGAGGCCGCATTGCGGCCCGCCGATGAGCTTGTCGCCAGAAAAGCAGGCGATGTCGGCCCCGGCCCGGACGCTGTCCCGGACCAGCGGCTCCGGCGCGAGGCCGAATTCCGCGAGGTCGACCAGGGCGCCGCTGCCGAGGTCGTCGATGACGGGGACGTGCCGGGCGCGGCCGAGCTCGGCCAGCGCCTCGATCCCCGGCTCCTCGGCGAAGCCGACGATGCGGTAGTTGCTGTGGTGGACGCGGAGGATGGCCCCCGTGGCCTCGCCGATGGCCTCCTCGTAGTCGCGGAGATGGGTCTTGTTCGTCGTCCCGACCTCGCGCAGGACGGCGCCGCTCGTCTTCATGACGTCGGGCATGCGGAAGGAGCCGCCGATCTCGACGAGTTGGCCGCGCGACACGATGACCTCCTTGCCGCGGGCGAGCGTGTTGAGGACGAGCACGGTCGCGGCGGCGTTGTTGTTGGCGACGGTTGCCGCCTCGGCCTCGGTCAGCTCGCGGAGGAGGCCCTCGACGTGCCGGTCGCGGGACGTGCGCCGCCCGGTCTCGAGGTCGAGGGCGAGCGTAGAATAACCCTGGGCGACGGCGAGGAGCGCCTCGACGGCGTCCTCGGACAGGACCGCCCGGCCGAGGCCGGAGTGCATGATGATGCCCGTGGCGTTGACGGCCGGCTTGAGCGAGGGCCGGAACTTCCGGCAGAGGCGGTCCTTGACGCGCTCGAGCAGGGCGCCTGAGTCGGGCGCGTCGGCCTCGGCCTCAGCCGCCGATGCGGCGACCTTCCCACGGACCTCCTCGAGGACCGCACGGCCGGCGGCCACGACGGCCTGTCGGCCGTACTCGCGAACCAGGGCCTCGCCGCCGGGCTCGCGGAGCAGGGCGTCGAGCGACGGGATGCGTCTGAGGGCTGATTCGTTCACCTTCGGCTCCGTCTGGGCCGCCCGGCGGCACGTCGGTCTATTTCACCTTATCGCTGAACGCGATCTTCCCGAAGACATCCGCGTGGACGTCGTGCGTCTTCCGGCCTGCCTCGACGACCGGGACCTCGAATTCGAACCGCAGGTCCTTCGGGGGCAGGCAGGAGGCGTTGTCGCAGGCCTGGTAGCTCACGGTCCCCCGCATCGTGAGCGGGCCGGCGAGGAGGGACTTCTCCAGCCTGACCAGCGCGCCGAGAACGGCCTCGCCCTCGTAGACGATGAGCTCGGCCTGCGTGTAGGCGAACCGGCCGCGATGTCCCTGCGGGTAGACGACCTCGAGCGTTTGGGCGCCCTGGCTCTCGTCGATGGCCAGGGTCGTCGGCACCAGGAATTGGTCAGCCGGCATGTCGTTGTTGATGTGGTAGCCGGGCCGGATCCTCAGGACGACCGCGACCTTGACCGTTTCGCCCGGATGGACGCCGTCGCGGGAGAGGAGGACCTTGGCCTCGACGACTTGGTCGTCCTGGGCGGCCCGGCCCACTGCCGCGGATCGGGCGAAGGCGGCCGCGGCGAGCAAGGCGAGGGCCAGGCCGAGCCCGAGCGGGCCGCGGCCGGCGCGGGCGGCGAAGCGGACGGCGCGTTTGGCGGGGCGAATGCTCATCACAGGGGACCTCTTACCCCAAACATTAAAGACTCCAGGGGCGGGGTTGTCAAGCCGCGCCCGGCGGTCCGCCCCGTCGCCGGCCTATTTCCGGCGGTCCTTGCCGCCCACGGCCGACTTGACACCCTCCTCGAAGGGCTCGGTCAGGATGGGCACGACCCAGCCCTCCGGGCTTTCGGCGAAGGTCTCCATGTCCTCGCGGACCGCCACCGGCCACTTGAGCATGTCATAGGTCCCGTCGAGGAGAGAGGCCAGCGTCTTGCCCTTGGGGTAGGGGAAGGCCAGCCAGGCGTTCCGCTCGTAATAGACGCTGCCGCCCCTGACCGGGAGCATCCGGGTCTGGTTGTTCGTCGCGAACGAGTAAACAAAGCCGCGCGAGACGTAATACCATGGCCCGTTCTCGATGTAGATGAAGGGCTGGGCGAGCGAGGCCAACCCGCCGTTGAGATTGGGCGTCGCGAGGTCGAGGTAGAGCGAGGCGAAGCCGATGCCCTTGGCCTCGTCAAAGAAGCTGACCCAGGGCGTGTCCGGGCGCAGGACCGCGGCGTGGGCGGGGTGCATCTTCGACCGCGTCAGGTCGAGGACCTCCATCGCGCCGCCCTCTTTGAAGGCGGCCTTGGTGAAGACGGCCTTGTTGAAGACGACCTCGGCGTTGCGCAGGGCCATGACGAACATGTCGTTCTCGACCTCTGTCACGGTCTCGACCATGACCACGGGTGAGCCGGCGTAGAAATGGTAGCGGATGCCGACGTCGACGCCCTTGGGGAAGGGCAGGGCGCCCTTGAGGTTGAGGGAGTAGAACACGGGCCCGGCGACCTCGTCGGCCTTGGGGTCCGACCAGTCGGAGCTGTGGTACCAGGCATGGGGCGGCGCGTAGATGTCGGGGTTCCAGTGGACGGCGCCGTTGGTCTCGAGCTTGTGCTCGAGCTTGAGGCCGGTCGTCTTCTCCATGATCTCGTAGATGACGCCGCTCTTCTCCTGGAGGGTGATCCGGTAGAAGCCGTTCTCGACCGTCCGGCCGAAGAGACGGCCTCTGCGGACGGTGAGGTCGGACTTATAGACCGGCTTCGGGGCCCGGGCGTTGTTAAAGAAAACGAGGTAGGTCGCCTTGGACCTGGGCTCGAGGTCGGCCAGGAAGGCGACGCTGAAGGAGGTCGTGGGGTGGTAGCGAAGGACGGGCTTGCCGGTCTGGGCGTCCTTCTCCTCGATGCCCAGGACCTTCGGGTCGTTCCAGGCGACGAAGTCGTAGACCTGGCTCGGCACCTCCCGGTAGACGACATCCCCGCCTCGTCGGTCCGCCCGCACGACGCGGACCTCGTCCGCCGAGCGGACGTAGCTGCTGATAACGCCGACCGTGGCGTGGACCGGGTAGCCTCGCCGCGCGACGCCGTTCTCCTCCGAGAGGATGAGCGAGAGATAGCTCTGCCAGGACGGGTCCCAGTAGCCCTTGCCCGCGGGCGACGTCCCGGACCAGGCGAACGGGATCCTTTTTCCGGACTTGACATCCTCCAGGGTCAGCTCGACCGTATAGGCGGTCGCGGGCCGCCAGCCGAAGCGGACCTTGACCTCGAACGGCCGGTCCAGGCGGAGCTCGCCCGACGGCGGCTCCTTGCCGTCCTGGAGCGGGACGAAGTCGCGGCAGCGCTTCTTGTTGACTTCGACCCGGGCGATGCGGCAAACGCTCCCGGCCGCGGCCGCCGGGGGCGGCGTGAACGGGGCCGTGATCGAGTACCAAGCCTCGCCGTTGACGGGATAGCCGAAGACGTCGCGCGGCGCCTCGGCGGTCCGGGCGGCGGCCGCGGCCAGTCCGAGCAAAAGGAGGCTTAGCGAAAGAAGAGCGAGCGTCCCTTTTTTCGTGCGTTTCACTGTCCCTCCCAATCGATCTTGGCGATGGTCTTCCACAGCAGGAAAGCGGCGGCCGTCCCGGCGGCGAGGCAGGCCGCGGCGCCGGCCCAGTCCATGAAGATGAGCTTTCCTGCGCCGAGAAGCAGCGAGAGGATCGTGACCAGGGCCAGGCCCCAGCCCAGGAACGGGTAGGCCTGGAGCCCGTAGGAGCGGCCGTTCCGCCGGGCCACGGGTCCCCAGAAACCGCCCGGCCGGATCTTCTGGTAGAAGGCGAGGAGCTTGTCGCGATCGTCGGGCGGGGTGAGGAAGGTCACGGCCAGCCAGGCGACCGTCGTCACGGCCACGATGAGGAGGATCTTGACCCCCCAGGCGTCGACGCCCAACCCCGCCCGCGCCAGCGCGGACGACAGCGCCCCGACCAGCGGCGAGTTCGGGAACTCATGGAGATAGACGGCGCAGCCGGCCGAGGCGCTCAGGGCGGCGATCTCCGACCAGGCGCTGACCCGCCACCAGTACCAGCGCAGGAGCAGGACGAGGCCGATGCCGGCCGAGAGCTCCATGACCAGCTGCCAGCCCATCCGGACGCTGCCGAGGAGGTAGGAGAAGCCGGCGCCGAGAATGGAGACGACGAGGACGACGACGCGCGAGACCGCGACGTAGTGCTTCTCGCTCGCCCCCTTCCGGATGAACGGCTTGTAGAAGTCGTTGAGCAGGAACGAGCCGGAAAGGTTGACGATGGATTCGATGGTCGACATGAAGGCGGCGAAGAGCGAGGCGACGACGATCCCGGCGATGCCGCGCGGCAAGTGGGCGATCATTTTCGGGTAGGCGGCCTCCATCGCTCCCGGCGGCGCGTGGACGAGCCCGGGCGCGAGGACCAGGGCGGCAAGAGCCGTCAGGATCCAGGGCCAGGGCCGGACGACGTAGTGGGCGATGTTGAACCAGAGGGTGCCGAGCACGGCGTGCCGCGGGTCGCGCGCGGCGAGCATGCGCTGGGCGCTCCAGCCTCCGCCCCCCGGCTCCGCGCCCGGATAGTAGACGGCCCACCACTGGACAAAGAGCGCCACGACGAAGGCCAGCGGCAAGGCCCGACCGAGCGACGGGAAGACCGAGAGATAGTCCTTGCCCGCCTGGGCCGAAAGGCCCCTCATGGCCGCGACGATGCCACCGATGCCGCCGGCCTTCTCGACCGAGACGACCGAGAGGATGACGGAGCCGGCCATGGCGACACCGAAGAGGAGCATGTCCGTGGCCACGACCCCCCACAGGCCCGAGAGGGTCGTGTAGAAGATCGTCAGGCCGAGGCAGACGGCCATGGCCGTGACGCCGTTCGTGTCGAAGATGGCCTGGATGATCCTGACCATGGCTAGGGTCACCCAGCCGAAGGTGATGCAGGAGATGGGGAGGCCGAGGTAGAGGGCCTTGAAGCAGCGCAGGAAGCGCGCCGGGCGGCCGGAGTAGCGGAGGTCGATGAACTCGACCTCGGTCATGACCCCGGCCCGGCGCCAGAGGTGGGCGAAGAAAAGGACGGTTAGCGTCCCGCCGAGCATGAAGTTCCACCAGAGCCAGTTCCCGGAGACGCCGTCCTTGATGACGATGCCCGTCACGGCCAAGGGCGTGTCGGAGGAGAACGAGGTGGCGACCATGGACGTGCCGAGGAGCCACCACGGAAGGCTCCGGCCGCCCAGAAAGTATTCGGAGGTGCTCCGCCCCGCCTTCTTCGAATAGTAGAGGCCGAGGCCGATGGAGAGGAGGAAGTACCAGACGATGAAGAGCCAGTCGGCGGGCGCGAGCCTCATCGCTTGGCCCTCGAAATGAGAACGCCGACGAGGGCGAAGACGGCCGCGGCGAGGAAGGCCGTGAGCCGCTCGGCGGCCGTCCGGCAGAAGACGAGGCCGAAGACGGCGAGCGGCAGGGCGATGCCCCAGAACCCGAGCGCCATCGGCAGGTAGTCCTTCCTCATGCGTCTTGGCATCTTCTTATTGGATTCACCGGCAAAAGTCAAACTTCCCCGCTGACACTGCCCCAGAAATAAATCGGGGACACAATACTCATTTCCGAATTTTCGAGCAGAGCGCGGCCGTTCGGTCGTTCGGGGAAATTCGGAAATGAGTATTGTGTCCCCAAATTGGGGTTCAGGACTTGCCGCGCGGGATGGCGAAGACCGGGACGGAGCTCAGGGAGACGACCTTCTCGGTCGTGCTGCCGAGCAGGAACCGGGCGACTTCCCTGACCTCGGTGGACATGACGATCATGTCGTATTGGTGGAGGGCGGCGTAGTCGACGATGCCCTCCGCGGCCTGCACGGCCTTGTAGACGTCCTCGACGACCGGGACGTCGACCTTCTCCCGGAGCTTGCGGGCCTTGAACTTCTCGGAGACGGCCTTGAACAGCTCGTCGGTCAGGCGGAAGTCGTGGCCGAAGAGCTCCATGATGTAGAGAAAGCCGAGCGAAGCCCGAAAGCCCTTGGCCAGCTTCCATGCGTAGTCGCGCTCCACCTCCTCCCGGCCCGAGAAATCGGTCGGGACGAGGATCTTCCGGATGGCCGTGCCCCCGGCCCTCTTCTTGGTCACGAGGACGGGCACGAGCGAGCTGCGCAGGACCTGGTTGGTAACGCTGCCGATGGCCGTCCGGCCGGCGGCGGAGGCGCCGGCCGGGCCGATGACGATGAGGTCGGCCTTGGTCTTGCGGGCGGCCTGGCAGATCGCCTTGGCGGGCGTGCCGGTGAGAACCTTGACGTCGTCGAAGACGATCCCGCGGGCTTTGCTGATGTCGCGGATGCGGGCCTCGGCGGCCTCGGTCGAAACTTCGATCCGGCCGACGAGCTCGGCCTCGATGGCCGGCAGGGACTCGCGCAGGACGGGGGAGAAATCGGGCAGGACGTGGAGGGCGGAGAGCTTGGCGTGGAAGGTCTTGGCGAACTCGGCGGCGTAGAGGAGCGCTTCCTGGGATTCGTCGGAGTAGTCCGTGGCCCAGAGGATATGGTTGAAGTTGATCGTCATGATGACCTCCCGGTGGAATCGGCCCGGCGGGCGAATCCCGGCGCACCGAGGACCGGAATCAGTTTACATCGGACGGGCGGGAAAGGGAAGGGCGGGCGACAAGAACGCGATGGTGACGCAAGAATCGCTTCAAAACGGGGACACAATACTCATTTCCCAATTTTCGAGCAGGGCGCGGCCGTTCGGTCGTTCGGGGAAATTGGGAAATGAGTATTGTGTCCCCGAATTAAAAGGACTTGACAAAGCGGCAAAATGTATTATAATATTAATACAGTAATACGGAGGCAATGCCGTGATCAGGGTCGATGCAACAAGCTTCGTTCCGATCTACGAACAGATCAAGAAGGAGATCCTCAGGCTGGTGACGACGGGCCGGCTCAAGGTCCGCGACCCCCTGCCGTCCATTCGGGACCTGGCCGCCGAGCTCATCGTCAACCCGAACACGGTGGCCCGGGCCTACCGGGAGCTCGAGCAGGACGGCCTCGTTTCGGCCCAGAAAGGGCGCGGCTCGTTCGTCGCCCGCCGGCCAGAGCCCGGGGCCGACAAGGACATCCAGGCCCACCTAGCCCGGGTCATGGACGAGGCCGTCGCCGAGGCCAGGAAATTCGGCCTGGGCGAGGGCGGCATCCAGAGGCTCTTCGAGGAGCGCCTCAGGGCGGGCGCGGACGGAAAGAACGGGAGGTCGGCATGAGCGAGCTGCTGCGGATCCGCCATCTCTCCAAGAGCTTCGGCCGAAAACACGTGCTCGAAGATCTCGACGTGGCCATCGAAGGCGGCCGCGTTTATGGCCTGCTCGGCCGGAACGGGGAGGGAAAGACCACGTTGGCCCGAATCCTCATGGGCGTCATCCCGGCCGACGGCGGCGGCGTTCTTTATAAAGGCCGCCCCATCGGCTTCCGGGACAGCGCCTACAAGCGGGAATTCGGCTATGTCCCCGAGGACCCGTTCTTCTATGAGGACATGACGGTCCGGGCCCTGCTCGACTTCAACGCCCGCTTCTATCCCAAGTGGGACCCGAAGCGCGCCGCCTCGGACCTCGAGCGCTTCGCCCTGGACCAGAATTCGCGCATCGGGACGCTTTCGCGGGGCATGAAGCTCAAGCTCGGGTTGGCCGTGGCCCTGGCCGCCGCCCCGGAATTCCTCATCCTCGACGACCCGACCTCGGGACTGGACGTGCCGACCCGCCAGGATTTCCTCCGGGACATCATCCGCGAGCTGGCCGCCTCGGGCACGACCGTCCTTTTCGCGACCCATATGGTCCACGAGCTCGAGCGCATCGTCGAGCGGCTGCTCGTCCTCCACGGCGGCCGGCTCATCCTGGACGAGGATTTCGAGAAGGTCAAGGCCGAGCGCCAGGCCAGACTCGAGGACATCTTCGTCGGCCTGGTGGCCGACAGAGCCTAGGAAAGGGAGAGCGCGATGTTCCGAGCCCTTTACGTCAAGGAATGGAAAGAGAAGGCCCTGCTTTTCTTCTTCGAGCTGGGGATCCTTGCCCTCCTCATCATTGCGGCCCAGTCCGTTTTCCGCGAAAAGAAGGACATCCGGGAGTGGCTGATCTACGCCGTGCTCATGCTCTTCTATCCCTTCGCCGCCCTCACCCTTGGGGCCGCGGGCTTCGAGGCGGAATACCGGCACGGAGCCTGGGCCTACCTTTTCTCACGGCCCGTCCGCAAGGCCGAGATCTGGCTGGCGAAGTTCTCCGCCCTCCTGAGCATGCTGGCGGCCCTGTGGCTCGTTTTCGCTGCCCTGTGGCTCGCCGTGCCCGGCATCCGCGAGATCCGGGCCTGGCCCATGCTCGGCAAGGCGGGGCTCGCCCTCGAATCCGCGTTCCCCTGGTGGAGCATCCTTCTCTCGGGGTTCCTGCTGACGGTCGCGTTCTCGCTGTCGCTCCTCCATGAAGGACAATTCAACATCCTCTTCCTGTCGCTCTTTATGGGCCTCTTTCTTGCGGCGGCCGTATGGGCCGCCATGAACACCAAGGCCGGAGGATTCCTGGCCTGGATCGCGCCGGAAAGGGCCCTGTCGATATTCCTCGTCAGCCAGATCCTCATCGCCTTGGCCTTCGCCGCGGCCTCCGTCCTGACCCTAGTCCATTCGGACTTCTCGCAGCCCCGCAAGCTAACCCTGGGCTTTGTCCGATCGTTCGCCCCACTCCTCGTCCTCGCCCTGGCGGGCACCGCCGCATGGGCCAAGCTGATGCCGGTCAAGGGGGAACGCTATCTTTACCTGTTCACGTCTTCCGGCGGAGAGGCCTGCTATGTCACCGAGCGGGGGGTCTTCAAGTATTCCGCGTCGGAGCATGGGATCCAATGGGTGGTTAAGGGCAAACAAATCGACTATTGGGCGGCGTCGGCGTCGGGCGGCAAGATCGTCTATTCCGCTTACGATATCAGGAACAAGGACGATTGGGCCGAAGAGCTCTGGGTCGCGAACGCGGACGGTTCCGGCAGGAAGAGGATCATCGGCCGAGGACCCAAGGAGAACGAGTCGACCGGGGAAGATTCCATGGGCAGCCTGCTGATCTCTCCCGACGGCGCCAAGGTCGCGATTCTGTCCCGCAGCATCTATTCCAAGCCGTGGGGCAAGAGGAGGCCTCCGCTCAGGATCGCTTATGCCGACGGGACCCGGATCGAAAGCCTGCCCGACGACCCCGCTCTCTTCGAGAACTCCGCCGACCGGCGGTTCTACTTTCACCTGATAGCCTGGGCACCGGACGGGCAGGCTGTTCTCATCGGCAAGATTGGCTATGGCCGGCCGACGGTCCGCAGCCTTTGGGTCTTTGATCTCGGCCGCCGGACGGCGAAGCTCGTTTTGGATAACGCCGCGCCAGCCTCAGGGGGGGCGCCCGACTTGCGCCAGGGAGGCAAGCTGGCGATCATATACCAGGAGGTCCCCGAGGCGCCGTGGCGATTGGCACTGCTCGACCTCAGGACGATGGCGACGACGAATATCAGCGGGAGCTTGACCGAGGCTCAGGGGCAGGCCCCCTCCCAGATCTCCTGGGACCCGGAGGGAAAGCGGGTGGCTTACCTCTGCCGTCGAAGACAGGCGGGCGGCCCGGACGCCTATTTCCTGGTCATATATTCCCTGGCCCGGCAGAAGATCATCACGGAGAGAATGATCACGGAAAGTGAGGCCGCGGCACGGCTCTGTTCACCGTCCTGGACGGCTGACGGCGCAAAGGTCATCGTCATCGACCGGGAAGCCAACGCTCTGCGCATCCTCGGCTCGGACCTCGGGGAGATCGAACGGATCGCTTTCCCTCATCGGCTGGCCACCCCGACCGATCTTCAGGTCGTCGGCGACCAGGCCCTCGTCGGGGATAATGATACGGATTCGCTCTGGCGCTGCGACCTCGCGGCGAAGCGCTGGAAGCGCCTCTACTGATTCTTCAGTACTTCTGCCATTCCGGCTTATGGTCGTAGACCCAGGTGTAATAGTCGGCCATCTTGAGCTCCGAGGCGGCGTCCTTGTCCAGGATGAGGATGGCCCGCGGGTGGAGCTGGAGCACCGTGCCTGGGACCATGGACGTCATCGGACCTTCGACGGTCAGGGCGATGGCCTTGGCCTTCTTCCTGCCGAACGCCATCAGCAGGCACATCCGGCTGTCGAGGATCGTGCCGAGCCCCATGGTGATGACGTGCAGGGGGACGTTTTCGTGGCTGCCGAAGGCGGCGGCGTTGTTCAGGCGGGTTTCTTCGGTCAGGGTCTTGATCCGAGTTCGGGAATAAAACGAGGACGTGGGCTCATTGAATCCGAGGTGCCCATTGGTCCCGATGCCCATGATCTGGATGTCGATCCCGCCGGCCGACTTGATGGCCTGCTCGTAGTTCCGGCACACCGCGGGGATGTCGGCCGCTAGACCGTCAGGAATGTGGACCCGTTCCTTCTTGATATTGGTCTGGCTGAAGAGGTGGGCCCACATGTAGCTGTGGAAGGACGAGGGATGGACGGGCGGGACGCCGACGTACTCGTCGAGGTTGAAGGCGGTGACGTCGCTGAAATCCAGCCCTTCGTCGCGGTGCATCCGGACCATGTTCTTGTAGAGCTGGAGCGGCGTGTTGCCGGTGGCGAAGCCGAGGACGGCGTGGGGTTTTTCCTTGACCAGCCGGCCGACGATTCGGGCGGCCACCTGGCTGGCCTGCATGCTGTCCGGTTGAATGATGATCTCCATGGCGTTCCTCCTCGGCCCGGGTCAGGCCTTCGGCAACGAGTATTTTTGGATCCTGTCGGCGACGTCGCGGCGGAAGTTGTCGACGTGGCCCAGGACGAAGTCGAGGACGTCGAGCCGGTCGTCGCGGACGAGCGGGGAGAGGTCCATGGCGAACCACAGCTGCTCGCACGCGTCGGTCTCGTGCGCCTGGAAGTAGGTGGCGTTGGCCCGGCGCCGGCCGGCCGTGGCGATGTCGTAGCGCTTGCCGCCGGCGACCTGGGAGTCGTAGACGCCGATGAGGGCCATGGACAGGCTCTCATGGGCGCCGACGTCGAGCGGGACCTTGTCCGGGTCGAGCATCCAGTCGAGGTTGCGCCAGACCTCGCATCCGTAAACCATTTCCGGCCGGTCGGCCGGGGCGAGCTCGCGGATGGCGGCCAGCGCCGCCAAGCCGACGGCGACGTGGGTATCGTGCTTGTCGGCCGGGTTGTGGGTATAGACGACGCGCGGACGGGCGGCCCGGAGGATGCCGGCGAGGTCGCCCCGCAGATGCCCCCCGGCGGCGTCCTTGGCCCCGGGGCTCGTGTAATTGAGCTGGATGAGCGCGCCGTAGTTGCCGATGATGGCAGCCTTCTCCTGCTCGCGGCGCCGGAGGGCGGCCATGTCCGCGTCGGTGTAGGAGGCGTAGACGCCGGTCCGCGGGCTGCCGGCCCCGTTGGTCGCGGTCACGGCCCCGAACCTGAGGCCGGGGTCGTCGAAGCAGGTCACGATGCCGTGGAAGGCCATGATCTCGAGGTCGTCCTGGTGGGCGCCGATGCCGAGATGGGTGACCCGCCGCAGGGCCTCGTCCGGGGCGGCGCCGTCCGGAACGAAGAGCGAGGCTTCGGGGTTGTGGAATTTCATCATGGTCTCCCTCCGGGGTGGTCCGTTCCCGCCAGGCGGGGCAGGCTGGCCGCGGCCACGGCCTGGCCGACCCGGCGGCTCTTCTCGTCGAGGAGGTGGAGGCGAACGCGGGCGGCCGTCTCCGGGAACTCGGCGCCCAGGACCTCCGCCGCCTTGCCGATGATCAGGCTGCCGCCGCGGCCGGACACGACCCGGCCGAGGACGAGAAGGTTCCGCGCCTCGTAAAAGAGCTCGTACCACGGAATGCTGTACCCAAGATAGACGCCGATGGCCTCGAAAACGCGGACCGCGCGCCCGTCCCCCGCGTCGGCCAGGGCCTGGACCTGTCTCAGACGCTCGGGCAGCCGCGCCGCGTCGGGAAAGGCGAGGCCCGCGGCCAGGGCCAGCTTGTTGACGGCCTGCTGGGAAAAATAGTTGGCCCCGACGCCCCGGTCGCCGGACCATTCGTCGACGGCCGCGCCGGGCGAAGCGTCGACCGGGGCGAAGGCGAGCTCGTCGAGCCAGCCGGTGATGTGGCCCTCGGCGTTCAGGAAGCCGGCGGCCTGGCTCGAGCCCATGGCGACGCCGAGCACGGCCCTCTCGCCGAGCGACAGCATGCCGGCCAGGGCCGTGACCTCGCCGTCGTTGATCACTTCGAGGGGGACGCCCCACTCCTCCCGGAGCCTCAGGAAAAGAGGCTTGATCCTGGCCTCGAAGACGCCGTCGGGCACGGACCGGAAGAGCGAGGCGATGCGGACTTGGTTGTTGATGTAAACGCCGGCCGAGCTGCCGCCGATGGCGTCGACGCGAGGCAGGTGGTCGGCCGCCCGCCTCAGCCCCGCCCGGATGTAATCGGTGTGGTAAACGGGGTCGGCCTGCTCGCTCGGCGACCATGGGATCTCGGCGCTGTAGACGGCCTTCCCGTCCCGGACCGCGGCGATCTTGTAGTCGCTCGCCCCGAGGTCGAAGCCGACCCGGCAGCCGTCGAGGTGTCCGCCGAGGGCCAGCTGGTTCTCCCGGGCCTCGGGAATCGCCTCAGCCCGGACGAGCGCGACCTCGAACGGCTTTTCGTAGACGCGGCCCATGAGCCGGACGTCGAAGGCCCTCGGGGCGGCCCCGGCGTAGGCGGTCCGGATGGCCTCGCCGAGCGGCCGAGGGCCCTCGAACGAGACCTTCCATCCGCCGCGGGACCAGAGCAGGAACTTGACGACCCGCTCGACCAGGAAGGCCGTGGCCGGGGCCAGGGCGGGGTCGGTCGAGACGCGGATGGTGAAGGTCGAGACGAGGCCGTTCTCCCGCTCGACGGCGACCCTGACCTGGGCCTCGTCCCGCGGCCGGACCGCGGCGCGATAGGCGCGGTAGGCCAGAATCATCGGCCGGAAGCCGGGGTCGAACGGCGGCGCGGTGCGGGGCGCGGCGTCGAGGATGGGGGGGAGGGTCTCTTCTCCGGGCATGTCCAAGGCGTCCTCGGAGCGCCATTATAACATGCGACCGCGGGGGTTGTCAGCGCTTGACAGGGCGCGGGGAAGGCGCTAGGTTTATGGCGGAACGCCATGATGAGAAAGCGCTGTTCCCGGCCCGCCGCCCTGATCGCAGCCTCCATTTTCTCGCTCGCCGCAGCGCTCGCCGGCGCCGCGACATCGATGAGGGGAAAGGTCACGGATGCCTCGGGCGCTCCTCTGGCCGACGTCACCGTGACCTTAACGAACGGCATCCGCGGAACGTCCTACGCGGCGAAGACCGGCCAGGACGGCGCCTACGTTCTCCCGGACGTCGCCCCGGCCGAATACCAGCTGACGTTCGAGAAGGCGGGTTACGCGACCATCCGGGGCACCGTCTCCGTCGTCCGCCGCAAGGGCAACGTCTTCGACGCGGTCCTCAACAAGTCGGCCGGGTCGGCGAAGCCGGCCCCGCCCCCTTGGCAGGAGGAGAACCTCCGGGCCCACGAGCTCTACGAGCAGGGCAAGTACGCCGAAGCCCAGGCGCTTTATAGGGAGATCCTGGCCGCCGACCCGAAGGTCGCCTTCGTCCACTACGACGTCGGCAACTGTGCGTACCACCTCCGGGATTTCGAGGGCGCCGTCAAGTCCTACCGCGAGGCCCTGCGGCTGAACCCGGATTTCGCCGAGGCCTACACGAACCTCGCGAATGCCTACATCCGTCTGAAAAAATACGACGAGGCCATCCCGTTCTACGAGGCCGCGGTCCGCTCCTCCGCGGCGACGGGTGCCCTCTTCTACGGGCTCGGGGTGCTTTACCTCAATTCGGGCCAGCCCGCCAAGGCCGCGCCCTGCCTGGAGAAGTTCGTCTCCCTCGAGCCCAAGAGCGGGTCGGGCTACCTCCTGCTGGGCGCCGCCTGCGCCGACGCGGGCGACCCGGCCCGGGCCGTGGACGCCTACGGCAAGGCGCTCGGGCTGATCACCGACGAGCGCGAGGCCGAGCGCGTCCGCGGCCTCATCGAGGACCTGAAGGCGCGGATCAAGAAGTGAGATCGCGCGTCCTTCTCGGACCCTGTCTCATCGCCCTGGCCGTCCTCGGACTCGGCCGCCCGGCGGGCCAGGCGCCGCTCCGGGCCGGCCAGGAGGCCCTCGGCCCCTGGTGGATGCGGCAGACCCAGCTCACGCCCGACGGGCATTTCGGGAGCCTCAAGACGCGGCGGTGGTGGAAGAAAGCCGCGGCCCTCGAGCCCGGCCAGAGCCTCGTCTTGGACGTCGGGGGAGAGGCCAAGGACCGCATGCTCGTCCGGCGCGAGACCGTCACGCTCCACGGCCAGCCGGTCGATACGCTCATCTGGGTCATCGACGACGACGGGGACGGCAGCATCCGGGCCGGCGGCGACCGGCACGCGGACTGCTACGTCATTGACTACGGCGTCGATGGCATCGTCGACCGCATGGTCGATTACATCGACAGCGACGGCGACGGCCGGGCCGAGGAGGTCGACGTTCGATTCTTCACGGATGGGGTCCTAAGCTACGCCTGGTTCGCCGTCGACGTCGACCGCGACGGCCTCCTTTGGCCCTTGACGGATTTCGGCGACAGCCTGGAGGGCTGCCGGACATGCCAGTTCGAGGGCGATAACGTCTTCTACGTCAACGCGTTCAACCCGGCGCGGGGGACGTGGTGCCCGATTGGCGAGTGCCCGGTCGCGACCTACGGCGCGGACGGCGACGGGGCGAGCGACATCGTCGTGCGCGTCACGGCCGTGCCCGCGTCGTGGGACCCGGCCAAGGACCCGGACTTCGGCTCGGCGGCCTACGCCCGGCCGTGGGACCCGAGCTTGGCCGAGGCCGTCGTCGCCAACCTCCGCGCGAGCTACCGGGTCGAGCGGGACAGCGGCAAAGACGCCGCCCCCTACGGGATGAGCTACAACCTCGTCGGGCGGATGCCTTACAGGTTCGCCGACATGGCCCGTGCCGAAGCGGGACGGCGGCCGCCCCAGGAGACCGTGGTCATCCCGTGGAAGGATGCCCGGGCCCTGGCCGAGACCTTCGAGGCCCGCGCCACCGGCTTCTCGTGGGTCGAGGGCGGCGACGACGCGACGGCGCCCGCCGGGGCTTCCGCCGGCCCCGCCGAGGCCGACCGCAAGGGCTTGGCCTGGCCATGGGAGCGCCGGCCGATGGACGAGTCGGGCGGTCCCTCCCGAAAGTGGAACGTGCGGCGGGAATGGTCGTCCAAGCCCTCGGGGAAGCGGGAGCTCTACTACAGCGGCGTCGACAAGCGCGTCCACCTCTTCGGGGCGGAGGAAGGGTGGCTGCAGGTCGGGAACTTCGCCGGGCTCGGCCCGCTCGGCGAGGTCCGGATGTTCGACACCGACGGAGACGGCTTCTTCGACCGCTGGGAGGTCTATCTCACGAACAGCACACGGCCCGTCCGCGTGACCCAGGTCCGGGACCCGAAGGCGAAGCGCGTCGAGGCCGGCCCCGCCGCCCTGGCCGAGCTCCTGGAAAAGGACGTCCTGCCTCGGGCCAGGGCCGAGAACGACCGCCTCCTCGCGGCCATCGATGCCATCCGTCCCTACGAGCCTCCGGCCGAGGTCAAGGCCGCGCTCGCCGCGGGCCCCGGCGGCTACCGGAGGTACGCCCAGGACGTGCTGCGCGAGCTCGCCTATCTCGACTTCCGGGATTATTACGCGACGCTCGCGGGACAGACGCTGTTCAGGGATGAGCGGGGAGGGCGGCCGGGCGGATCCTGGGGGGACCTCGGCGACCGCGCCGCGCCCCGCCGGGCCGGGACCGCGCCCGCCTGGGAATCCGTCAAGGCCTGGAAGCTGGCCCGGCTGCTCGAGGAGCTCGACGTCGTTTACGGCTGTGCGGACTACGCGCGGGCTGCGGAGCTCATCGGGGAGGTCGGCAAGCTCCAGGCCGGCCGCTGAGCCGGGCGGGCGGCGGGCCGCTCATTCCGGCTTGAAGCGGACCTCGACCGCGGCCCTGAGCTTCAGGGCGAGGCCGGCCGCGTAGCGGGCCCAGTTCTTCGCCGCGGGCGCCGTCGCCGTGACGAGGCCGCGCCCCCACCCGCCGACGGTCCAGACGGTCAGCGTTTTCCCCGGCGCGGCGGTGAGCTTGACCGTGCGGGCCGGGCCGGCCTCGTCAAGTCCTGCCAATTCGGACGGAATGAACACGACGGCCAGCCCGACCTCGCCGACGCCCTCCGCGCCGTTGCCCCACGCGGAGAGAAAGCCGCGCGCCTTGTCGAACGCGACCTCCTCGCCGGCGAGCTTCTGGACGCAGACGCCGTAGGCCGTCGGCCGGCCCGCCTTCGTCGCGGGCAGGATATCCTCGCGGGAGAAGACGTTGTCGGCGTAGGCCGAGAAGAGGACGGTGGCGCCGCCGGCGGCCGTCCCGGGCCTGGCCGCGTACTCGACCCTGACCAAGCCCCGCAGCGGGCCGGCGGCCAGGACGGTCCGCCGGATGTCCCGGTCGCCGCCGGCGCCGGCCGAGGCGAGGGGCACGGCCGCCCCGCCCGTCCAGACGGTCAGCCCGCCGAGCCCGAGCGAGCCCCGGCCGGCGAGCGTATCCATGCCCCATTCCTGGAGCCGGGTGTCGTTGGCCAGGTTCTTGTTCAGGATGAGCCCGGGGTAGAGCTTGCCGTACGTCTCGACGCGTCCGTCGACGAACTTGAAGGCGGTTAGGGTCGATTCCCAGCCGGCCAGGACCGAGCCGGCCGGGCCGCCGAGGAGGCGGGCGTTCGCCTTCGGCGCCGACGTCATCAGCTGGAAAGAGCCCTTGGGCGAGTAGTAACAGGCGAGCCTCGTCGTGGAAGCGGGAGGCAGGCTCCGGAGGAGGACGATCTCGTCGTGGAGACGGTCCCCGTTGAGGTCGTCGGCCTGGGAGACGACGAGCCGGTAGCCGCCCCCGGACTCGTCGAAAATGGCGTAATTGTAGGAATTGAAGTCCGGGGCGAAGGCGCGGATGGCCTCGACGCCGAGGACGACGGGCTGGCTCTCGAGCGGCTCGGGCCCCGGGTTGCGGACCTCGATGACGAACCGCTTCTTGAAGCCGAGGCTCGACGGCCCCTGCGTCTGGCCGCGGGCGGCGCCGGACGGGGCCAGCGCGACGGCGAGGCCGAAAACGGCCAGCGTCCGGACCGGGCTGCCGGCTTTTCGGATCATCGGGGCTCTCCTTTCCGCGTCGGTCCCTCAGGTGATGAGCCGCGTCTTGAAGCCGCGGCCGAGGATGTCGTAGGTGTCGTTGATGATGACGAAGGCCTCGGGGTCGATGTCGCTGATGAACTCCCTGAGGTCGGTGAGCTGCTTGCGGTGGATGACGGTCAGGATGATCTCGCCCTCGCGGTTGAGATAGAGGGACCGGGAGCGCAGGGCCGTGCCGCTGCGGTTGAGCGTGTGGAGGATGAAGTCGGAGATCTCGTCGGTCCGCGTCGAGGTGATGATGACGAGCTTCGAGTAGCTCCAACCTTCGAGGACGAGGTCCACGACCTTGGTTGAGAGGAAGAGGACGATATAGCCGTAGAGCGGGGCCTCGAGGTTCCACAGGACGAAACCGGAGGCCGAGATGATGATGAAGTCGGTGAGCATGATGCCGAAGCCGAGCGACATGCCCGTGTACTTGCTGAGGATCATGCCGATGATATCGGAGCCGCCGGTCGAGGCCCGGCCGCGGAAGACCAGGCCGACCCCGGCGCCGAGCATGATGCCGCCGTAGATCGAGGCCAGGACTTCGTTCTGCGTCGCCGACGGGACCTTGAGGACCTCGTGGAAGAGGTCGATCATGACCGAGGACAGGACCATGCCGACGAGGCTGCCGGCGACGTAGCCCTTGCCCATCGTCCGCAGGCCGAGCAGGAAGATGGGGATGTTGAGGACGATGATCATCGCCCCGACCGGCAGGCGCGTGAGCGAGTTGATGAGGATGGCGATGCCGGACACGCCGCCGGGGACGAAGTGATGGGGGATGATGAAGAGGGAATAGGCCAAGCCCATCAGGGTGCAGCCGGCCACGATGAACATGACGTCCAGGACATGGGACTTCACGCTGCGCGGAGCGGGGCGCTTCGAGTGAAGGTGAGGGTGAGGCATTGCGGGTCACTCCAATCTTCGGGTGCGTCTTATTTTACTCGTCTCCGCGGAATAATCAATGCCGCCGGACGATCCGACTCGCCGGCGAAGGGGAGGGACTGTCCCTCTTGCCAGCTGCTGAATTGATTATCGGGCTGTTTTTATGGTAAGGAACATGCGGAGGAGTGGAGATGGCCGCCGTCGTCACCTTCGGTGAGATCATGCTCCGCCTGTCCCCGCCCGGCCGCGAGCTCCTCTTCCAGTCGCCGCGGCTCGGGGCGGGCTTCGGGGGAGGCGAGGCCAACGTCGCCGTCTCGCTCGCCCTCCTCGGGCACGAGGTCCGCTACGTCTCTGCCGTCCCGGCGAACGAGGTCGGCGAGGCCGCGCTCCGTGAGCTCCGGAAGTGGGGCGTGGGCACCTCCTTCGTCCTCCGGCGCGGCCGCCGGCTCGGGATCTACTTCGCCGAGCGCGGGGCGAACCAGAGGGCCTCGAAGGTCATCTACGACCGCGCGGGCTCGGCCCTGGCCGAGGCGAATCCGGGCGACTTCGACTGGGGACGGGTCTTCTCCGGCGCCGATTGGTTCCACGTCACGGGCATCACCCCGGCCCTCAGCGCCGCGGCGGCGGCGGTGACGCTCGAGGCGGTCAAGGCGGCGCGGTCGGCAAGGCTGACCGTTTCGGTCGACTTGAACTACCGGGCCAAGCTCTGGGATTACGGGAAGAGCGCTCCCGACGTCATGCGGGAGGTCGCGGGATACGCCGACCTCGTCGTCGGCAACGAGGAAGACTGCCAGAAGGCCCTGGGCCTCGCCGCGGCGGCCGACTTCGCCTCCGGCCGGCCCGACGCCGGCGCCTACGAGGACCTGAGCGCACGCGTTCTCGGCGGGTTCCCGAGCGTCGGCCGGGTCGCCCTCACCCTCCGCGAGAGCCGCGGCGCCGACGACAACGGCTGGTCGGCCGTGATGCGGACGAGGGAGCGGTTCATGGCCGGACCGTCCTACGACATCTGCGCCATCGTCGACCGCATCGGCGCCGGGGACGCCTTCGCCGCCGGGCTCATCCACGGGCTCCGCGCGGGGCTTCCGGACGACGAGGCCCTGGCCTTCGCCACGGCCGCCTCCTGTCTCAAGCACTCCGTCGCGGGCGATTTCAACCTGGTCCGCGAGAAGGACATCCGCGCCCTCATGGCGGGCGACGCCTCGGGCCGGGTCCAGCGGTAGGGGAGGCGTCATGAAAAGGGACAAGGCCCTGGAGGGCATCCTCGAACGCAAGGTCATCGCCGTCATCCGGACGCCGGACGCGGCGCGCGTCCTCGACGCCGTCGAGGCCCTGCGGCAGGGCGGTGTCCGGGCCGTCGAGATCACCATGACCGTGCCGGGCGCGCTCGACATCATCCAGAAGCTGGCCGTGTCCCGGCCGGTGGGCGTCCTGGTCGGGGCGGGAACCGTCCTCGACGCCGACACGGCAGCGGCGGCCGTCTGGTCGGGGGCCGACTTCATCGTGTCGCCCCTGGCCGACCCGGGCATGATCGCCGCCTGCCGCGCCCATGAGACCCTCGTCGCGCCCGGGGCCTTCTCGCCCGCGGAGATCGTTGCGGCCTGGGACCGGGGCGCGGACATCGTCAAGGTCTTCCCGGCAACGTCGCTCGGGCCCCAGTATCTCCGGGACGTGCGCGCGCCTTTCCCGCAGCTCCGGCTCATGCCGACCGGGGGCGTCACCGCGGAGAACGCCCGGGCTTTCCTCGAAGCCGGGGCCTCGGCCGTCGGCCTCGGCGCGGCCCTCGTCGACAAGAAGGCTCTCGCGGCGGGCGACTGGAAGACGCTCACGGAGCGGGCCTCGCGCCTCGTCGAGTCGCTCCGCGGCCTGTGACGGTTTGATTCTCCGGTGGCGAGTCTTGAGGCTGGTGGTATAATACTATTAAGCTCAGTACTGGCTGGCTGGCTGAGCATTCAAGGATACCCTCCTTCAATATCCCCTTAGCTTAATTTTCCCAAACCCCGACAGCCAGCCTTTCTCTCCGCGGGCCGTTTGACAATCGCCGGCCGCTCTTTTATAAGAGGTTCTCCGTGCCATGGCCGACCGGAATATGACGACCCCGCCCGCCGCGGCCGCCTGTCCGCCAGCCACCTTCTGGAACCGCGACTTCCTTTTCGGGATCTCCGGCTTCTTCTGCCTTTACATGGCCGTCTCGCTCTTTTTCTACCTGCCGGTCTTTCTCAAGCCGTTCGCGGCGCGCCAGAGCCAGGTCGGCCTCATCATGGGCGTCTTCAGCATCGTCGCCATCGCCGTCCGGCCGCTCTTCGGGCGGATGATCGACGTCCGCGGCGGCCGCCCGCTGGCCGTGGCCGGAATCGCCGTGCTGGCCGCAGGCGTCCCGTTCTTCCACCTCGTCCACGACGCGGGCTGGCTGCCCCTCCTCCTGCGCGCCGTCATGGGCGCGGGCTGGGGCGTCAGCATGTCGGCCACGATCTCCCTCTGCTCGGACCTGGCCCCGGCCGACCGGCTGGCCCGGTCGATGGGCATCATCGGCGTCGCGGGGCTCGTCGCCAATGCCCTCGGCCCGCTCGCGGCCGAGGAGATCAGCCGCCGCTTCGGCTTCGGCCGGGTCTTCGACGCGGCCCTCGTCTTCCTGGGGCTGGCCCTCGTCGGCGTCCTCGCCGCCCGCTGCCGCCCCAGGCCGAAAGAGGGGAGCGCGGGGG
>DATKJS010000079.1:0-7372 GCA_035543515.1 Terriglobales bacterium | reverse complement strand
GCCTTAGTCTAACAGGTACGCGGCCCTGTGCGCTAGGGGGTCCCGAGGGCTTGCCAAGCCCGCGCGCCTGGGCTATCCTCAAGGTCCGTAGCTCCCGAGGAGGTTCTCATGCTCAAGCGCTTCTCCACCATCTCGCTTCTTATCGCTGCATTCACCCTGCTCCTGACCTCCTGCGCACCCAAGCCCGCGACGACGCCCCTCGTCCCAAAGCGCCCGCTTGTCCTCGGCATGCATGCCATCTGCGAGACCGACGCTGACGCCAAAGTCCTCACCGGCGAGGTCCCCGACCTGGCCCGGCTCGGCGTCAACCTTCTCATCTGCGAAGTCGATTATTGGTACGCTTACGAATCCCACCCTGAGCTGCGGATGGAGAACGCGATCCGGAAGGAGACGGTTAAGTCCCTCCTTGCCGCCTGCCACGAGCGCCATATCCGTCTCGTGCCGGAGTTCCAGAGCCTAGGCCATCAATCCTGGGCCAAACAAACGTTCCCTCTCCTCGTCAAGTACCCCCAGCTCGACGAGACCCCCAATAAATACCCCGGCAACACAGGCACGGACCCCTGGGGCACCGAGTTCTATTGCCGCAGCTGGTGCCCGCTCCACCCGGACCTGAGGCCGATCATCAACGACCTTTACGGCGAGCTTATCGATGTCTTCGAGGCCGACGCCCTCCATGTCGGCATGGACGAGGTCTTCGTCATCGGCGACGACGCCTGCCCCCGCTGCCGGGGGAAATCGCCGGCGCGGCTCTTCGCCAAGGCCGTCAACGACGCCTACGGCCACATCGTCAAGGAGCGGGGCAAGGAGATGATGATGTGGGGCGACCGGCTCATCGACGGGACGGAGACCGGCTACGGCATGTGGGAGGCGTCTAAGAACGAGACCTATCCGGCGATCGACCTCGTCCCCAAGGACATCGTCGTCTGCGATTGGCATTACGAGCGCGCTTACGAGACCCAGAGGAGGTACGGCTTCCCCTCCGTCAAGCTCTTCCTCGACAAGGGCTTTCGCGTCCTGCCGACGAGCTTCCGCGACCCCAAGGCGGTCCGGAACCTGATCGACGAGTCCCTCGCCCAGGGCTCTGACCGGATGCTCGGGCACCTGTGCACGATGTGGCACGGCATCAAGCCGGGCGAGGCCGCGAAACTCCCGCAGCTCAAGGCGGCGGCAAAGAGGCTCGGCCGCGTCACGGCCCCGGCCAGGTAGCGGGCGAGGGAGCCGGAGGTGATGACAACAGCGGGTTCCGCGGGGGCCCCGGACGCCGGCCGGCGGGTGAAGTCGCGCGGCCGGCTGCGGACCGCTCTCATCGTCGTCGAATCCGCCTTCGTCCTCGGCCTTCTCGTCATCTGGCTGGCTTCTCCGTCCCTCCGGCACAGCAAGAGCCTTTGGGTCCTCTTCTTCTACTGCTTGCCATCCCAATTCGTCCTGGCCGCCCTGCCCCACGAGCCGGTCATCCTGTTCTTCGGCAAGTTCTACCCCGCCTGGGTCGTCGCCCTCACGGCCACCGCAGGGACCCTCATCACGGAGGTCATCAACTATACGATCTTCGAGTCGCTGGCCGACCTCAGGACCTTCCAACGCATCTGCCGGGGCCGGCTCGTCTGCTATCTTGCGGGCCTCTTCCGGAAGGCGCCGTTCCCGACCCTGTGGATCGCCGGCCTGACGCCCGTGCCGTTCTATCCCTTCCGCTTCCTCGTGGCCATGACTCGCTACCCCCTGCCCCTCTACGCCCTAGCCGTTGCCCTCTCGCGTTTTCCGCGCTTCTTCCTCCTGGCCTTCCTCGGCCGGGCCTTCGCCGTCCCGAACGGGGTCATCATCGGGCTCTTTGTCGCCTTGCTCATTCCGGCCCTCGTGCCGTTCGTGCGGGAGAGGTCCCGGCGGTCGCCGGCGGAGGAGGGGCAGCCCCCCGTGCCCTGACCGGAAGCGGTTTTTCCCTCCGCCTTTGCCTCAAAGTGTGTTAGAATCGGCTCCAACGAGGAGGAGGGCCGCCCATGGAAGCCGAGAAGAAGGCGGAACGCGTCATCCAGACCCTCACCGGTCCCTGGGAGAAACGCGTTCTGCCCAGGATGGCCCAGGCTCTCCCTTCCTGGGTCACCCCGGACCATCTCACCGTCCTGGGCATCGCGGCGGGCTTCATCATCTTCGCCGGGCTCGTCCTCGTCCACCACTCCCCCTGGTGGATCATGCTGAGCAACGCGGGCTTCGCTATCCACTGGTGGGCGGACAGCCTCGACGGCACCGTGGCCCGAGTCCGGCATCGGGAGCGGGAGCAGTTCGGCTATTTCGTCGACCATATCAGCGACGCCTTCACTACGGTCCTCTTCGCGCTCGGTTTGGCCCTGTCCCCGCTCGTCCACATCGGCGTCGGCTTGTCCGTGGCCCTGGGCTATCTCCTGATGAACGTCTACGCCCACGTCGAGGCCTACGTCAGGCGGGTCTTTCAACTCTCCTACTGGGGGGTCGGGCCGACCGAGGTCCGGATCATCTGTGTCGCCGTCGTCACGACCGGGGCGTTCTGGAACCCCTTCATTGTCCGGGCCTTCCATGTCAACTTCAGGCTGACCGATATCCTGGTCCTGTCCGTCGGTATCGGCCTCGTCACCGTCTTCATCGTCTCGTCCATCCGGACCGCGATCGAGCTCGACCGCCTGGACCGGGCCAAGTGGTCGGAGAAGTGAGCCCATCGGGCCTGGGCCGTCCGGCGGCGGTCCCGCCCGGCACGATATATCGGAATCCTCCGTGGAGGTCTTGACATGCGCCGCACCCTTTCCGCCTTGGGCTTCGTCCTCGTCCTTCTCGCCGCGACCGGCCTTCCCTCATCCGCCGTTTCGGGAGTTCCGCCCCAGGACCGGCCCCCGGCCGCGACCCACCCCTTCTCGGTCCACGACATGCTGGCCATGGACCGCATCTCCGACAGCCGGGTCTCCCCGGACGGCCGGTCGATCGCCTTCACCCTGCGCACGACGGACCTCGAGGCGAACCGAGGCCGGACGGACATCTGGCTCGTCGGCGCCGACGGCCGCGACCTCCGCCGGCTGACCGCCCACCCGGCCGCGGATTTCAACGCCCGCTGGATGCCGGACGGCCGGGGCCTCTATTTCCTGTCGACGCGCTCGGGCTCATCCCAGGTCTGGCGCATTCTCCTCGACGGCGGCGAGGCCCAGCAGGTCACGAACCTGCCCCTCGACGTCGGGGCGCTCGCCGTCTCGCCGGACGGCCGCACGCTGGCCGCGACCATGGAGGTCTTCCCCGGGCGGACGGCCGCCGAGACGGCGAAAGCGCTCGAGGCCAGGGCCAAGAACAAGGCCACGGGCCGCGTCTATGACGAGCTCTTCGTCCGCCACTGGGATACGTGGAGCGACGGCCGCCGGTCGCACGTCTTCGCCGTCCCGGCCGCGGGCGGCGAGGCCAGGGACATCATGCCGGCCATGGACGCCGACTCGCCCAGCAAGCCCTTCGGCGGGCCCGAGGAGATCGCCTTCACCCCCGACTCGAAGGAGATCGTCTTCACCGCCCGGGACGCCGGCCGGGCGGAGGCCTGGTCGACCGACTTCAACCTCTATGCGGCGCCCGTCGACGGCTCGCGACCGCCGCGTTGCCTGACCGCGGCGAACAAGGCCTGGGACACGATGCCCGTTTTCTCGCCGGACGGAAAGACCCTGGCCTATCTGGCCATGGCGCGTCCCGGCTACGAGGCCGACCGCTTCCGGGTCGTGCTCATGCCGTGGCCGGATGGCGCGGGCGCCGCGGGGCGCCTCCTGACCGAGGCCTGGGACTTCTCGGCCTCGGCGCTGGCCTGGTCGCCGGACGGGTCGAAGCTTCTCGTCACGGCCCCGAACAAGGGGCAGACCTCGCTCTTCGCGGTGGACGCGAAGACCGGCCGGGCCGTAACGGTGGTGGCCAGCGGGACGGTGGCCGGCTTCGCCCCGGCGGGGGACAGGATCGTCTTCGAGCGGAACGACCTGCGGATGCCGACCGAAGTCTATTCGGTCGCGCCCGACGGAAGCGGCGAGCGGGCCGTGACCCGCATCAACGCCGGGAGGATCGCCGCCGCCCGGCTGGGCGAGGTCGAGCAGTTCTCCTTCCCGGGCTGGAACAACGAGACCGTCTACGGCATCGTCGTCAAGCCCGCCGAGTTCGACCCGGCCAAGAAGTATCCCGTGGCCTTCCTCATCCACGGCGGCCCGCAGGGGTCGTTCGGCAACGATTTCCACTACCGCTGGAATCCCCAGGCCTATGCCGGGGCCGGCTACGCCGCGGTCATGGTCGATTTCCACGGCTCGACGGGCTACGGGCAGGCCTTCTGCGATTCGATCCGCGGCGACTGGGGCGGGAAACCCCTCGAGGACCTGAAGAAAGGGCTGGCTGCGGCCCTCAGGAAGTACCCCTGGATGGACGGGGAGAGGGTCGGGGCGCTCGGCGCCTCCTACGGCGCCTACATGATCAACTGGATCGCCGGCAACTGGCCCGACCGCTTCCGCTGCCTGGTCAGCCACGACGGCAACCTCGACGAGCGGGCGGCCTATTTCGACACCGAAGAGCTGTGGTTCCCGGAATGGGACCACCTGGGCGCGCCTTGGGACAACCCTCAGAGCTACGAGAAGCACAACCCGGTGAATTTCGTCAAGAACTGGAAGACCCCGATGCTCGTCGTCCACGGCGGCCAGGATTTCCGCATCGTCGACTCCCAGGGCCTCTCGACCTTCACCGCCCTCCAGCGCCGCGGCATCCCCAGCCGCTTTCTCTATTTCCCGGACGAGAGCCACTGGGTCCTCAAGCCGGCGAACTCCATCCAGTGGCACGAGGCGGTCATCGGCTGGCTGGACGAGTGGCTGAAGGGCGGGAAGTGAGGGGGACGAAGGTCTGACCGGGGCTTAGTTCCGGGGGCCGGGACCGGCCTCGCCGGCGGCCGCGCCGCCGCGGACGCCCTTGCGCTTCCTGGCCCGGCCGGGCGCGGCCTCAGGCCCGGCGCCGACCGAAGGCTGGGGGCTGGCGGTCAGGGGCAGGGTTGGCTCGACGGGGGCCTTGACCTCCGGCTCGGCCAACTCCTTGCTTATCTCGTCGCAGGCCGTGACTGATGCCGAAACGCCGTTCGCCATGCCGTAGAGATGGCGGATGAGGGACAGGATCGTCTGGGAGATGTTGTGCAGGAATTCGACGCCGATCTCGAAGACGCCATCGCTCCCGCTCTCGCGCATCCACTTGACCTCGCCGTCGACCTGGATCATCTGGCAGGTCTTGGCCAGCTCGATGACGATGCGGATGGTCGTGCCGACGGCGAAGGGCCTGTCCGTGAACAGGCGCGCGCCGCCGAGGGAGAGGTCGTACGTGTAGGCGTTGACGCCGAGGTTCGTCTGGGGCCCGTTGGCGCTGCCCGCGGACCGGATGACGACCGTGTTCCTTTCCTCGATGCGTCTCTCTTTCCGCTGGTTCATGGACGTCGTCTCCAAGGCTATGGCTTCAAGCCCGCATTTTCCCAGACGGGGAGGACCCCGTCAATCGCCTCTAAGGGTGATATGGGGGAGGACGCCGGATGCCGCGGCGCGGTGAGAGCGGCCCGGCGGACCCCTCACTGGCCGACGAAGATGAGCATCTCGGAGCCCATCGGGTTCTCGATGCGGACCGGCAGCCCCTCCTGGAGGAGCCGGGCGCCCTCGATCGTGACGACCTGCCCGCTGCTCATGAGCTTGACCCGGTAGGCCCGCCCGAAGTCCAGTCCCCGCGGCCGGAAGACGTACGCATCGCGGCCGACGACCGCGGTCCGGAAGAGGGCGACGACGGCCCGGCGCGCGTCAGGCGCCGCGTACTCGAGCACCAGCCACGGCGAGGGCTCCTTGAAATCGAGGACCGGGGTGTGGTGGAAGACCCGGCTCCCGACCATGATCGGCCGCACCTCGTCCTTGAACGCCCTGACCGAATCGCGGATGACCCGGCGCGAGATCGGGTTGAAATCCTCCGGGCTCGGGGCGATGCCCCGGAAGATCGGGCGGCTGATCATCGCCAGGCGCAGCTGCTCGTCGAGGCCGCCGTCGGTCGCATGGTCCCCGACCTCGGTGCCGAACGTCCGCAACAGGACCTCCGGCGGCAGGACCCAGGTCATCCCGTTGAGGATCTTCAGGCTGCGGGGCCCGCGCATCCAATCCGAGAGCTCCGTGTTGTGGAAGCGGCGCAGGATGCCGAGGTCGAGGCGCCCGCCGCCGCCCGCGCAGTTCTGGAGGATGACCCTGGGGAAGCGTGCGTGGATGCGGTCGAAGATCCCGTAGAGGGCATCGACGTAGCGCCACATCAGGCTCTCGGTGAAGCCGTCCTTGACCCGGTTGCCTCCCTCGGCGACGCTGTGGTTGTAGTCGAGGCGGAACATGTCGAGATCGTAACGCTGGATGATCCGCGCGATCTCGGACTCGACCCAGGCCGCGACTTCGGGCTTGGTCAAATCGAGCTGGCGTCCGCCGGCGACCGGCCGGCCGTCGCGGGTCATGAGCCAGTCCGGGTGTTTGCGGCGCAGTTCACTCGCCTCGCCCGCGCTTTCGGCCTCCACCCACAGGCCGAAGAGAAGGCCCTTGCTGCGGGCGTATTCGCGGACGGGCGTGATATCGTGGGGCAGCCAGGAGCCGGCGTGCCAGTCGCCGACGTTCTTCCACCAGTTGTTCGGGTCGGGGCCGAACCAGCCGGCGTCGATAAGGAATTCCTCCGCGCCGACGTCGCTCGCGAGGTCGACCTCCCGAAGCAGGGCGGGTTCGCTCTCGTGGTCCACGATGTAGCCGCGGTGGTTCGATTCGACTTGGAACTCGCGGCCCGGGACCGGCGGCAGGAGGACCTCCCGCCGGACGTGGTCGTGCATGGCCTGGATGACGCGGTCGAGGTCCGAGGCGGCGAGCAGGACGTGCGTTTCCGGGCTCCTGACCGTTTCCCCGGGGTCGAGGACGCGCAGGGCCGGGTCGGCGGCCGCCGGGCCGAGGGAGAAAAGGAGCTTGGCCCTGTCGGCCGCGGCGTCGGCCGTTCCCGAAAGGGTCATCTTCCAGTTCCCGCTGTAGCCGAGCGAACCGACGAACCATTCGCCGGTCGCCCGGTTGTGGGCGAAGAACGTCGGGTGGCCCCAGCCCGACTTGCCGCGCGTGCCCGAGACCGCCCGCGTCCCGTTGGCCAGGGGCTCGAACTTCCAGGCGCCCTCGTAGCCCCACTGCTCGTATTCGGCGCAGGCCACCTCGAACGGCGCGCCGTCCTTCTCGATCCTCTCCCGGAAGGTCGCGGTCGTCCAGAGCGTTCCGGCCCAGGGCGAGACGCGCGTGACGGCCGTGGCCCTGCCGCCCCGGTTGGTGATCTCGAGCCAGCGCACGAGGACCGGCCCTCCGCCGAGCAGCGTGCGCACGCG
>DATKJS010000078.1:0-23778 GCA_035543515.1 Terriglobales bacterium | reverse complement strand
TACAACGCCTGGCTCGACCCGATCACCATCGACGAATGGCAGGAGCTGGCCGCGAACGAGATCAGCGGCATGGACCGGCGCGGCGTCCCCGGCGTCTGGACGCACGGCTTCTTCGACGGCTGGGCGGCCAACTACGGCTTCTTCGTCGCCCTCTTCCATAATTCCGTGGGCCGCTTCTACGAAACCTTCGGCGGCACGGGCGCGGACACCATGGTCCGGACCGTCGGGGCCGAATCGAAGCGGGCCTGGTATCGGCCGAACCCGCCCCTCGAATCGGTCAACTGGTCCTTCCGCAACAACACGAACATGATGGAGAGCGCCCTGCTCCTCTCCTTCCGGCACGTCGCCGCCGAGAAGGCCAAGTTCCTCGAAAACTTCACCGTCAAGAGCCGGCGCTCCGCGGCCAAGGCCCGGACCGAGGGCCCGGCGGCCTACGTCATCCCCTCCGACACGAAGCGGCCTCTGGCGGCGGCCCGGCTCGTGAACCTCCTCCGCAAGGACGGCGTCGAGGTCCACGCGGCCAACAGCGAGATCGCCCTCGGCAAGGACAAGTTCCCGGCCGGGAGCTACGTCGTCCGCATGGACCAGCCGTACAGCCGCTGCGCCGACATGCTCCTCGACACGCAATACTTCAACCCGCGCGACCCGCGCCCCTACGACGACACCGGCTGGACGCTCGGGCCGCTCTTCAACGTCCGGACCGTCAGGGTCACCGACGCCAAGGTCCTCGACGCGCCCATGACCCTGCTCAAGAAGGACGCGGCAGTCGAGGGCCGCCTCGCCGGCAAGGAGAAGGCCGTGGTCTTCGCCGTCAACAACACGGCCGAGCCCGAGCTCATGGCCTTCCGCTACCGCCTGAAAGACATCAAGATGCAGGCCGCCGAGGACGCCTTCGACCAGGGCAAGCTCAAGTTCAACGCCGGGACGTTCCTCATTCCCCGGGACGGGAACCCCGCGGACCTCGAGGACCGCCTGGCCAGGGCCTGCGCCGAGCTCGGCCTCGTCGCCCAGGGTCTCGCCGGCAAGCTCGAGGTCAAGACCCACGACCTCGACGCGCCCCGCATGGCCATCCTCCACTCCTGGATGAACACCCAGGACGAGGGCTGGTTCCGGCTGGCCCTGGACAAGCTGGGCGTCCCCTATGCCTACATCCCGTTCCAGGAGGTCCGCGACACCGAGGACCTCAAAACGAAGTACGACGTCATCATTCTCCCCCCGGCCGGGATGTTAGGAAAGGCGGCGAGGATCGTCAACGGCCTCGACGGCGGCGAGCCCATCCCGTACAAGAAGAGCGACAAGTACCCGAGCCTCGGCACGCCCGACGGCCGCGAAGACATCCGCGGCGGGCTCGAGCTCCGGGGCCTCGTCCACCTCAAGAAGTTCCTCGACGACGGCGGGCTGTTCGTGCCCATCATGGGCATGGCCGAGATCCCCATCGGCTACGGGCTCGTGGAGAGCGTCGCCGTGACCGAGCCCAAGAAGCTCAACGTCGTCGGCTCGGTCCTGAGCGCCAACGTGACCGACACGACGAGCCCCATCGGCTACGGCTACGACCGCAACCTCGGCGTCTACTTCAACGGCGGGCCCGTGCTCGAGACGGGGATGAAGGCGGCCATCGGGGCCGACGTCGGCGAGCTCATGGGCGGCGGCGAGGCGGCCGGACGGCCGTCGGGCCGGGGCGGCCTCAAGGACCCCGACGTCATCCAGGGCCGCCCGGCCCGCGTGGAGAAGGCCGCGGGCGGCGGAGGCGGCATCCCGGCCGAGTACAAGGCCCTCTTCGACCTCTACATGCCCCCCGACCTCAAGACCGTCCGCGTCGTGGCCCGGTTCGATACGGCCGACAAGCTCCTCGTCTCCGGCCTGCTCGAGGGCGGGGAGGAGCTGGCGGGAAAGGCGGCCGTCGTCGACGCCCCGGTCGGCAAGGGCCACGTCGTCTTCTTCGCCATCAACCCCATGTGGCGCCAGGAGACGATCGGCAGCTTCGCCCTCCTCTTCAACGCGGCCATGAACTACCGGAGCCTGGACGCGGGGCGGCCGAAGCCGGCGGAAACGAAATAGTCCGGCGTGGGTCCGGCCTTACTTCAGCCGGTCGAAGTAGAGCCAGAGGTACCAGCGGAACTTGATCCTCATCCGCAGCATCTCGTTCCGGCAGGGCCCGTCCTTGGCGAACCAGACCCGGACGTTGCCCTTCTTGCGCCAAACGTCCTTGGGCGACTTGTCCGGGCCGCCCGTCGTCCTGTCGACGGCCCAGATGTCGACGCGGTAGGCCCGGGAACGGTAGTCGGAGAGGCTGTCGAGGCCCGTGACCTCGCAGCGGAAGACGCGGGCGACGCCGTTCAGGAGGAACGGCGTCTCGAAGACCTGCCCGACCTTGAGGTCGTGGTCCATCATGTATTCGAGAGGGGAGAGGATGCAGCCGTAGCTGCCCTCGACCCGCTTCTCCGTGCCGTCCTCGCGCGTGGAGACGGCGTGGTCGGGGAAGAAGGCGATCTTCTCGGCCTGGTACTTCTTGTTGAGCTTCAGAAAGCCGGACGACGTGCTCTCGGTGCCGCGCCAGGCCGCCGCGGCCTCCTCGTCGACCATCCCATCGGCCCTGAGGGGATAGACCTTGAGGAGGCTGAAGTCGCCGCGGTAGTCCCGGTTCTTCTTTTTCTGCGCGTCGTTCGTTTCGCCGGCCATGCGCAGGGTCTTCTCGAGCCGCCCGTCCTTCGGGCGTGCCGCCGACTCGATGGTCATCGAGCCCGCCTCGCCCAGGTTGCCGACGATGAAGAGGTGGGCGCTGATGCTGTACTGCGCTTTGCGCTCCCCGGCGGAGACCGGGCCGGCCGCCCCGCCCGCCGCCTGGCCCCGCGGGCCGGCCCGTGCGACCGCGCCCGCCGCGGCCAAGCCCGCCGCGGCCAGGACGAGGCCCACGCCCGTCCAGGCCCCCCGGGTTCGGGAGGCGGGGCGCGGCTCCGGCGGCCTCATCTCTTGTCCTCGGCCTGGATCCGGAAGCCGGGGTCGAGATAGACCTTCTCCCAGATGGGGTCGAGGAGCTCGGCCACCCGCCGGTTGTACTCGGCCATCCCCTCGAGGTACTCGGGGTCGAGCATGGCCTCCTTGGCGTTCTCGTCGAGCGGCTTGACGCCGTACTTCTCGAGCCACGGATGGAACTCCTTGTAGTGGTCGCGGATCGGACAGGGCATCATCCAGTTCTTCAGCTCCCCGCTCTGCATGGCGAAGGTCTTGCCGTAGCCGTAGTCGTTCTGCCAGCTCCGGACCTTGTCGAAGAAGGGGTTGGCCCAGATGTCGTTGAGCGTCTTCCCCGCGGCGTAGGCCTCGTTGACGTTGACCGGGGAGTAGGGCATGAACACGCAGGGGACGACGTCCCCGTTCCAGCAGACGGCCATGTAGCCGCCCTGCCGCCCCGCGCTGATGCAGCCTCGGGCCGTCGTCCCGCCGTTCCAGAAGTCGGCGATGAAGAGGCGGCGGTCCTTGATGAGCTCCCAGGTCCGCCGCCACATCCACAGCCGCTGCTCCGGCGTCGGCATGAGGTCCAGGGTGATGGCCCGGCCGATGGGCATGTAGTGGAAGAGCCAGGCGAACAGGGCCCCCTGGTCCTTGAAATAGAAGTCGACGACCGGGTCCGACATGACCTCCTCGACGTTCTCGCGCGTGGCCGTGATGGAGACGCCGAACATAACCTTGGCCCGCCGCAGGCGGTCCATGGCCGCGACGACCCGGTCGAAGACGCCCGGGCCCCGCCGCCCGTCCGTCCTCTCCTTCAGGCCCTCGATGGAGATTGCCGGCATGACGTTGCCGAGCTTCCCCATGCGCCGGGCCACGGCGTCGTCGATGAGCGTGCCGTTCGTATACATCATGAAGAAGAGCTCGGGATGCCTTTCCGCCAGGTCCAGGACGCCGTGCCCCTCGTCCCGGTAGGCCAGGGGCTCGCCGCCGCTGAAGACGACGAAGCGGGCCCCCCAGAGGTCGCGGACCTCGGCCACGAGCCGGTCGAGGACGGGCCAGCTCAGCTTCTCGAGCTCGGAGGTCGAGTCGGCGTAACAGCCCTTGCACCGGAGGTTGCAGACCTTGGTCGGGCTGATGAGCAGGACCTCGGGCGCCCGGACGCCGTAGGTTTCGATGAACCGCTGCCGGGCCTGGAACCCCCCGAGCTTCATGAGGGAGTCGCGGCCGAGGTTCTTGAGGAGCTTGCCGATGGAGGCCCGGCTGATCCTGTTCCGGGCCAGGGCGCGGCCGATCGTGTCCATGATGGTGACGCCGATCTCCATCCGGTCGGCGACGACGCGCGGGGGCATCCGCCCTCCTTCGGCCTGCCTGCGGCTGCTGTCCCGGATGTGCCTCTCCATGGACCTCATGAGCGGCTTGCGGACAAAGCCGAGGCGGGCGACGCCCGGGCCGGTCCAGGCGATCGTCGTCAGGGCCGACGACAGCAGGCGCTTCCTCGTGTTCTGGAACTTCTTCGGGCGGACCGGCTTGGCCGGCGCGGCCGCCTCGGACGGATGGATAGGACGCGACATCTCTTTCATGACGACCCCCTCGGGGCGGCGCCCGTAGCGCACCCCGACATCCTTATACCACTCTCCCTCTCAGGTATCAAGGATACCACCCGGCGCGGAAAACGCCAAACACGGGGTTCGGGTTCCCCGCCCCGGGCCGTCAGGCTCGAGCGAGAATCAGCGCCCGAACGAGCATCACGTTCAGGCCGATGACGACGGCCGCCACCGCCCAGAGCAGGACGCGGAGGAGAGGGGTGTTCGCGTACTTGCCCATGACCTCCCGCGAGGACGTCAGCCGGATCTGGGTGACGATAGTGATGGGCAGCTGGATGCTGAGGAGCATCTGGGAGAGGAGCAGGGCCTTGAAGGGGTCCGTGACGAGGAAGATCCCCGCCGTGGCCACGATCAGGGTGACCGCTGCGCCGAGCTTGGAGTGCAGGTCCTTGATGTCGTAGGTCTCGCCGAACATGGCGGCGAAGATCGTGCTCCCGGCCATGCCCGCCGTGACCGAGGAGGCCAGCCCCGCCAAAAGGAGGGCCAGGGCGAAGACGACCGCCGCCGTCGGGCCGACGAGGGGGCCGAGCATGTCGTGGGCCTGCTCGAGCTCCGTGATGCGCATCTTGCCGAAGAAGGTCGCCGCGGCGACGATGACCATGGCGCTGTTGATGGCCCAGCCGACGCCCATGGAGAAGAGCGTGTCGTTGAACTCGTACTTGAGCTGGCGCTGGATGACCTTCTCGTCCTTGAGGTTCCATTCCCGGCTCTGGATGACCTCCGAGTGGAGGAAGAGGTTGTGGGGCATGACCACGGCGCCGAGGAGGCTCATGACGATGAAAATGGAGCCCGCGGGCAGGGACGGCCGGACCCAGGCGACGGCGACCGTCCGCCATGGGACGTGGACGAGAAGGACCTCGTAGAGAAAGGCCAGCCCGATGAGGGCGACGAAGGCGACGATCAGCTTTTCGATCTTCGGATAGGTGTTCGTCCCGAGCATGACCATGGCGAAGGCCATGACCAGGACGGCGCCGGCCTGAAGGGGGAGGCCGGGGAAGAGCATGCGCAGGCCGATGGCCCCGCCCAGGACCTCGGCCAGGGCCGTCGAGACCGAGGCCAGCACGGCGCTCGAGAGGATCAGCCGGGCCGGGACGGGCCGGATGTACTTCGTCGTCGCCTCCGACAGGCAGAGCCCTGTGGCGATGCCGAGATGGGCCGCATTGTGCTGGAGGATGATGAGGAGGACCGTGCCGAGCGTGATCACCCACAGCAGGACGTAGCCGTACGAGGCGCCCGCGGCGATGTCCGAGGCCCAGTTGCCGGGGTCGATGAAGCCGACGGTGACGAGGAGCCCGGGGCCGAGATAGCGCAGGAAGGCCGCGGCTTCGCGGCGCCGGGCGTGGGTCCTGAGCCGGTCGATGAGGGTCATGGAGGACGACCATTGTACCAGAGACGACCCCAACTGCCCAGGGGCCGGCGGTCCGGCTTGAGATTTTTCCCCTTTTCTGTTATTTTGCCGACTAACGGAGCGATAGAGAGGCACTGGCCCAGGGAATCCTTTTCAGGAGTCATGACGATGAAACAAAGAGCCCTCGTGATCCTTTTTCTCTTCCTGGCGGCCGCCGTCGGGATGGCCCACGCCCAGACCGGCCGGGCCGGCGGCAACACCGGGCTCGGCATCATCTTCGGCGAGCCGACCGGCGTGAGCTTCAAGTACTGGACGGGACGAACGGTGGCCATGGACGCCGCCGCCGCGTGGTCGTTCGTCAACGGCGGGTCGTTCCAGTTCCACACCGACATCCTCTTCCACAGCTTCGACATCTTCCGGGTGGAAAAGGGCCGCATGGCGCTCTATTACGGCTTCGGCGGCCGCTTCAAGACCAAGACCGACACCGACCGCGCCCGGCTGAGCTTCCGCGTCCCGATCGGCATCTCCTACGAATTTGAGCGCGCGCCCGTCGAGCTCTTCGTCGAGATCGCCCCGATGCTCGACCTCACGCCCAAGACCGAAGGCAACCTCGGCGGCGGCATCGGCTTCCGCTATTATTTCTGAGCCCCGGGCCGGGCGGACGCCGACGGCGCACTTTCGGGCATCGATGAAACCCCCGCGGGGTCCGGCGGCCGCGGTCATGCTGGCCGCCGGCCTGTGGCTGGCCGGGCCGCCGGCGCCGCTGGCGGCCGCTCCCGTTCCCCCGGCCGTCGAAGCCTCCCGCGCTCCGGCCTGCCTCATTTCGCCGAAGTCGGTCAAACCCGGTGAGACCCTCCGCGTCCTGGCCGCCTTCGAGTCCGACCCCCGCGACCTCCGCATCTCGGTCTCCGGGCCGGCCGGCCCGCTCGTCCCGCTCAGGACGGAGCAGGGAGGGGGGCCGCCCTTCTGGCGGGCGGCCTTGTTCCGCGTCCCCGGCCGCGGCCGCTACGCGGTAGCGGTCGTCGCCGACGGCCGGCCCGCCGGCGCCGCCGAAGTCGAGGTCCCGTCCGCCGCGACCGCGGCGACGCCGGCAGGGAGCGTCTGGGAGAGCGTCCGCGGCTGGACGCGGGCCGACGAGAACCTCTACTCGGCTTGGCTCGAGGCGCTCTTCCTCGGCACCGACGAGCGCTCCTCCTGGCCCGCCCTCCACGACGCCGTCGACGACCCGGAGCGCAATCTCCTCTTCGACCACCTCGGCCTGGGCGAGGACGACCCGGGGGGACCGAACCGCCTCGAGATGACGCCCGACTGCGCCGACAATCCTTTCTATCTCCGGGCGTATTTCGCGTGGAAGACGGGCCTGCCCTTCGGCTTCTCCGACTCGAGCTGGGGGACGCTCGGCGCGCCGCCCAAGCCCCTCCGCTGGCGGACGAACGAGACGATGGGCGGCGGCGGGAACCCGGCCCGGGCCTTCGCGCGCATGCTCCAGGTCGTCAAGGACGCCGTCCACGCCGGGAACGGCCGGATGGAATTCAAGGAGGACCGCTCGGACTATTATCCGGTGCCGCTGACCCGAAAGGACCTGCGTCCGGGGGTGGTCTTCGCCGACCCTTACGGCCACACGCTGACCATCGTCCGCTGGGTGGCCCAGACGGCCGGGACGCCGGGCCTCCTCCTGGCGGTCGACGCCCAGCCCGACGGGACGATCGCCGTCAAGCGCTTTTGGGAGGGCAACTTCTGTTTCAACACCCGGGAGGTCGTCGGCGAGCCGGGCTTCAAGGCCTTCCGGCCGGTCGTTTGCACGCCGGGAGGCGGGCTGCGCCTTCTCTCGAACGAGGAGATCGCTGCGAGCCCCGACTACGGGAACTTCTCTCTCGAGCAACGGAAAATGTCCTCCGAGGACTTTTATGCGGCCATGGAAAAGCTCATCAATCCCGAACCTCTGGATGCCGAAAGCGCCTTCGAGGATCTCTTCCGGGCCCTGCATGAGCAGCTCATCGCCCGCATCGTGTCAGTCGCCGTCGGCGAGAAGTACATGGCCGCCCATCCGGGGTCGGTCATCCCCATGCCGGCCGGCGGCGCCGCCGTATTCCAGACGACCGGCCAATGGGAGGACTTCTCGACCCCCAACCGCGACCTGCGACTGCTCATTGCCATCGACACCGTGCTCGGCTTCCCGGACAAGGTGGCCCGGAACCCCGCGGCCTATGGCCTTCCGGCCGGACCGAAGGCGGAAAAGGCGAGAACCGAGCTGCTGGCGCTCGCGAAGAAGCGGGCCGCGGAGCTCACCATCACCTACACGCGCTCGGACGGGAAGGCCCAGGTCCTGACGCTCGCCCAGGTCTTCGAGCGCAAAGAGGCCTTCGAGATGGGCTACAACCCGAACGACTGCATCGAGACCCGCTGGGGCGCCCCGGCCGGGAGCGAGGAGGCGGCCGCCTGCCGCCGGCGCGCCCCGGCCGCGCAGGTCGAGCGGATGAAGGCCATGCGTCAGTGGTTCCGGGCCCGTCTCCACCCGCCGACCTGACGATCGCCGCGGCCTCCGCCCGCTTTGACAACTCCCGGCGGCGGTGCTAACCTTGGATCAAACGCTTGGCCAATCGAGGGAGTCGTCCATGAGCCGAACCATCCGCTTCACCCTGAACGGCAAGCCCGTGAGCGTTTCGGTCGAACCGGAACGGATGCTCCTTTGGGTCCTCCGGACCGACCTCGGCCTGACGGGCACGAAATTCGGCTGCGGGGAGGGCTATTGCGGGGCGTGCACGGTCGTCCTCGACAACCAACCCGTCCGCTCCTGCCAGACTCCGCTCAAGACGGTCGAGGGCAAGACGGTCCTGACCATCGAGGGCCTGGAGAAGGACGGCCGACTCCATCCCCTCCAGGAATCGTTCATGAAGCACGACGCCCTCCAGTGCGGCTATTGCACGCCCGGCATGGTCCTGACGGCCTGGAGCCTGCTCCGCTCGAACCCGAAGCCCGGGCGCCAAGACATCCTCGACGCCCTCGAGAACAACCTCTGCCGCTGCGGCGCACACAACCGCATCGTCCAGGCGGTCGAGGACGCCGCCGCGGCCATGAGGGGAGCCGGCCGCCATGAATAATAAGGACCGGCAAGACGAATACCCGGGCGGGCCCTCCCTCAGCCGGCGCGATTTCCTGAAGCTCACCGGCGGCGGCATCCTCGTTTGCGTCACCGTCGGCGAGGCCGCGCTCCTCCAGGAAGGCGGCCAGCGGCGGCCCGGCCAAGGCTATCCCGAGGACTTCAACGCTTACCTCCTCGTTCACCCGGACGGCCGCGTCACGGCCTACACCGGGAAGATCGAGCAGGGCCAGGGCGCCATGACCTCCCTGCCCATGATCGTCGCCGACGAGCTCGAGATCCCGCTTGCCTCGGTGGACATCGTCCTGGGCGATACGGACCTCTGTCCGTGGGACATGGGGACGTTCGGCTCGCTGACGACGCGCATGTTCGGGCCCGCCCTGCGGGCCGCGGCGGCCGAGGCGAGGGCCGTGCTGGTCGAGCTCGCGGCCGAGAAGCTCAAGGTCCCGGCCGGCCGGCTCAGGACGAAGGACGGCGCCGTCTACGACGCAGCCGACCCGCGGAAGCGGGCGACCTACGGCGAGCTCGCCGCCGGCAAGAAGATCGAGCGGCGCGTCACGCCGAGGCCTTTGCCCAAGCCCGTCCCGGAATGGAAGGTCCAGGGCACGCCCGTCGTCCATCGCGACGGCCGCGACAAGGTCACGGGCCGGGCCAAGTTCGCCGGCGACATCCGGGTCCCCGGCATGCTCTACGCGAAGGTCCTCCGGCCGCCCGCCCACGGCGCCAGGCTCCGCAGCATCGACACGGCCGCGGCCGAGAACATAGCCGGGGTCAAGGTCGTCCGGGACGGCGAGTTCGTGGCCGCGCTCCACGAGCTGCCTGACGCCGCGGAGAAGGCCCTCTCGCTCGTCAAGGCCGAATACGAGCCGTCGCCCTCGACGCTCGACGACAAGAACATCTACGACCACCTGCTCAAGGTCGCCCCCGCCGGCGAGGTCGTCGCCCAGGGCGGGGACCTTAAGCAGGGCGAGGCGCTCTCGGCCGCGGTCTTCGACCAGACGTACCTCAACGGCTACGTCGCCCATTCTGCCATGGAAACGCATACGGCCCTGGTCAAGATCGACGGCGACAAGGCCACGGTCTGGCCCTCGAGCCAGGCCCCCTTCCGGGTCAAGGACGAGGTCGCCCGCGAGCTCGGCCTGCCCCCCGCGAACGTCCGCGTCATCTCGCCGTTCGTCGGCGGCGGCTTCGGCGGCAAGACCTTCAACCTCCAGGCCGTCCAGGCCGCCCGGCTGGCCAAGCTCACAGGCCGACCCGTTCAGGTCGCCTGGACGCGGGCCGACGAGTTCTACAACGACACCTTCCGGCCGGCCGCCGTGGTCAAGATCAAGTCCGGGATCGACGCCGCCGGGAAGATCGTCCTCTGGGATTACGCCGTCTATTTCGCCGGCTCGAGGAGCGCCGCCCAATTCTATGACATCCCTCATCACCGGACCTTCGGGGCGGGGGAGTGGGGCGGGGGAGGGGGCGGCTCCGCGTCCGCCCATCCCTTCGCCGTCGGAGCCTGGCGCGCCCCGGGCTCGAACACCAACGTCTTCGCCCGGGAGAGCCAGGTCGACATCATGGCCGCGAAGGCCAAGGCCGACCCGCTCGAGTTCCGGATGAGGAACCTCGCCGACGAGCGGATGAAGCGGGTCCTGCGGGCCGTCGCCGGCAAGTTCGGCTGGACGCCGGCCGCCTCGCCCAGCGGGCGGGGCCTGGGCCTCTCCTGCGCCGACTACAACGGCACCTATGTCGCGGCCATGGCCGAGGTCGCGGTCGACAAGGGCACCGGGAAGATCAGGGTCAAGCGGGTCGTCTGCGCCCAGGACATGGGCCAGTGCATAAACACCGAGGGCTCGGCCATCCAGGTCGAGGGCTGCGTCACGATGGGCTTGGGCTATGCCCTGACCGAGGAAGTCCACTTCAGGGCGGGCGAGATCCTCGACCTGAACTACGACACGTACGAGATCCCGCGTTTCTCCTGGCTGCCTCGGATCGAGACGGTCCTCGTCGAGAACAGCGCCCTGCCCGCCTCGGGCGGCGGCGAGCCGGCCATCATCAACATGGGCGCCGTCGTGGCCAACGCCGTCTTCGACGCGACGGGGGCCCGTCTTTTCCAGCTGCCGATGACACCGGAGAGGGTCAAGAAGGCCCTCGCGGCGGCCGCGGGGAAATAGCCTTCAGGATCCTCTCGAGCCGTCGGCCCCGTTCGTCCGGGTCGAGGTCCTCGACGAGGGGCACGACGAGCTCCCGGATGTCGCTCTTCAGGGCGTTGTCGAGCCATTCGACCGCGTGGGCGGCGGCGCGGCGGCCGCCCGACGTGATGTTCTGGTAGGCCGTCCGGACGCCCTCCTGGGGATAGGTTAAGCCCAGCAGCTTGAAGATGTCGGCCAGGTCCGCCTGCAGGCGCCCGGCCAGCCGGTGACCCGACGGGGTCGCCCCTTCGCCCGGGGCCTGGCGCCGCAGCTCAAGGTACGTCAGGCAGTAATCCCTGGCGAGCGAGCGCAACTTTCCCTCGGCGGCCGCCGCGGAGAGGGGGATCGCCGCCCCCTCCGACCGGAGGCGGTCCAGGACGTCGATGACCGCGCGGTCGAGGGCGCCCGACCCGTATTCGAGCTCCTCCGCCAAGGCCCGCAGGCCGCCCGGCGTGCCGATCCGGGCGAGGACGCCGACGGCGGCCTCCCTCATCGGCAGGCCCTGGCTCAGGTCATTCATCTTCTTTTCGAGGGCGGGGAGGGCCCTGTCGCCGTACTTCTGCAGAGTGTCGGCCGCGTCCGCCATGGTCGCGGGGTCGCCGAGCTTCCGGATGACCGCCGGGATGTGGTCCTCCCGCCCGAGCCGGGCCGCGCTCTTCAGCGCCAGGCGGGCCACCCGGGGCGACTCGTCGTCGATCAGGAAGTGGAGCTCGGAGGCCAGCGGGGAGGCCGGGTCCGTCAGCCCGATGGCCTTGGCCATCTCCATCTTCTCGACCTCCGCGCCCGGCCCCCCCTTCCGGATCCTTCTGAGGTACGCCATCATGACCCGCTGGTATTCGTCGGACGACATGATGAGGGGGACCTCCGCCAGCAGCGTCTCCGGCCGGAACCCGTCGAGGGCGTCGAGGAAATGGGCCGACCCTTCGGCCTCGAAGCGGTCAGCGACCGTCGCCGCCCGGACCTCCCCGGACCTTTCGGCGAGGATCTTGCGGACCTCGGGCGTCAGCTCGTCCCGAGCCAGGAGGTCGAAGAGATGGAGAGCGTAGAGGGCGGAGCTGATGTTCAGGCTGTCGACCGTGTCGAAGACAAGCTTGGCCTGCTCGACGTCGACCTTGGCGGCGAGGTCGCGGTCGGCCCGCGGCCATAGCGGATGAATGGACTCCCGCAAGGTGTCGAGATAGGCCCTCCCGGCCCTGATGCTCATGACGGCCCACGGGATGAGCAGGGCCAGGACCACCCAGCTCACCTTATGGGCCAATGCCGGATTGAAAACGGGGGTGAGACCCTCGATCCTCATGTTCAGGGCCAGGGCGAAGGCGAGGAGGACGATGGCCCCGGCGACCCTGGCCATCTGGCTGACGAACATCTCGATGAACGGCTTGGCCGTATGCCGCAACCGCGCGGGGACGGGGATGTAGAGGAGCTCCCGGACCGACTGGTTCACGGCGAAGGCCATGCTCTCGTCGCTCGCCCGGATGACCATCCCCGACAGCAGCCCGAACGGCATCCGGAGGACGGCCAGCGAGGCGGCGAGGAGCACGCCCGGGGGGAGGAGCAGGACCCGAGCCGCGTTCATCTTCTTAACTAGATACCCGCCGATGAGCAGGTTCGGGAGCAGGGCGAAGACGGTCAGGACGACGTCGAAGAAGCCGAAGAAGGCCTGAAGGGCCTGGCGGTCGCCGCTAAACCGGAGGAACGAGGCGGAGAGGTATTGGAATTCGATGCAGGTCGAGACGACGACGCCGATGGCCACGATGCCGGCGACAAGGGCCAGGAACCTGTTCTTCCGGACGGCCTCGAAGCTGTCCTTGAAGCCGGGCTTTTGCCCATCGCGGCCTTCCCCCGCGGACGCCGCCCGCTCGGTCGCGGCCGGCTCCCTCTGCGGCAGGGTGAAGGCGGCCCTGGCCGCCGCGGCGCCGCCGAACAGCAGGACGCAGGCGAAGGGCAGGAGCCAGGCCCTGAGGGGCGTCCGGCTGAGGAGGCCGACGAGGAGCCCGCCCAGGACGCCGCCGAGGATGCCTCCCCATGAGAGGAAGCCCATGAGCCGCTTGGCTTCCCGCGGGTCGAACCTCTCGCTCGCGGCCATCCAGAAATGAGTCAACAGGGCGACGACGAGGACGCTCGCCCAGACCCAGTAGACGTACGGCAGGACCGCGCTCAGTTTCCCCGCCCGCGTCCCGAGGGCCCATTGCAAGGCCAGCCCGGTGAGTCCGAAGAGAACGAGGCTGCCCGTGACGACGGCCCTGAGGGACGTCCGGAACTGGACCCGGGCGTGGAAGAGGACGACGAGCCACGTCACGATGGCGGCGAGGAGATAGGCGATGGGCAGGCCCCCGACGCCCATCCTGACCAGGAAGTCCGTCGTGCGGAGCGTCTTGATGACGGTCACCGCGGCGGCGATGAGGAAGAAGTAGGAGAAGAAAAAGACGGCGACCTTCTTCTCGCCGGCCCGGACATGGAACACGTGCCAAAGGCCTCGCGGTAACCGGCGCGTTCCCATCCCGACCCCTCCGGACGGCTTTTAAGCAAGGTTATCAGCAAACCCGGGGCGGGTCAACGGCCGGCCGGCCGGTTGAATAATCGGCGGCACCCTGCCATAATATCCGGGTTATGCTCGACCGGACCGCGCCTCAAGATGGCCCGGCGGAAGCGGCTCCGGAAGCCAGCCCGGCTCTCGAGATAGGGAGGCCCATGATGCCCGAGATCCCAGGATCGTTGCCGTTGTCTCGACCGCGACCGCACCGGCCGCGCCCGAGGCGCTTTCTGCCCAAGGCCGCGGCTGCCGTCCTCGTCCTGGCCGCGGCTGCCGCCTGCGCCTCGATGACGAGCCTCACCAACCGGACGGCCGAGTCCCCCTCGGAGCCGTGGGTCCCGCCGGAGGGGGCGGCCAAGCCTGCGGCGGCGCCTCCGGCCGCCCCGGTCATCCCGGACGACCTTAGGGCGCCGGGCCGGGCCTGGACGCTCGGCAACATCATCGGCGTGGGGCTGGCCAATAATCCCCAGACCCGGGCCGCCTGGAATGCGGCCCGCGCCGCCTCCGCGGGCGTGAGCCTGTCGTACGGAGAATATCTGCCCGTGCTCACCGGGTCCCTCCCGGCGACCAAGCAGAAGGCCGTCTTCGCCGGCGGCCGGTTCATCATCGACCAGTCGACCATGTCCCCCACGGCCACCCTGAACCTCCTGCTCTTCGATTTCGGCGGCCGTGAAGCCGACATCCAGACGGCCCGGCGGGCCCTGGACGCGGCCAACTGGACGCAGAACGCCGTCTTCCAGAACGTCATCCTGGACATCGAGACCGTCTATTACCAATATCTGTCGGCCCAGGCCCTGCTCGAGGCCCAGGAAACGAATCGGAAGGGCGCTCAGGCCAATTACGACGCCGCGAACGACCGTCACCGGGCCGGGGTCGCCACCATCGCCGACGTCCTCCAGGCCAAGACCGCGCTGTCGACGATCGACCTCCAGATCGTGACGACGCGCGGGCTCATCCAGACCCTCCACGGGGCCCTGTCGAGCGCCATGGGCCTCCCCGCCGACTCCGCCTTCGATGTTTCCGACCGCCTGCCGGACGCCGTGCCGCTCGAAGCCGTGACCAAGCAGGTCGACCTCTGCATCAAGGAGGCGGAGAGCCGGCGGCCCGACCTGGCGGCCGCGCAGGCCCTGGTGTCCCAGGCCGAGGCCGGCGTCCGGAAGGCCCGCTCGACCTTCTTCCCGGCCTTCTCGCTCTCCGGCAACATTGGCCGGATCTATTACAAGGGGAACTCCGTTTCGAACCCGTTCTATTCGCTGACGGTCTCGGTCAGCCTGCCCTTCCTCTTCGGCCTCCAGCAGTATTCCGTGCTGGCGGCCAAGGCCCAGGCCGAGGTGGCCAGGGACCAGGCGGCCGAGCTCGCCCGCGGCATCGACCTCCAGGTCTGGACGAGCTATTACGGGGTCAAGACCGCGGAACAGAAGATCCGCACGGCCGGAGACCTCAACGAAAGCGCCCGGGCCTCGTATGACGTGGCCCTCGGGCGGTACAAGGAAGGCGTCGGCAGCATCCTCGACCTGCTCGCGGCCGAATCCGCGCTCGAGGCGGCCCGCGTCCAGCTCGTCCAGGCCAAGTCCGACTGGTTCCTGGCCCTCGTCCAGTTCACCCATGACACCGGTGCCCTCGCGCCTCCGGCCCCGGCCAAGCCCGGCCTTCCCGCGAGCCCGGAGAAAGGAGACCACAGGCCATGAAGACCCTCCTCTTCAAGCTCGTCGCCATCGCCGCCGTCGCCGCGGTCGCCGGGACCGCGGCCTGCTCGTCCCAGGGCGCCAAGGGCTCCGGCAGGGCCCTCCCGGGAAGCCCCGTCGACACCGCCCTCGTCGTGGCCAAGGACCTGCCGCTCGACGTCAGCGCCGTCGGGCGCGTCGAGGCCATCTCGACCGTGGCCGTCAAGGCCCAGGTCTCCGGCGAGGTCCTGGCCGTTCATTTCAGGGAAGGCCAGGCCGTCCGGAAGGGGGACCTCCTCTTCACCATCGATCCGCGCCCGTTCGAGATCGCCCTCAAGCAGGCCGAGGCCTTCCTCGAGAAGGACCGCGCCCTTCTCCGCAACGCCCAGGCCGACGTGGCCCGCTACGCCGAGCTCGTCCAGAAGGACTACGTGACGAAACAGCAATACGACACGGCCGTCGCCAGCCGGGACGTCCTCGCCGCGGCCATCAAGTCCGACGAGGCTGCCGTGGCCAACGCCCGCCTCCAGCTCGACTACACCGCCGTCCGGTCGCCGATCGACGGCCGGACCGGGAGCCTCCTCATCGACGCGGGCAACATCATCAAGGCCAACGACACGAACCCCGCCGTCGTCATCGACCAGATGGCCCCGATCTATGTCACGTTCTCCGTGCCGGAGCAGGTCCTGCCGCGGGTCAAGGAGTACATGGCCAAGGAGCCGCTCGCGGCAGAGGCCATCCCGAACGACAACGGGCACGCGCCGGCCTCCGGGGTCCTGACGTTCGTGGACAACGCCATCGACCAGACGACGGGCACGATCACGCTCAAGGCGACCTTTGACAACCGCGATTCGGCGCTCTGGCCGGGGCAGTTCCTCAACGTCCGGCTGACGCTGACGACCGAGAAGGGGGCCGTCGTCGCGCCTTCCGCGGCCGTCCAGACCGGGCAGTCCGGCCAGTACGTCTTTGTCGTCAGGGACGACATGACGGCGGAGATGCGGACGGTCGAGGTCCGCCGGACCCGGGGCGAGGAGTCCGTCATCGGCTCTGGCCTCAAGCCCGGCGAGCGGGTCGTCACCGACGGGCAGCTCCGGCTCGCGCCCGGGGCGCGGGTCGAGCTCAAGCCCGGCCGTTAGAGGGAGGGCGCGATGAATTTTTCCGAGATCTTCGTCCGCCGGCCGGTCATGACGACGCTCATCATGGCGGCGTTCCTCATCGCCGGGATCCTCGGCTACCGCATGCTCCCCGTGAGCGACCTCCCCAACGTCGACTTCCCGACGATCCAGGTCACGGCCGGGCTGCCCGGGGCGAGCCCCGAGACCATGGCCGCGACCGTCGCGACGCCCCTGGAAAAGCAGTTCTCGACGATCCAGGGCCTCGACACCATGACCTCGACGAACATGCTCGGCATGACCCAGATCACGCTCCAGTTCGTCCTCAGCCGGAACCTGGACGCGGCGGCCCAGGACGTCCAGGAGCAGATCACATATGCCTCGCGATACCTGCCCCAGAACATGCCCATGCCGCCGTTCTACCAGAAGGTCAACCCGGCCAACACGCCCATCCTCTTTCTCCTCCTGAGTTCGGAGACCCTGCCCCTGTGGACGGTCGACGAATACGCCGAGACGATGATGGCGCAGAGGATCTCGATGGTCCCGGGCGTCTCCCAGGTCGCCGTCTACGGGTCCCAGACCTACGCCGTCCGCGTCCAGCTCGACCCCGACGCCCTGGCCTCGCGCGGCATCGGGCTCGACCAGGTCAGCGCCGCCGTCCAGGCGGGCAACGTCAACCTGCCGACCGGAACGCTCTATGGTCCCAAGCAGGCCTTTACGGTCCAGTCCACGGGTCAGCTCAACAACGCCGCGCAGTACCGCGACCTCGTCGTGACCTACAGGAACGGCTCGCCCGTCCGGTTGAAGGACCTCGGCCGGGTCATCGACAGTGTCCAGAACGACAAGGTCGCGGCCTGGGCCTACAAAGGCAAGTCGCACCAGCGGGCGGTCATGCTGGCCATCCAGCGCCAGCCCGGGACGAACACGGTCGCCGTCGCCCAGGCCGTCAGGAAGCTCCTGCCCATGTTCCGCTCGCGCCTCCCGGCCGCCGTCGACTTCAATATCCTCTACGACCGCTCCGAGTCCATCCAGGCCTCGGTCAACGACGTCCAGATGACGCTCCTCATCGCCCTCGTCCTGGTCGTCCTGGTCATCTTCCTCTTCCTGCGGAACTTTCGGGCGACGCTCATCCCCAGCCTGGCCCTGCCCTTCTCGATCGTCGGCACCTTCGCCGTCATGCAGCTCCTCGGCTATAGCCTCGACAACCTGTCGCTCATGGCCCTGACCCTGTCCATCGGCTTCCTCGTCGATGACGCCATCGTCATGCTGGAGAACATCGTCCGCCACCAGGAGATGGGAGAGCCCGCCTTCGAGGCGACCCTCAAGGGGTCCAAGGAGATCGGATTCACCATCGTGTCCATGACCCTGTCCCTGGCCGCGGTCTTCATCCCCATCCTCTTCATGGGCGGCATCCTGGGGCGCCTGTTCCACGAGTTCGCGGTCACCATCGGCGCGGCCGTTCTCATCTCCGGATTCGTCTCCCTGACCCTGACCCCGGCCCTGGCCGCCCGCATCCTCAGGGCGCCCGGCCAGGAAAGGCACGGCGCCGTCTACCGGGCCTCCGAGAAGGGCATCCAGGCCATGAACGATTTCTACCGCGTGACGCTGGCCTGGGTCGTCAAGCGCCGCCGAGCGACGCTGGCCTTCTCCGGGGTCATCCTCGTCCTGACGGTCGTCCTCTTCGTCAGGATCCCCAAGGGCTTCCTGCCGAGCGAGGATTCGGGCTTCCTCGTCGGCGTCACGGAGGCCGCCCAGGGCATCTCCTACAAGGCGATGACGGAGCACCAGATGGCGGCGGCCGAGATCGTCCAGGCCGACCCCAACGTCGAGTTCTTCGTTTCGGCCATCGGCGGGATCGGGGCCAGCAATTCCGGCCGGATGTTCATCCGCCTCAAGCCCCGGAACGAGCGGCCTCTCAAGGCGGACGGGGTCGTCGAGGAACTCCGGCCGAAGCTCTTCCGGCTGACCGGAATCAACACCTTCCTTCAGAACCCGCCGCCCATCACGATCGGCGGGCGGTTCACGAAAAGCCTCTATCAGTTCACGCTTCAGAGCCCCGAAGTCGACTCCCTCTACAGCAGCGCCGCCCGCTTCGAATCCGAGATGCGGGCCATGCCCATCCTCCAGGACGTCACGACCGACATGCAGCTCCGGAACCCCGAGGTCACGGTCGCCATCGACCGGGACAAAGCCCTGGCCCTGGGTGTCACGCCCTACCAGATCGAGGACGCGCTCTATTACAGCTACGGGTCGAGGCAGGTCTCGACGATCTACGCCGCGACAAACCAGTATTATGTCATCATGGAGCTCCTGCCCCGATTCCAGAACGACCCCTCGCAGCTCTCCAAGCTCTACATCCGGTCGGCGACGGGCCGGCTGGTGCCGCTGGATTCGGTGGCGCGGCTCATGCCCACGGTCGGCCCCCTGACCGTCAATCACCAGGGTCAGATCCCCGCCGTCACCATCTCCTTCAACCTCAGGCCGGGGATTTCCCTGGGCCCCGCGACCGAGCAGATCACGCGCCAGGCGAGGCAGACCCTCCCGACCTCCGTCAGCACCTCGTTCCAGGGCTCGGCCCAGGCCTTCCAGTCGTCGATGAGCGGGCTGGGCTTCCTGCTCCTGATGACGGTCGTCGTCATCTACATGATCCTGGGCATCCTCTACGAGAGCTTCGTCCATCCTCTGACGATCCTCTCCGCCCTGCCGTTCGCGGGCTTCGGGGCCCTCGTCACGCTCTTCCTTTTCCGGGTCGAGCTCAGCATCTACGCCTTCGTCGGCATCATCATGCTCATCGGCCTCGTCAAGAAGAACGGCATCATGATGGTCGACTTCGCCCTGGCCGCGGAACGGGGGGAGGGGAAGAAGCCAGAGGACGCCATCTTCGAGGCCTGCCTCATCCGGTTCCGGCCGATCATGATGACGACCATGGCCGCCCTGCTCGGGACGCTGCCCATCGCCATCGGCTTCGGCGCCGGCGCCGAATCGCGGCGGCCGCTGGGGCTGGCGGTCGTCGGCGGGCTGCTTTTCTCCCAGCTCGTCACGCTCTACGTCACTCCGGTCTTTTACGTCGAATTTGACAGGCTCCGGAAGCGGTGGGGGAAGAAAAAGGAGGCCCAGGCCGCGGCGGGTTCCCGGACCGCCTGAGCGGCCGGAGGGAGGATGGCGGGCGCCCGGCCGCGCTGAAGCCATGGAGGGGACGATGAAACGCAGAACGTTCGTCAAGGGCGCGGCGGCGCTGCCGGCGCTGGCCGCGATGGGCCTCGCGGAGGCGGGAGAGGCGGGGGAGCTCGAGCCGATCGTGCTCCCTGAACCCGAAACGGAAGGCGGAAAATCTCTGCGCGCGGCCATCAAGGCCCGTCGGACGACCCGTGAGATCCGGCCTGACCCGCTGCCGCTCCAAACGCTCTCGAACCTCCTCTGGGCTGCCTTCGGCGTCAACCGCAGCGAAATGGGGCTCATGGGCAAGCCCGGCCGGACAGCCCCTTCCGCCAGCAACTCCCAGGAAATCGACCTCTTTGTCAGCCTGGAGAAGGGGGTCTACCTCTACGAGGCCGTTCCTCATAGGCTGACGCCCGTAGTCGCCGGCGATCTCCGGGCGAGGGCCGGGCGGCAGCCCGGGATGGGGAAAGCCCCCGTCACCATTTTCTACATCGTCGACCTCACGCGCTACGTCGTCGGCAGGGGACAGCCGGACCCGTCGATCGGGAACCCCGAGGTCCAGAAGTCCTATTATTATGCGGACACCGGGTTCATCGCCCAGAACGTCTACCTGTTCGCCGCCGCCGAGGGCCTGGCGGCCTGGTTCCATAATTGCGACAGGGATCGCACGCCCCGCGAGTTCAAGCTACGGCCCGAACAGCGGGTGCTCTTCGCCCAGAGCGTGGGCTACCCGGCCAAAGCCTGAAGCCCGTCGTCCCGGCCGGCGTGACGGGCGTGCGGCGGCCGAACGAATTCCATCAAACAGGAAAATCCCGTCCCGGGACGAGGAAAGTCCTGCTCGGCGGGAATCTCTGCCTCCCTGAGGGTCCCCCTAACGACGGCCCCCACTCCCGACAGGGACACGCTACGACAGGGACGCCGCTATCCTGGCATGTATTTTGCAGAAATCTCTTCGGAATAAGGCCAGGTTGGCCTGAAAAAACAGGAGGGATTCCATGACTGATCTCAAAGACCTGTTCCAGGTCGCGGATTGGAAGAGGGAAAAGCATGTTCCCGTGATCGAGGCCCCGAGCAAGGTCAAGAAGGGGGAGTTCTTCGCGGTCAAGGTGACCATCGGGAAGGAGATCGCCCACCCCAATAAGACCGAGCACCACATCAGTTGGATCGACGTCTACTTCCTGCCGGAGGGCGAGAAGTTCGCGTACCAGATCGCGAAGGCCGAGTTCGCCGCCCACGGGGCTTCCGTCAACGGCCCGGACACCAGTTCCGTTTACACCCACCACGAGGTCACGTTGAGCTTCAAGACCGACAAGCCGGGGACCCTATACGCCGCGAGCCTCTGCAACATCCACGGGCTCTGGCAGAGTTCGCAGGCTGTCCAGGTCGAGGACGCCTTTCCGGTGCCGTCGGCGAAAAAGTCCTGAGGCCCTCTGCCGGCAAAGACCGACATCAGGGAGAAAGAGGATGAAATTCAGCCAAATAGAGGAGTGGCGGCTCCGGAGGGCCATCCGGCGGGCCTATCAGCTTCACGCCGACATCGTCCGGTCCGTCCGGCAGGGACTCGAGCTCGAGGCGCGGCCCAAGCTCGGCGGTCGTGCCTTCAGGAAGCGGAGGACGTTCCACGCGGGCTGAAAGGACGGCCGGGGGATGAGCCCTGCGGCTTCCTCCGCCTCACACTAGGCGTTTGATCTCATCGAGGAGCCGCTGGATTTGGGCTTCCGTGTGGGCGGAGAAGATGGTCGCCCGCAGGACCCCCCCTGCCGGCGCGCCGACGTAATTCGTGTAGGGCAGGACGATCCCCCGCGCCAGCAGCTCCTTCTGGAGGTTCTTCATGGCCTCGGCCGACTTGAGCGTCCAGGTCACGATGGGCATGGGGCTGTCGTTGACGTCGAAGCCCAGCCTGCGGAGGCCGTCCTTGGCAAAGGCCGTGTTCCGGCGGAGCTTCTCGCGCCAGTCGGGGGTGGGCCTTGACGAGGTCGATCCCCTTCGCGGACGCCGCCGCGGCGGGGGTGGGCGTCGGGCTCGCGCCTGAATAGACCCCCACATTCTGGCGGATCGACGAGATGGGCTTTTTCGTGGCCGGGATGATGCCCCCGTGGCCGCCGAATGCCTTGCTCAGCGTCCCGGCGAAATACAGGCGGTCCGAGACGAGCCCGTAATGGTCGACCGTCCCCCGGCCGTTCGGCCCGAGGGCCCCGACGCCGGGCTTTTCCGTGCCGACTGAACGCCGCCCGAGCGAGGCGCGAGGCTGTCCGGTGTATTCGCGGGCGAAATGTGGGAGAATAGGGCCGGCGCGCCCGTAGCTCAGCTGGATAGAGCGTCGGACTTCGAATCCAAACAAGATTCTATCGGGGTTCCCCTGGAAATCTCTTCCATATGGGGAAAATCGCGTTTTTCGTTTAAGCACCGTTAATCAGAATTAGGCGGGATTAGGCACTTTTTGTGACAAATCTGTGACAAAGGGAGATGTCTGCCGTTTAACGGCCTTGAGGTGATACGCGGCAGAAGGGGGATAACAGATGAAGTCCCCGGCAGACAGCCCACTCCAAGTAAGAAGGATTTGAGGTCTCGCCGTCATTGTATAACCTTCCGGAGGTCAATTAGATCCATCTCCCGCCTGCCAGCGTGAATGAAACGCTGAACATGGAGGGTTGACTATACATAGAGCAGAGATGAGCATTCTTCTCCACCGCTGAGTGCTATGGCGTGTTGAGGATCGGAATTTACTTAGAGGCCCGGACCAGCTTGCGACGTATATCTCCGGCAGGACACGTTTGTAGTGTACTTTGAGCGGCCTGGCAATCCAAATCTCAAAACTCACTCGCCGCATTCAAAAAGCACCAACTTCTTAAGCGTAGGCGTCTTCACCTGTGCGTTGGGCAAACCCTGTAGCGTCGCCGTGATCTCGAGCTTTTTGCATCCGGTTCCATATACCAGGAATGGTAATACTAACTTATTGCCCGTATTGAACCAATCACAAAGCGAGAGTGTTTTTTCTAGCAGCGTCTTTTCGCCGTCGGACACTTTCAGCAGAAGCGCACCATGGGCATTCAAAAACGATGGCCCCACCAGATCAACTAGCACCAAAATTGTACTTGAGGGCTTACGCGCCTCACCCTCGCCAATTATGGTATTCCACAACGCATGGTCTTTGCCGTCAAGTAAGTCCGTCGAATTGATTTCGCCCGTTGACTCATGGTAGAGGTGGGCGTGGATCGCCGCGACCGCGAACTTCTCGGTATCCGCAGCTGTCCCAGCCGTGGTAAAAGCACAAAGTAGTATTATCAATCCTATTTGTTTCACTATCGTCTTAACCATTTCGCCCTCCTCAAAGCTCCATTCTCAGCAGTTCACTTATAAAGCCCAACTCTAGCCCCCATTCACGTTATGGAATAAAGCACTCAATTCTTTAGCAAGTCCATAGCGGCGGCGATGGCTCTGTAGGCCGCATCTGCTGTGAATACTCCATATAGCATATATAGCTCGCGGTCAGACAGGCCTCCCACGCCGAAAGCATTATAAGTCTCAATCGTAGCGATTGCGCATTTAATGAGGGTTGCCCGATCTTCTTGGGGTTCGGCATAAAAGTGTACAACGTCAGGATCTCGAAAATATCCCCCCCAATCTATCCCATTTATGGCTGCCGCAGTAATCACCGATATCTCAACGAGTTCATTAGACCCAAACGCGTTCCAATTTATGTCGATTGCCCATCCGGCAGAATGCAGACTGGTCTTTGCTTTTGTGAGACCCATTGCTACTAGAGTGTCCTGATCTTTTTGAGATCTATAAGCGGAAGTTACTTCAACTTCAATGCCGATATCCTTGCAAAACGCGATGAAAGCTTCTACTCGTTGCGCGAATCGCGCATCAGGCCAGGATGTGAGCGTAGTGCCATTCACGCCGGGCAACTGGACGGGAATGACTCCTCTCCCATCTGGATCCATATTAGACGTTGAGTTGTTTATGCAAAAGCTATACAAATTCATCATTTACGGATTATGGAGTGATCCTATAGTACTAATAATCGGATCCACCGAAATAAACCTATACTGGCTCCTGTCATAATATCTCGCGCCGAAACAATCGAGGTCTGATTCCCCGTCAGGCTCTTTGTCTTCGCTCTCCAATC
>DATKJS010000077.1:0-20766 GCA_035543515.1 Terriglobales bacterium | reverse complement strand
CATGGCCTTTATGTCCAGGGCTACACACGTGCTACAATGGGCGGTACAGAGGGATGCAAGACCGCAAGGTGGAGCTAATCCCTAAAACCGTTCTCAGTTCAGATTGCAGGCTGCAACCCGCCTGCATGAAGGCGGAATCGCTAGTAATCGCGGATCAGCTACGCCGCGGTGAATACGTTCTCGGGCCTTGTACACACCGCCCGTCACATCACGAAAGCTGGTCGTACCCGAAGTCACTGTGCTAACCGCAAGGAGGCAGGTGCCTAAGGTATGGTCGGTGATTGGGGTGAAGTCGTAACAAGGTAGCCGTACGGGAACGTGCGGCTGGATCACCTCCTTTCAAAGGATCGCAATGAGGGATGATGCCGCGGTCGCTCCGCTTTTTGTCTTTTTTTTTCGCTTTGGATGGGCCTATAGCTCAGTTGGTTAGAGCGCCCGCCTGATAAGCGTGAGGTCAGTGGTTCAAATCCACTTAGGCCCACCATGTTTCTCAAGTGAGCGAGTGGAGCGAACCACCGAGGGGCCGGCACGAGGCTTTCCGTCGATAGGGGGCTGTAGCTCAATCGGGAGAGCGCCGGTTTTGCAAGCCGGAGGTCGCCGGTTCGATCCCGGCCAGCTCCACCATCTTCCCGAGCGAAGGGTCCTTGAACGAAGAAGAGACACCCCAGGTCTTGGGGACTCGATAGATTTTTTCGGATCTTTGACAATTGAACAAGCGGCAATTTTTTTTGTCTTGACTAAACCTTATGGTCAAGCTACTAAGAGCATGCAGGGGATGCCTAGGCGCAGGAAGGCGACGAAGGACGCGGCCAGCTGCGATAAGCCCCGGGGAGTCGCTCAACAGACTTTGATCCGGGGATTTCCGAATGGGGAAACCCGTCTTGGTGAAGCCAGGACATCCTCACCTGAATCCATAGGGTGAGGAAGCGAACCTAGGGAAGTGAACCATCTCAGTACCTAGAGGAAAAGAAAGCAACCGCGATTCCCCCAGTAGCGGCGAGCGAACGGGGAACAGCCCAAACCGTCGACATGTAAGCTTGTGCGCGTTGTGTCGGCGGGGTCGTGGGATCCGGCACGGCTCCGGCACAAAGGGGCCAAAGAGTTACAAAAGGCGATCTTAGCCGAATACTATGGGAAGGGTAACCACAGAAGGTGACAGTCCTGTAGGCGAAAAGACCGCCCCTCTTCGTCGGACACCCAAGTACCACGGGACACGAGAAACCCTGTGGGAATTCGGGAGGACCATCTTCCAAGGCTCAATACTCATCTGCGACCGATAGTGAACAAGTACCGTGAGGGAAAGGTGAAAAGAACCCCTGTTAGGGGAGTGAAACAGTACCTGAAACTGCATGCTTACAAGCACTCGGAGCCTCCGCAAGGGGGTGACGGGGTGCCTTTTGCTTAATGAGCCGGCTAGTTATTCTGCGCGGCAAGGTTAAGCTTGTCAACAAGCGAAGCCGTAGCGAAAGCGAGTCTGAATAGGGCGTCGAGTCGCGCCGAATATACGCGAAGCTGAGTGATCTACCCTTGGCCAGGATGAACTCAGGGTAACACCTGAGGGAGGTCCGAACCAGTGTCGGTTGAAAACGGCTTGGATGAGCTGAGGGTAGGGGTGAAAGGCTAATCAAACTCAGGAATAGCTCGTTCTCTCCGAAATAGCTTTAGGGCTAGCCTCGCATGAATGCCATGGGCGGTAGAGCACTGGATGGCCTAGGGGTTCGAAAGTTCTACCAAATCCAACCAAACTCCGAATTCCCATGAGCAATGTGCGGGAGTCAGACTGCGAGCACTAAGGTCCGTGGTCAAAAGGGAAACAGCCCAGACCGTCAGCTAAGGTCCCTAAATGCAGGCTAAGTGGGCAAGGATGTGAGGATACTCAGACAACCAGGATGTTGGCTTAGAAGCAGCCATCATTTAAAGAAAGCGTAACAGCTCACTGGTCAAGCGTTCTTGCGCCGACAATGTAACGGGGCTCAAGCCTGTTACCGAAGCTACGGAATGGCGAGATCTTCGGATCTTGCCCTTGGTAGGAGAGCATTCTCACTCGGGCGAAGCCGCCTCGCAAGGGGTGGTGGACGACTGAGAAGAGACCCTGCCGGCATGAGTAGCGATAATTGGGGTAGAAACCCTCAACGCCGAAAATCTAAGGTTTCCTGGGGAAGGTCAGTCCGCCCAGGGTTAGTCGGTCCCTAAGGCGAGGCCGAAAGGCGTAGCCGATGGAGAGCAGGTCAACATTCCTGCACCACCCGAGGGACGTTATCACGATGGGGAGACGCAGGAGGATAGGCATACGCACGATTGGAAATGTGCGGCCGCCAGGTAGGGGGAGCTGCTAGGCAAATCCGGCGGCTCTTAACCCCGAGCACGGCGGGGAAGGTCGCCTTCGGGCTTCCGAACTTGTCGATTCCACGCTGCCGAGAAAATCCTCTAAGGAGTCGTTCGGGTGACCGTACCGTAAACCGACACAGGTAGATAAGGAGAGTATCCTAAGGCGCACGAGTGAGCCCTCTTTTAGGAACTAGGCAAGTTAGCCCCGTAACTTAGGGAAAAGGGGCGCCTCAGTAGGGTGAAGCCGTACAGGCGGAGCCCGAGGAGGCCGCAGAGAAATGGCTCTAGCGACTGTTTAATAAAAACACAGGACTCTGCAAAGACATAAAATCGATGTATAGGGTCTGACGCCTGCCCGGTGCTGGAAGGTTAAGGGGAGCGGTTAGCCGCAAGGCGAAGCTGTGAACCGAAGCCCCAGTAAACGGCGGCCGTAACTATAACGGTCCTAAGGTAGCGAAATTCCTTGTCGGGTAAGTTCCGACCCGCACGAAAGGCGTAACGACTTGAGCGCTGTCTCAAAGAGGGGCTCGGCGAAATTGTGGTACCGGTGAAGACGCCGGTTACCTGCCGCTGGACGGAAAGACCCCGGCACCTTAACTGCAACCTAGCATTGGATTTCGGTCCATGATGCGTAGGATAGGTGGGAGGCTTTGAAGCTCGTCCTCCGGGACGGGTGGAGCCAACGGTGAAATACCACTCTTCATGGTCTGAGATTCTAACCTCCTCCCCTGATCGGGGAGAGGGACAGTGTTAGGCGGGTAGTTTGACTGGGGCGGTCGCCTCCCAAAATGTAACGGAGGCGCCCTAAGGTTCCCTCAGGTTGTTTGGAAATCAACCGTAGAGTGCAAAGGCATAAGGGAGCTTGACTGTGAGACCGACGGGTCGAGCAGATGGGAAACCAGGGCTTAGTGATCCGGTGGTCCTGCATGGAAGGGCCATCGCTCAACGGATAAAAGGTACGCCGGGGATAACAGGCTAATAGTCTCCAAGAGCTCACATCGACGAGACTGTTTGGCACCTCGATGTCGGCTCATCGCATCCTGGGGCTGAAGCGGGTCCCAAGGGTCCGGCTGTTCGCCGGTTAAAGCGGTACGTGAGCTGGGTTTAGAACGTCGCGAGACAGTTCGGTCCCTATCCACGGTAGGCGCAGGAGATTTGAGGGGGGTTGCCCATAGTACGAAAGGACCTGGGTGAACGAACCTCTGGTGTACCGGTTGTGCCGCCAGGCGCAGCGCCGGGTAGCTACGTTCGGAAGTGATAACCGCTGAAAGCATATAAGCGGGAAGCACGCCTCAAGATAAGATCTCCCTCCCGCAAGGGCTAAAGGTCACAGGCAGACGACCTGTTTGATAGGCTGGGTGTGTAAGTGCAGTGATGCATTGAGCTAACCAGTACTAATAGACCGTGAGGCTTGACCATAGGGTTTATCAAGACAAAAGAAGCGCTTGTTTTTTCATCATGTGACTAATCCCGGTGACCATAACGGCGGGGAAACACCCGTTCCCATTCCGAACACGGAAGTTAAGCCCGCCCGTGCCGATGGTACTGCCAGGGCAGCTTGGTGGGAGAGTAGGTCGTTGCCGGGTTTTTTTTTATCCCGCGCCGGGCGTTCCCTCCGGGGAGCGCGCGGAGGGGATATGGCCGGCCGGAGGTGCCGCCCGTGGCGACCGGCCGGCGGCAAGGTTCGAATTAAGGAAGGGGGCGCGGGCCCCGGATCGGTACTCGGTCGGCGAGACTCCTCTCCTTTAATTCGGCAGGCGGGCATGGGCCTCAAGGGGCCCATGTCCAGGGCAAGGGCACATTGAATTAAGGAGAGGTAGATGAACATCTACGTGGGTAACATTTCCCGGACCGCCACCGAGCAGGACCTCAAAGAAGCTTTTGAGGCCTTCGGGGCGGTTCAGAGCGCCGCGATCATCAAGGACAAGTTCTCCGGTGAGTCGCGCGGGTTCGGCTTCGTCGAGATGCCGAACAAGGAAGAGGCCGACAAGGCCATCTCGGGCCTTAACGGCAAGGACCTCAAGGGCCGGACCCTGACGGTCAACGAAGCCCGGCCCCGCACGGACCGCCCCCGCCCGCCGCGGCTCCGGACCGCCGGACCTCGGGTTCTTGACTCTTGCCCGCGGCCGAGATATGCTCTCGCTTGCAAGTGAGCAGATCATGGGTCCGAGGCCGGCGATCTCAGGTCGAGCGAGAATCGGTGACGCCGCGTCCGGCCGGGTCCGGACCGCGGGGCATGGAGGGAGGAAGATAGGGTGACGGGGTTCATCCCGCTCTCCGATGCCTCGCGACGCCTGGCGCATCCGCCCGTCGTCACGGCTTGCATCATCCTCGCGAACTTCATCGCCTTTGGACTCGAATTGGCCCGTGGCGATCCATTCGTGCTCAAGTGGGCGGTCGTCCCTGCCACCATCGTTGCAGGCCATCGTTGGATCACCATCCTGACGGCCATGTTCTTGCACGGCAGCTGGTCCCACCTACTGGGAAACATGGTTTTCCTCTGGGCGTTTGGCCCCGAGGTCGAAGACTCCATGAATCGCGTTCGGTATCTGCTATTTTACCTCCTCGGCGGGTCGGTGGCCATGCTGGCCCAGATCGCGGTTAGCCCCAGCTCCACAGTTCCAAACCTGGGCGCGAGCGGGGCGATCGCTGCCGTCATGGGGGCATTCCTCGTGACCTATCCTCGCGATCAAATTCGGTCTCTTCTCATCATCTTTATGTACGTGGAGGTCACTTTCATCCCGGCAGCGCTCTTGATCGTGTTCTGGTTTCTTACGCAGCTCGTTAATGTGGGGTCTGTCGCAACGACGCAGACAGGCGGAGTGGCTTACGTCGCTCACGTTGCCGGAGCGATCTTCGGGGCTCTCACCGCGCGCTTTTTTCAGGGCCGGAGGCGGCTTTCGGCTGCGGCTTAGCCACGCGCCGGTCTGGATGAAGGTCCATAGATACCGCATCCCTCCGACCCGCTGACGTCAGACAGCCTCTGGCGTCCCGATAAAGCGAGGCATTGTACAAAACGGGCGTGAGATGGCCATCCTGGCGCCGGATGGTGAGGGGATAGTCGGTGACACAGCCTTCGGAAAAAACCTGGTCGTAGCCTTTGCGCGCCAATTCGGGCTCCGTCAAGTAATCGGAAAAGTCCGTACCGACGAGCTTGTCGCGAGGGACTCCGGAGGCTTTGACCGTGGCTTCGTTGACGCCGGTGATCTTGCCTTCGGGGCTGATCGTCACGAGCGGCCCGGCCGTGCGCCCTTGACTTCGGCCGGAGGCCTGGCTATCCTCACGTTGAAAGGGAGAGGTGAGTCCAATGAAAAAGCCGGCCGGCTGGGTTTTGGCCATTTTTGCGGCCGGAGCGGGGCTGGGGTCACAGGTGAAGCAGAACCGTCCCGTGGCGGTGCGGGCGCCGGCGGGGATCACGGCGATCGGGCTCCGGCTCTCCTCCGTGAGCCCGACAGCGGTGCATCCGGGTGACGTGATCCGGATCGCCGGCAACGGTTTCGGCGCGCAAACCGGCAAGGCCCAGTTCACCGATGGACCGGTGCACTGGGGCCACGACGCCCGGGGATTGGCGGTTCAGGTCGGCGGAGCGACCTGGGACATGCAGGTCAAGTCCTGGACGAACACCCTGGTCGAAGCCATCGTGCCCGATTTTCCGGGGCTCACCGGGACCGCGCCGAACAAGGTGCTCATGGTGAAGATAGTGACGGCGGACGGGAAGGACAGCCCGATCTCCGATAACATCGTCATCAAACCCAAGGAGGTCGGCGACCTGGGGATCGCATCGCTCGCCGTCGACTTGGTCAACGCGGGGCGCGAGGACACGGTCCGCTTGACCGCCCATGTGAAGAACCTGGGCAATATCTCGATGAAGGCCTCCAGGATCGACATCCTTCGGTACTGGGAGCCGATCAGGAGCTACGTCACGGACTACCCTGTCGGCGGGGAGTGCACCTTCACCCTCTACGACAGGTTCATTCACAATACCCAGTTCACGGACGTCGATATTCCGATGTACCGGGCCATCATCGGCGTGGACCCGGCGGGCTTGTTCACATCGAGCCAGACTCCCTTGAAGAACCCGGCGGACACCAACTCCAATAACGACCGCGTGGACCGCCAGATCACCGAGGCCCAGCTCCACCAGGGTTTCCCGAGGACGAGCGCGGCCCGCATCGAATCGATGACGGCCACGATCGTGAAGGCCGGCAACACCAGCGTGGGCGCCGATATCGAGATCAAGGTCTCGAACAGCTCGGCCCAGAAGGTCGAGCACCTCCACCTCGACCTGTCCAAGTTCCCCGAGCCGAAGCTGACCGAGTGGGTCGTCATCAGCGTCGACGCCCACGCCACCCGTACGTTCACCTTCTCGGACATGAACAGGCCGGGCTACTATGCGACGAACAACTTCAACTACATCGCGGTCCTGAGCGACTATTCGGGATCGGCCATTGGGATCGTCGGCTCAAAAGAGGCGACGGCGAAATAGCGGAAGATCGACGGGAGGTGTTCGCATGATCGACTCTATACGCAAGTCCGGACCGCTCGTCTCCTTGTTGGTGGCGTGCGGTCTCGTCGCCGCCGGGGCGATTCTGGGGGAGGCGGGGCAAGCCTCGCGAGGCCGGCCGAGGCTGAGGACGGGCCTCGTCGTCCTCCGGGGCGCCGATTTCGCCCGGCCCATCGCCCTTGCCAGGCCCCTGCCTCAGCATGCTGTCCCGAGGCCGTTGAGCGCCGCGGAAAAGAACGCCCTCCTTAGGGAGGGGGCGCCCCCCCGCACGAAGTCCTTTGTCGTGGCTCCCAGCATTTACTCCCGGCTGACCGTGTCGCAGCCCCAGGACCCGCACGGCCAGCTGCATTTCGACGATGCCTGGGTCGTCATGGGGTCGGGCGCCGCCTTCTCCCCTGGCGTGGACAACAGCGTCGCAGTCTGGGAGCCGCCCTATCGCGTGGGTCCCTTGATGATTATTAACATCGTCATGAATCCCGGCCGCCGCTACCTGTTCGACTTCGCGCTGGCGGCTTCCATCGAGAACGCCGCGTTCGAGTTCGGGAACGCCGAGCACAGCCTGCAGACGTCATCGCTGGATTCCGGTCACGTCCTCGCCGTCGTCGAAGACGCGACGGACCTTCACCTCTGGCTCCGGCCGGCCGCCAACGCCCCGACGTTGGCATGGTGGAGATTCTACAGCTTGGAGGTCACCGAACTCCTGCGGTAAACGCGGGGGTGGCCGCGAATCCGCCTCCGGCCCGCCTGGTCGAACCAGCGGCATCGATGGGGCGCTCCAGCCGACGCGCTTCAGAGCGCCCGTCCGATGACCGGGGCGTCGATCCGGCAGATGTCCGCGTCCGCCGTCCGGGGTCCCGGAGGGCGGGGCGATAAGGGAGGGATATCCGGCGGCCCGGGTGCGGGGGGCTTGATATCTTCCGCTCGCGGGATTATTCTCACCTTGAAATGGGGAGGCGGGATAAGACCTGAAAGTCGCGCAGGGTCTGCCTCTCCAGTGGTCGAGCCATGACATCTCATCTTGATTGAAGGGGGCTTTATGAAAAGAAACAAGGAGCGGACCTTGCTTGCCGTCGCCTTCTTGCTGGGCGGGGCGTTCGCCCTCATGGGACAGACGAAGGTCGTCAGCCCCGCGCAAGGCCAGAGATCGCCGGCCCTGAAGCAGCCGTGCGCGGACGTCGCCGTTGTCTCCTTCACCGCCAGGCTGCTCAGCACCCAGGTCGGGGACAAGTCGGTCGAATTCCCCAAGGACACGGTCGCCCTTGAAGCGACTCTGTCCAACATCGGGACGCTGGCGATTTCCCGCGCGACGTCCTATCACGTCGAGCTGGTCAGGAACGGGGAGGCCATCTATGCGAGAGACGAGATCGAGCTCCTCCTCGGTCCCGGCACCCGACGGACCCTCCACTGGGTCGAAACGTTCCCGCATAACCAGAAGACGACTTATGCGCTCTCGGTCACGACGGCCCTCGCCGAGTGCCGGAAGGACAATAACCAGGCGACGCTGACCATCGACGAAAAAAAGCTCCATCCGGCGAAGGTCAACTTCCCGCCGAAGGTGGCGATCAAAGCGCCCATCAAGCGACCCTGACCGCCGGCAGCCCGTCCGGCTTGACCCGCCGGCGGCGGCAGAGGGTTTTGGCTTTGGCCTCAGGATCTCGAACGAGCTCCTGGCCCTGCACGGCGGCCGGCTGCAGATCGTGAGCGAAAAGGGCAGATGTTCCCGCTTCTTCTTCGAACTTCCGGCCATCCCCGCGCCAGGCCGGTGACCGGCCCGCGCTCCGTTCCCTTGGTCGCGGCGCGCGCTCGAAGCGGGGCTGAAGGACGTCCTGGGGGTCCCCCCGGAATACCAGGTGGCCGCCGTCATTCCCTTCGGCTTCCCGATAGCGGAGCCGGAGAGGCAGACGCCCGAGAAGCTCGACGAACGCCTCCACATCGACGGCTGGTCGAACGCCGTCCGCTGACGGAGACGTGCTCTGAAGCCGGAACTTTCCCGGCCATGTTTCCGTATGATACTAAGACAATGTCCAGGCCTTGTCATTCCATCAGTTTCGCTTCTCCATCCCATCCTTTTCCTCCATGGAGGTCCAATGTCCAAGAGGATCTTGAGAGCAGGCCCGGCGCTCCTCGCCCTGGGCCTTTTCCTGGCGGCAGCCGCACGCCTCGGCTCGGACGAGGCCCTGCACCGGGTATGGGCCATCAAGGACTGCCGTCTCGTCCAATCGAGCGCGCCCGCCGCGGCCAAGACGACGATCGTCATTCGTGACGGTCTCATCGAGGCGGTCGGTCCGGCCGCCGCCATCCCGGCCGACGCAGAAGTCATCGACGGCAGCAAGCTCGCGGTCCATCCGGGGCTCATCGATGCCCTGGGCCAGTCGCTTCTGAAGCTGCCGGAGGAAAAGTTCGACATCGCCAAGTTCTACTCGGGCGAGTTCACGGACAAGGACCGCGGCCTGACTCCCGAGCTCAGAGCCTTCGATTACGTGACCTTGGGCAAATCGACTTTGGAGAAATACCATAAGCTCGGACTCCTGGCCGCCCAAGTCGTTCCGGCGAAGGGCATCTTCACCGGGCAGGCTTCGTTCTTCTGCCTGAGCTCCGAGGACAAGAATAAGGCCCTCGTCGTCAAGGACACCTGGCTCGGACTCGGCTACGCGCCCGCCTCGTTCATGGTCTATCCCAATTCGCTGATGGGCGTCGTGGCCCTTTTCCGCCAGGAATTCGCCGACGTCTCCCACTATGCGCTCCATGCCTCCCGCTGGAAGAAAGAGCTCAAGGGGCTCAGCCGGCCCGATTACAGCAGCCGCGACGACAATCTCGTCGACTACGCGCAAGGCAAGAAGCCCGTGGTGTTCTTCTGCAACAACCAGCACGATATCCGCCGCTCGCTCGAACTGGCGGCGGAGCTCAAGCTGGACTATCTCATTTGCGACCTGGGCAGCGAAGCCCAGATGGTCATTCCGGAGCTCACGAAGGCCAAAGCCCGGATCCTGTGCACGGTCGCCTTCAAAGCCCCCCCGACAAGCCTTCGTTCGCAGATGGGGAAGACCGAGAAGGAGAAAGCGGAAAAGGACCTCTACCCCAAGAACCCGGCCAGGCTGGCCGAAGCGGGCCTTCCTTTCGCCTTCTCCTCGCTAGGCGCCGACGACCCCAAGAGTTTCATGGAAGGGGTCCAAAAGGCGATCGAGGCCGGCTTGCCGCGGGACAAGGCCCTGGAAGCCCTGACCGTCACTCCGGCGGCTTTCCTGGGGCTGGACAAGGCCCTGGGCACGGTCGAGCCCGGCAAGATGGCCAACCTGGTCCTGGTCGAGGGCGAGGCCCTGGCCAAGGAGCCCAAGGTCAAGATGGTCTTCGCCGACGGCCGGAAGTTCGAGTTCAAGGAGACCAAGGGCAAGGAAGGCGAAAAGCCGACGGTCAATGTTTCCGGCCGCTGGGAACTGAACATCCCCGAGGCGGGACTGAAGACGACCCTCGACCTGACCCAGGAGGAAGGCGCCCTCTCCGGGAAATTGACGACGCCCTTCGGCATCTTCGATTTCACCGGCGGCAGCGTCTCGGCCAACGAACTCTATTTTGAGATGAACATCTCCGCGGGCGGCCAGGACATCGACCTTTACTTCTCGGCCACGGTGACCGGCGATTCGATGCGCGGCACGGTCGTCCAGGGGACGCAGGGCTCGTCCGAGTTCACCGCCAAACGGATCCCTTCCTGAGGGCGTGGAGGAAGATATGAAAAAGAACATCCTCATGATCATCCTGACCGGGCTGTCCTTGGCGGCGGGGACGGGCTTGAGCGCCGCCCCTCCGACGGAGAAAAAACTCCTCCTCAAGAACGGCCATGTCCTCCCCGTCGGCGGGGATGATTTCGACGGCGATGTCCTCATCGTCGGGACCAGGATCGCCAAGCTGGGCAAGGGCCTGGCGGCCGGTCCGGACACCGAGGTCATCGACCTCAAAGGTCAGTGGGTCATGCCCGGCATCATCGATTCCCATTCCCATATCGCCATCGAGGGGAACGTCAACGAGTCGGGCGATCTCCTGACCCCCGAAGTCGATATCCTGGACGTCCTCAACCCCGAGGACATCAACATTTATTATGCCCTGACCGGGGGGGTGACCAGCATCCACACGATGCATGGTTCGGCCAACCCCATCGGCGGCCGCGGCATCGTTTTGAAGCTGAAGTGGGGCGCCAAGGCCGAGGACATGATCTTCAAGGGCGCGCCCCGGACGGTCAAGTGGGCCCTTGGCGAAAACCCCAAGCAGTCCAATTTCTCCGGGGCCGGCAAGCCGCGGTATCCGAGGAGCCGCATGGGCGTCGAAGCTTCGATCCGGGATGAGTTCGAACAGGCCAAGGACTACATGAGGCAGTGGCAGGCCTATGACCAGAAGGTCAAGGCGGCCGCGGGGAAGAAGGACGCGGCCCTGCCTCTTCCGCCAAGAAAGAACTATCGGCTGGAGGTCGTGGCCGACATCCTGCGCGGCAAGTACTGGGTGCGCTGCCACGCCTACCAGGGCGAAGAGATGGCTTCGATCATCCGCCTCTGCAAAGAATACGGCGTCAAGCTGGCCTGTTTCGAGCACGGCCTGGAGGGCTACCGCATCACCAACGAGCTCGCGGCGAACCACGTGGCCGTCAGCACCTTTGAGGACTTCTGGGCCTATAAATGGGAAGCGTACCAGACCATGCCCCAGTCCGCGGCCCTGATGATCAAGAGAGGGGTCCTGGTGGCCCTCAACTCCGATGACGCCGAGCGCATGCGGCGCCTGTTCTTCGACGCGTGCAAGGCCGTCCGCTTCGGCGGGCTGACCGAGCTCGAAGCGCTGAAGACGATCACTCTCAACCCGGCCATCATCGACGGCGTCGATAAATACACCGGGACGCTCGAGGTCGGCAAGGATGCGGACATCGCCGTCTTCAACCGCCATCCGCTCGACCCTTACGCCGTCTGCCAGATGACCCTCGTCGACGGCAAGGTCTACTTCGACCGGGCCAAGTATCTCGAGGACCGGCAGAAGGCCGAGGAAGCCAAGAAGAAGGCGGCCGAGGCTCCCAAACCCAAGGACAAGGAAGACTGAGAAGGGGACAGCCATGAAAAAGACCATCATCCCTATCGTCCTGACGGCCGTGTCGGCCGCCGCGCTTCTGGCCGGGCCTCAGGGCGGGGACGCCCCCCGGGCCATCCTGATCAAGAACGCGACGATCATGCCCGTCGTCGGAGAAAAGATCGACCAGGGCCAGCTCCTCATTCAGGACGGCAAGATCGCCGGGCTCGGCAAGAGCCTGACCGCCCCCGAAGGCGCCCTGGTCATCGACGCCGCGGGCCAGTTCGTCTACCCCGGATTCATCGACGCCTACTCCCATTTCGGCTTGGCCGAGATCAGCGCCATTCCCAGCACGGTCGATGTCCGGGAGATGGGCAAGGAAAACCCCGAAATGCGGGCGGTTTGGGCCGTCAATCCCGCCTCGGTCCATTTCGGGACGAGCCGGGTCAACGGCACGACCGCGGCGCTCGTCGCCCCCTCGGGCGGTACCTTCCCGGGGATATCGGCCCTGCTTCGGATGGACGGCTGGACCGTCCAGGAGATGGCCGTCAGCGAGGCGGCCGCCTCCCTGATCAATTTTCCCATGACGCCCCGTCCGGCGGGAGGAGAGGGCGGCGGGCAGCAGCAGGAGAGCAAAGTCGACGTCACCTCAAAGCTCGTGGACAAGATCAAGGACTATCTCAAGGAAGCGCGGCGATATCTCCGACTGAAGAAAGACGCAGCGGCCGACCCCAAGCTGAGTCCGCCCGAGACCAACCCCAAGTACGAGGCCCTGGCTCCGGTCCTGGACGGCCGTCTGCCGGTCATCATCTCCGTGGAAAAGAGCAAGGATATCGAGCTGGCCATCAAGTTCGTCCAGGAAGAGAAATTGAAGGCCATTTTCCGCGGCTGCGGACAGGGCTTCAAGGTCGCCGACAAGATCAAGAAATCCGGGATCCCGGTCATCGTCGATTCGCTGTACGTCGGGCCCTCGGACCCGGAGGACGGCTATGACGCTCCGTGGCGCAACGTTTCGGAGATGGCCAAGGCCGGCATCATGATCTGCTTCTCGTCCGGCGACGACCCGGGCGCGGGCAAGGACCTGCCCTATCATGCGGCCCGTGCCGTGGCCTACGGCTTGAGCCACGAGGAGGCCCTCAAGGCCCTGACCATCAACCCGGCCAAGGTCTTCGGCGTTGACAACCGGATGGGCAGCCTGGAGGTCGGAAAGGACGCGGACCTGTTCATCACCACCGGCGACCCGCTCGACCCCAGGTCCGAGGTCAAGCATCTGTTCATCGCCGGGCGCCATACCGACATGAAAAACTACTGGGAGGATCTGTACGAGAAGTACAAGTCCAGACCCATAAAATAGAAGAGCGGACGCTTAGGCCATGCCGAGGCGCTCCCGGGCCGCGGATGCGGACATCCATCCCCAGGGATCTTGAGGCGGACGCTTCAACCTTGGGCTTGAGGCCCCTGACGCCGAAATGAGGGACCAGCATGACCAGGACGACATCGGCCTGGACCATCCCCCCGCGATTCACAGGACCTTCCTCTTTCGTGTTGCCGTATTCCACCGCTCCCAACGGCGATTCGCGGGAATTCCACGCCGAGTCTATGTCCGAGAATCATGCCGACTATATGACAAGAACTCCGTGCAGAGGCAGCTATGGCCCTAAAACGCGGCGGGCTGAACGAGATCCTCCCGGATCGCGTCATCCGGTTGACACCCGGCCGCGGCGGGGACTATCATGCCCCACGCGAGGCGAAGGGAGAACGCGATCCCCGATCGATCCGCATAGCGACGGAAGGGCATGATGGTCCGAAAACTCCCGGTCTTGGCGCTCGGTGGGCTCTTTTTTTCCCTGGCCGTTGCGAGAGTGCTCGGCGCCGGTCCCGGGGACAAGCCGGCCCGCGTCTTCTCCGACGTCGACCCTCTCCGGTCCGTCATCGTCCTGTCCCCGGACAGGGAGGAGCGCAAGGAAATCTATAGCCTCTATGCGGATACGCCCATGGTGTCTTTGGGCTATTGGGACGGCATGGCCCGCCAGCATAAGGCCTTCTCGGACCTCCTCAAGAAGCACGGCGTCCGCGCCCTCAACCTGGCCGACCTCCTTGAGGACGCCCTCGCCAACGCCCGCAGGGCGGGGAAGCTTGAAAGCGCCTTGGCCGGCATGTTTCCCGACGAATTCCCCCGGCTCAAGGGCGAACTCTCCCGGGTCACGGCCGCGGCCGTGCTCGGCCGCGACCCCGGCTTCTTCTTCCGTTATGATGAAAAGGGAGCCCTCGCTCCCCTCCTCCCGACGAGCGGGGCCTTTTGCTTCACCCGGGATTTCGCTGTTTCGACGCCCCGTGGCGTCATCATTACCAACAGCCGGTCGAGGTGGAGGAGGCACGAGCACCTCGTGGGGAAGTTCCTCTTTCAGTACGCAAAGGAGCTCGCGGGGTTTCCCGTCGTTTTCGACGCGGAAGCCGAGGGTGTCCGGTGCGAGGGAGGGGACATCATCGTCAAGGACGAGCGGACCCTCCTGATGGGGATCGGGAACTTCAGCGACCGCGAGGCGGCCGCCAAGATCGCTCGGAAGCTGTGCCTGGACGTCGTCGGCGTCGCCATGCCTCCGGTCGAGAGCTCGTCCGGGGCGAACTTCGAGATCATGCACCTGGATACGGTCTTCAACTTTGTCGACAGGAAGAAGGTCCTGACCGTTCCCTACCTCTTCTTCAAGGAATACGCCGCCGCGAATCCCGTGGCGAAGTACTTCCAGGCCGTCCAGGACCGCTCTTCTCCGCCGCTCGCGAAGGGGGAGGTCGACCTGCCGGTGTCCCTGATGACGGCTATCGGCGCCGTCCCCAAGGTCGGCTGGGTCACCCTGTTTGCCGCCGGGACCGGCGAAGCCCGGGAGTTGGGACAGAAGCTCGGAGATTATCTCCTCGAGCAAGGCTACGAGATCATTCCGGTCGGCGGAGACCGGGGGAGTCTCGAGGAAGACCGCTACATCGACGACCGGGTCCTCTACGAGCTAAGCCTGCAGGGGGCGAACGTCGTCCAGCTAGGGCCTGGCAAGATCGTCGCCTACGCCCATAATTCCCTTACCAACGACGCCCTGAAGAAGCGGGGGGTCAAGGTCCTGACCTTCGAGGGGAAATACCTGGCGGATTTCATGGGCGGGCCCCATTGCCTGACCATGCCCCTAGCCCGGACGCCGCGGGCCGATTGAGGCCCGGACCAAGCGGCGCAGCCCTGCCCTTCGGGGGGCATGCTTCTCGCGCCGGGGATGAGCTCGCGGCCTGACGCTCCCTTCCTTGACACACCCGCGCTCCCGGAATACCATGGGCCTCCGGCCGGCATGATCCATTCCGAACGTCACCCCGCCGGCCCAATGATCCATCGGACCGGAGGACAGCCGACATGACCATCGTGCAAGCGAACCGTCGTACGGCCTCGTGGACAGCAGCTGGCGGATTGGCCGTGATCATGGCGGCGGCGATCGGCCTGCTCGCCGGGGCCGCGAGGACGGATCGGCTCCGGGGCGCGGGCATCCGCAGCTCGACCTATGGCCGGCCGAACGACCCCGGCCCGGGCTACTGGGCGCGCACGGGGATCGAGATCGCCTCGAAATTCCCCGGGGCGAGGCCGGAAGCCATCTGGATCGTCAGCCGGCTGAAGGGCCGCGGCACCGAGATGTCCTTCCCGGTCCCGCCGGGCGGCGACCCGCTCATCATGGGCATGCCCGAGGACATCAGCGAGCCGGTGCTGCAGCTTTTCGACAAGCTCGGCTACCGCGTCTGGCTGCAGACCGAGCCGGGCTGGGCGCCCGTCGACAAGGCCTTTCACGTGATGCTCGACCGCTACGGCCGGCACAAGTGTGTCGTCGGCGTCGGCGTCGATATCGAGTGGCACCGCTCGAATAACCCCGACCGCGGCGACCCGGTGACCGACGCGATGGCCCGAACGTGGCTCGCGGCGGCCCGCGCCCATGATCCTTCTTATCGCATGTTCCTGAAGCACTTCCACGAGGACGTCATGCCCCCGACCATGCGGGACGGCATCATGTTCGTCGACGACAGCCAGATCTTCAAGTCGGCCGACGAGATGGTCGCCGAGTTCGCCAAATGGGGCCGGACGTTCGCCCCGGCGGCGGTCGGGTTCCAGTACGGCTACCCGGCCGACAAGCCCTGGTGGAGCAGGTTGAAGGACCCGGTCAAGGAGATCGGCGACCGGATCCTGGCCGCGGCGCCGAACACGGAAGCGCTGATCTGGGTGGACTTCTGCATCCGCGACGTCTTTCCGCCCGACCCGGCCAAGGGGGACAGGGTCCTCGTCAAGTAGGGCGGTCGGGGGGCCGCCCGGGCGGCGGCGAAGGCCGCTAGAGCTTCGTGACGTCCACCATGTACAGCAGCCAGGAAAGAGGCGTCGGGGCCGAAGTCTCGATGAAGCAGGTGATGCCGACCGACCGCTTCTCGTCCTCGAGTCCCATGGCCGCCTGATCAAGGGTCCGGATGATTATGACGTGCTGGAGCCCATCCTCCGCGCGCAAGTGTTTGATTTGGCGGCACGAAGGCCCGGTCATCACGCAGCATGGAATGATCGCCCCGCTGGGCGCATTCGGGAACTCGACCAGGAAATCGAGGGCGTAAGTGCCAGGCTCCCGAAGAACGACCGAGGGGCCGCCGGAGCGCTCCTGGCCCGGGGCGTGCTCCGCGGTCAGACTGAATTCGGCATGGTCCGGATAGACCCACGCGGGCGACTCGAGATACATGTACCCCTTGACATGGGCACTGGGCTGGCCCGGAGTGAAACGGGCGTAGACGTTGGGCGGCACGACGCTGATGCCGGCGCCCTGGAGAGCCTCGCTCATCTGCAGGGGGGAGAGCGCCGCGGCCGACGCCCGCGGACTGGAAACGGACTTCATCCGCGGCGAAAAGAAGGCGTCAGCCCCGCGTTTGGGCGGCTTCTTCTCGTCGGCGAGATTCCTCAGGTCGATGACGGTGACCGCCGTGGCCGGTCGCGGCTTTTGGCGCGGAACGGCCTTCCCCCGCCCTAGGACCTGGGCCCCGGCGAACGGGGCGGCCAGCGCGACGAAAAGAACGGCGATCAAGACTCGTTTGGACATGTTGACCTCCTCCATCCCTTGGGCCCGTTATAGCATTTTTCGGGGGCCGTCCGCCAGGGCCGGGAAGAGCCGCGGCGAGCGGGGGGAGTGCTTCGTTGACACCGGGCCGGCCGAGGCCTATTCTGGCCATGGGCCATCTGCGGGAACAGAGGGACAAATGGAAAGAGAAGACGCGGGCCGGGAAGCCGCGACTCTCGGCGGCGGCTGCTTCTGGTGCCTGGAAGCGATCTTCAGGGACATCAAGGGGGTCGAGCGGGTCGTGTCGGGGTATGCCGGAGGGGAGGCGGTGAACCCGTCCTATCGTCAGGTCTGCAGCGGCACGACGGGCCATGCCGAAGTGGTCCAGGTCAACTTTGACCCGAGCGTCATCTCCTACAAGGACATCCTCGAGGTCTTCTTCTCCATTCATGACCCGACGACGCCCGACCGTCAGGGCCCGGACACGGGACGCCAGTACCGTTCGATCATCCTGTATCACAATGAGCGGCAGAGAAAGGCCGCCGAAGACGCGATCCGGGACCTCGAAGCCGCCCACGTCTGGGACGCTCCCATCGTGACCGAGGTCGTTCCCTTCGAGGCTTTCTACGCCGCCGAGGACTATCACCAGGACTATTTCGAAAATAACCCCGGCCAGCCCTACTGCCGCGCGGTCGTCGGGCCCAAGGTCGCCAAGTTCCGGAAGGCCCATGCTTCCAGGCTGAAAGGCCAAGCCCCAAAATAGCCGGACAGGCCGCTATCTCGCCTTGGGCGGGATGAAGCTCATGGCCCGCTCGGCCATGGCCGTGATCGTCAGGGACGGATTGACCCCCAGATTGGCCGGCACGGCCGACCCGTCGGCCACGTACATGTTCTCATAGCCGAACACGCGGTGGCGGGTGTCGATCACCCCGCTCTCCCGATCCTTCCCGATGATGCAGCCGCCCAGGATGTGGGCCGTCATGGGGACGTCGAGCAGGACCTCCGTCAGGGCGTTCTGAGGGATGGCGTCCATCCGCTCGGCCATGCCGCGCAGGGCCTCGTTCGCCTCCGGGATGTAGGTGGGGATCCGGCGGCCGCCGTTCTTCGAGGCCAGCCCCTTCCGGAAGAACGCCCACCAGCGGCGTTTCCTGAGGACCGTGAGGGAGTTGTCGAGCGTCTGCATGACGAGGAGGATGACGCTGTTCCGCCCCCAGTTGTAGGGGATGCGGATCCTCAGGAACTGCAGGGGATGCCGGACGACCCTGCCGAGGAACTTCAGCCCGCGCGGGACCCTGCCCCCGCCGTCCGTCATCAGCCCGGCGAAGATGGACATCACGTCCGACCCCTTGGGGTAGCGGACGAGCTCGATATGGGTCGTGTCGTTGACGAACACGCTCGAGGTGATCGATACCCCCAGGGAATGCTGCTGGTTCCTGCGGGAGGTGACGCCGGCCAGGACCTCGCTGTTGGTCCGGACGACCTGGCCTAGGCGGCCGGACAGCCCGGGCAACGAGCCGCGGTCCCGGCAGCGCATCAGCAGCTCCAACGTGCCCAGGACGCCGGCGGCGAAGACGACGCCCCGCGCCCGCCTGACGGACGCGCGCCGGCCGACGAGCCCCGTCGTTCTCCGGGCCGTGACGAGATAGCCGCCGTCCCCGTCCGGTTTCACGTCGACGACCTTGTGCTCGGGCACGATTTCCGCGCCGAGCCCTTCGGCGAGATAGAGGTAGTTGCGGTCGAGCGAGTTCTTGCCCCCGTCGCGGCATCCGACCATGCAGTGGCCGGACATCGTACAGCCGGTCCTGGCCGGCCCATTGCCGCCGAAATAGGGATCCGGGACGGTCACCCCCGGCGCGCCGAAAAAGACCCCGACTTCAGTCGCCTTGAAGTGGCCTTCCCGGCCGATCTCCCGGGCGTAGTCCCGGAGCATGCGGTCCGTCGGCCAGAATCGCGGGTTGGTCACGACGCCGAGCATCCTCTTGGCCGTCTCGTAATAAGGCGCGAGTTCGGCCTTCCAGTCCGGCGACAGCTCTTTCCATTGAGGGTCGTCGAAAAAGACGTCAGGGGGGACGAAGAGCGTGTTGGCGTAGACGAGGCTCCCGCCGCCGACCCCGCTTCCCCCGAGGACGAGGACGTCGTTCAGAAGCTGGATCCGCTGGATGCCGTAACAGCGGAGGGCCGGGGCCCAGAGGAATTTCCAGAACCGCCAGTTCGTGGCCGGGAAATCCCCGGCGCGCCAGCGCTTCCCGCTCTCGATGACGCAGACCGAATAGCCCTTTTCGGCCAGGCGGAGGGCGGCGACGCTGCCGCCGAACCCCGAGCCGATGACGATGAAATCGTAGGTCACGTCCGTCCTCTCCCGCTCACCGGGGCCGGTCTGCGCCTGGTTGGCCGAGGGGCGATAGTCTTATAAACAAAAACGGGCGCTTTTTCAATCGTCCGGTCCGGGGCTCCGGGCGGGACCCGCAGGCTTCGACCCATGCCGCGACGGCCCCGGGCGGGATTATCGGTTCGGCCCGGCTTCCGCTATAATCGTAGGGCAGCATTTCAAAGGAGAGACCGATGAGATTCACCAAGCCCATTACGGACATCATTCGGGCGCGAACGTCCGTCCGCACGTACGCCGGAACCCCCATCGACCCCGCCGACGAGGCTCTCTTGAGGGACTTCCTCTCCTCAGGGCCCGCGGGACCGTTCGGGACGAAGAGCCGCTTTGAGCTGATCACGGCCGGTTCGGGCGACGCCGACGCCCTGAAGGGATTGGGCACCTACGGCGCCATCAGCCGCCCCGCGGGCTTCATCGCCGGCGCCGTGGAGAACGGGGGGCGCGACCTTGAAGATTTCGGGTACATCATGGAAACCGTCATCCTGCTGGCCACCGACCTCGGGTTGGGGACGTGCTGGCTGGGCGGAAGCTTCAGGCAGAGTCGGTTCGCCGCGGCGGTCCGGGTCGGGGACCGCGAATCCATTCCGGCCGTCGTTTCGCTCGGCAATCCGGCCGCGAAACGCCGGCTCGTCGAGAACCTCATGCGCCGGAGCGCCAAGGCCGATACGAGGATGCCGTGGGAGCCGCTGTTCTTCCTGGGCGCCTTCGACCGGCCGTTGTCCCGCCACGAGGCTGGGGAGTACGCGGAGCCCCTCGAAATGGTGCGCCTGGGGCCGTCGGCCTCGAACAAGCAGCCGTGGCGGGTGGTGAAAGACCCCGAGGGCGCCGTCCTTCACTTCTATCTCCAACGCACCAAGGGATACGACCGCAGCCGTAGGCGGCTCTTCAGGATGGCCGACCTCCAGCGCGTCGACATCGGCATCGCCATGTGCCACTTCGCCCTGACCGCGGAGGAGCTGGGCCTCGCCGGCGCGTGGGCGACGGCCGACCCGCGCCTAGTCCCGCTCCCTCCGGACACGGAATATGTCGTCAGCTGGCGGGCCTGAGAGCGTGGCACCTTGACCGGATTTCCCGTCCCGTAATAAGATGACCGCGGTGCCGAATTCAGGGGAGGGATAAGACATGGCCAAGATCCAAGCCTATTGCGGCCTCGATTGCGGAGAGTGCGAAGCCTACGTTGCGACCCAGAAGAACGACCTGGCCGGGCTCGAGGCGACAGCGAAAAAATGGGCTCAGCAATTCGGCGGCAAGCCGGTCGCCGCGGACGCCTGCATCTGCGACGGCTGCCCGACGGGCAAGAGGCTGAGCACGGCCCACGCCGAGACCTGCGCCATCAGAGTATGCGCCTCCGGCCGGGGCGTCGTGACCTGCGCCCACTGCAAGGACTACGGCTGCGCGACGCTTCAGCAGTTCTTCACCTTCGCCCCCGTGCTGAAGGAGAAGCTGGAGGC
>DATKJS010000076.1:0-18323 GCA_035543515.1 Terriglobales bacterium | reverse complement strand
GGGAAGGGCGATGAGCTCACGGCGGGACGTGACGTGCCGGCCGCGGCTGTCCGACTCGCGGACCGGCCCGGTCGCCTGGCGGTCCTCGCCCAAGAGCCGGTTGATGAGGGTCGATTTTCCCGCGCCGGACGAGCCGAGCAGGGCGGCCGTTCCGCCGGGCGAGATATGCGCCCGCAGGGCGTCGAGGTTTGACCCGTCGCGGGCGCTCACGGCGACGACGGGGGCGCCGGCGGCGATCGATTCCACTTCGGCGACCAGCCCGGCGAGATCGTCCCGCAGGTCGCTCTTGTTCAGCACGATCACGGGAGATGCCCCGCTGTCCCAGGCCGCGGTGAGGTAGCGTTCAATGCGGCGCAGATTGAAGTCGCCATCCAGTCCCACGACGAGAAACACCGTGTCGATATTCGTCGCGACGACCTGGGCCTCAGTCAAGGCGCCGGCGGTCTTTCGGACGAAGGCGGTGCTCCGCTCGAGGACGGCGTGAATGATGCCGCGGCGGCGGCCGGAGGGTTCGAGGGCGATCCAATCGCCAACCGTAGGATATGCGGCCGGGCCGGCGGCCTCGTGACGGAAACGGCCGGAAACTCCGGCCCGAAGCTCCCCCATGTCGCCGGCGACCGTGTACGCGCCTCGGTGCTGGGCGACGACGCGGGCTGGGGATAATCCGCCTGAACGATAAGGTTCGAAGAGCGCGGAAAGGCGCTCGTTCCATCCGAGTTCTATCAAACTCATGGTCGTGATCTTCTTGCCTTTCTCAAGTGTCTGCGCGAGGCGCTCGAGGCGGTTACGCTCCAAGCGATCCACGCTGGGGTCCCTTGTCAGATGAGTCATGGGCGCGGCCCAAGGCCGCGAGGGGAAAGCCGTCAGCGGACTTTCAGTGAGGGAGGCGGGAGACGTCCGAAATCAGGCGGCGCGCCCTCCAAGGCTCGGGGAATCCGCGAGATTCTTTTCGACGGCAGACATCCAACACCTCTTCGAGAATTTCGGAGCCAGGACGCCTGACGGCGGCCAGCTCATTGAGTTTCGAATTTTATCACAAAACGCCCCTGAAGGACAGAAGAAATGGTCGGCTTGGGCGACCCAGGCGAGGGCCGTAGCTTCCGCGGCCGGCCTAGAATCGAGTGGCCGGCTTAAGCGTCCAGAGTTGGAGCTTCGTCAGCTCGACGATCTTCGACATGTCGAGGTCGCGGCGATGGACCGGCCAGGACTTGTAGCCCTCGACCTCCTTGATGATGTCCGCTTCGTTCGTCCGGGGATAGGGTTCGAAGGCGGGGACATCGTATATCGGGCGAAGCTTGTTCGACCCCGCGTCGAGATAAACGGCGCTGAAGAGGGCGAAGAGCGACCCGGCGCCGATCCTCGCTTTCCCAACGGTCAGCGATGAGGGGAGCGCGCCGGTCCGGCCGATGACCCCGACGGACTCCGCGGCCAGCCTGAAAACATCCTCTAATTTTACGCGGACGATTTCCGGCAGCGCCGGCGGCATCTCCATCGGACCGAGAGGATGTCCTGATTTGACCGACTGCGGCGGAATACCGGTCCTCGCGATGCCGCAGATCGACGAGGCCAGGCCGGAAAAGGCTTCAGCCGGAGAGTAATCCCCGTACGGCGCGAGTGACTTCGCTTCGAGGCCGGTTTCGGCCATATGGTCGAGGGCCAACTTACCGATATTGTCCAGTTTATTCGAGTACAAATCGACGAGCTTTCTGTAGTTTGTGACCTCGATGTCGTCGCGGCCCTTGAGCCAGCGCAGCATGCGGCGGAAATTCTTCTGGGCCGTGGCCATGGTCTCGGCCGGGCGGAGGCGCGGCATGACCCAGTCGGCCGGCGACGTGTTCTTGCCGTAGTAGAAATTGAGGTCCCAGAACTCTTCGGCCCGGATCTTGGTGGGGTGGCCGGCGAAGAGGGCGATGACCTCGGTCGTCTGAGCGAGCCTCGGCAGGTCGGCCTTGAGCTTCTCGAAGACCGGCTCGAACAGGTCGTCGCGGTAGTAGGCATCGTCGAAGCCGGCGTACTGGGCGCTGAAATTGAGGGTGTTGCAGAACCAGACGACATCGTGGCCCGGCAGGCGCGCCGGCGAGCCCTGGTAGGCCATCTTCATCTGTCCGAGCGCCGTGACCAACTGCGGCCCGTAGGAGCCGCCATGGCGGGCCAGGGTCCGGACCGGGACGCCGAAGATGCGCTCGAGCTCCCGGATCCCAGCCGACTCCTGCTCCAGCATCTTCTTCACGCCGCCGGCCCACCCTGCCTTCTCCAGCTCCTCCGTGACCGTAGGGTGGATCGAGCCGAAACTCGTGTGGCTGCCGATGTCGTGCTTGGCCATGGCCGCGATGACGTCCCGGCGGCCGCGCTTCTCGAGCGAGCGGGCCTTCTCGCCGATGACGAAGAAGGTCCCGGCAACTCCCTCCTCGGTCATGATCTGGGCCAGCCACTTGGGGATGTCGTCGATATGCTCGGACTCGGGCGAGATGTAGTCCTCGACGTCGAAGGTGACGACAAGATACGCCTTGGGCCGGGCTCCGCTCGGCTGCTCTGGCGCTGCGGTCGCTTCCTGACCGACTTCTGCCCCCTTGACCTGCATGGCGGCAAGGGCTCTCGACTCGGTCCGTGCCTGGGCGGACGGCAAGGCCCGGCGGGAAGCCTCTTGGGCTGCCGCGGAACCCAACACGCATATGAGGGCTGTCAGGCAAAGGGTGGGAATGACCGCTTTCTTCATGGTCGGCCTCGCCCCCCATTCTTCCGACCCGGCCCGCGTTTGTCAACTTCCGCCTGAAAAGTGCTTTCGCCATTCCCGTCTTTGTCTCCCCATCCCCGACAAAACCCATGTGAGAGCACGCTTAGACTATGGCAGCGAATGCCGGAAGTGAGGTTCAAGTCCAATGCGCAATGATATGTACATATGTACATACGGAATCTCGGCCGGTCTGTCCGCCCTCCTGGGGGGATGGGCCGAAACCCTCTCCTCCCCATACCTGGCTTTCTACTCGGCGACGCCGGGGGCTTTTTCTCTCGTTTCCTTGACAGCCCCGGACCCCTCCCCTATACTTCGAGCGGACCCCCCGGGAGGGGCCGGCCGATGAAGGAAGCGGCGGGGACCCCGAACCCGCCGCGGAGAGGCTCCGGATGCTGATCGACGCCGACTTCATGCTCGAGTGCGAGGAGGCCCGGGCTCTCTACCACTCCTTCGCCGAGCCCCTCCCCATTATCGACTTCCACTGCCACCTCTCCCCGCGCGACATCGCCGAGGACCGGCGCTTCGAGAACCTGACCCGCCTTTGGCTCGCCGGCGACCACTACAAGTGGCGCGCCCTGCGCGCCGCCGGCGTCGACGAGCGCTTCATCACCGGCGCCGCCTCCGACCGCGAGAAGTTCGATAAATGGGCCGAGACCGTGCCCAAGACCCTCCGCAATCCTCTCTACCACTGGACCCACCTCGAGCTCAGCCGGGTCCTCGGCATCGACCGCCCGCTCTGTCCGGAAACGGCCGACGCCGTCTGGGAGGAGGCCAACGCCCTCCTCTCCGAGCGCGGCTTCTCGGCCCGGGGCCTGCTGCGCCGGATGAACGTCGAATCCGTCTGCACGACCGACGACCCCGTCGACGACCTCCGCCACCACGCCCAGCTCAGGGAGGCCGACGGCTTCCCCGTCCACGTCCACCCGACCTTCCGTCCCGACAAGGCCATGGCCGTGGACGACCCCGAGGGCTTCTCCCGCTACGTCGCCCTCCTCTCGTTCGCCGCGGACGTCGAGGTCAAGACCTTCGCCGACTACCTGGCCGCCCTCCGCGCCCGCCACGATTATTTCCATGCCATGGGCTGCCGCCTCTCGGACCACGCCCTGGAGACGGTCGACGTCGAGGACTACGCGGAGGCCGACATCCCCAAGGTCTTCGCCCGGCTCCTGGCCGGAAAGCCCGTCGCCCCCCACGCCGCGCGCCAATTCCGGTCGGCCATGCTCCGCGAGTTCGCCCTCATGGACTGGGAGAAGGGCTGGGTTCAGCAGTTCCACCTCGGCGCCCTCCGCAGCGTGAACTCGCGCCTGACGCACCTTCTCGGCCCCGACTCGGGCTTCGACGCTATCGGCGACTTCGAGGTCGTCCGGCCGCTGGCCCGGTTCCTCGACCGGCTCGAGGCCGACGACCGGCTGGCCCGGACGATCCTCTACAATATCAACCCGCGCGACACCGAGGCCCTGGCCGCCCTCGCCGGCTGTTTCCAGGACGGCGCCGTCCCGGGCAAGGTCCAGCTGGGGCCGGCCTGGTGGTTCCTCGACCAGGCCGATGGCATGACCCGCCAGCTCGACGCCCAGTCCTCGATCGGTCTTCTCGGCCAGTTCGTGGGCATGACCACGGACTCGCGGAGCTTCCTCTCGTTCCCGCGCCACGAGTACTTCCGGCGGCTTCTCTCGAACCTCCTCGGCGGCGAGATGGCCCGCGGCCTCCTTCCGGACGACCTGGAGCTCGTCGGCGCCATGGTCCGCGACATCGGCTATTTCAACGCCCGGCGCTATTTCCGGCTGCCGGGAACGGAGGCCTGATGCCCCTCGAGCGCTTCTCGATCGGCGTCGGCGACCGCTTCGGCCGCGAGGGCCAGGCCCAGCTCCGCGCCCTCGAGACGGCCCGCCGCATGGGGACGCGCATCACCCCCGTCTGGAACAAGTCCCAGCGCGAGCACGCCCTGACCGGGACGACGCCGCAGGAGACGCGCCGCCGCGCCGACCGGGCCGTGCGGGCCGGCGGCTGGCCCGACGCCTACTACGTCGACGCCGACCACATCCGCATGCTGACCGTCGACGATTATATCGGGCCCTGCGACTTCTTCACCATCGACATCGCCGACCTCATCGGCCGCCCGCCCGCGGCCGAGTCCGCCTCCGTCTTCCTCAAGGCCGTGTCCGGGCTCGTCGGCCCCCAGCGCCTCCCCGGCCTGAAGACGCCTCTCGAGATCACGGAGACGCTCATCGCCGACGTCACCCTGAAATACCTCGGCGCGGTCGAGGAGGCCGGCCGCGTCTATCGCCACATCGTCAAGAAGAAGGACCCGGCGGACATCGTCATCGAGGTCTCGCTCGACGAGGCGGACGCGCCCCAGACGCCCGGGGAGCTGCTGCTCATCCTGGCCGCCCTCGGCCGCCAGGGCGTCCCGGTCAGGACGGTCGCCCCGAAATTCTCGGGCGCCTTCCTCAAAGGAGTCGATTATGTCGGCGACCCGGGCGAGTTCGGCCTGGAGCTCGAGGCCGACCTGGCCATCCTCGACTTCGCCCGGCCGGCCTTCGGACTGCCGTCCGACCTCAAGCTCAGCGTGCATTCCGGGAGCGACAAGTTCTCCCTCTATCCCATCATGCACCGCGCCCTCGGCGACCGCGAGGCGGGCCTCCACCTCAAGACGGCCGGCACGACCTGGCTCGAGGAGGTCGCCGGGCTCGCCGCCTCCGGCGGCGACGGCCTCCGCGTGGCCAGGGAGCTCTACACCGCGGCCGTGGCCCGCTTCGACGAGCTGGCCAGGCCCTATCGCGCCGTCATCGACATCGACCGCGACGCGCTCCCCGCGGCCAGGGAGGTCGCGGCCTGGAGCGGCGCGGACTTCGTCGCGGCCCTCGAGCACGACCCGACGTGCCCGGCCTTCAACCCGAATCTCCGCCAGTTGCTCCACATCGCGTTCCGCATCGCCGCCGAGATGGGCGACCGCTTCACCGACCTCCTCGACCGCGAGCGCGAACCGATCGAGGCCCGGGTCACGGACAACCTGCTGCGGCGCCACGTCGGCCCCCTCTTCCTCGGCGGTCCGGTCCGGACCGGCGCGGCGGGCTGACGCTGGCGCCCCTCCCCCGCCCGTCCCCCGAGGATGACTCCGGCCTGGAAAGGTGGTATCCTTGCCGGAGCGCCGGAGCCACGAATGCGATCCCGTTGGACGGTGTGCGCCCTGCTCTTCTTCGCCACGACCGTCAACTATGTCGACCGCCAGATCATCGGCCTCCTCGCCCCGCTCCTCCAGAAGGAGATCGGCTGGAGCGAGCTCCAGTACAGCTATATCGTAACCGCCTTCCAGGCGGCCTATGCCCTGGGTCTCGTCGCCTTCGGCCGGTTCGTCGACCGGCGCGGCACCCGGCTCGGCTACGCGGTCTCGGTCGCCGCGTGGAGCCTGGCCGCCGCCGCCCACGCCCTGGCCCGGACGGCCTTCGGCTTCGGCGCGGCCCGGGCCGCCCTGGGCGCGGCCGAATCCGGCAACTTTCCGGCGGCCATCAAGGCCGTGGCCGAGTGGTTCCCCAGGAAGGAGCGGGCCCTGGCCACGGGCATCTTCAACTCGGGCTCGAACTTCGGCGCCGTCGTCGCCCCGGCCGTCGTCCCCTGGCTGACGGTGACGTTCGGCTGGCGGGCGGCCTTCGTCGCCACGGGCGCCCTCGGCCTCGTCTGGCTCGGCTTCTGGCTCGCCCTCTTCGAGACGCCCGAGCGCAAGCGCGGACTGAGCCCGGAGGAGCTGGCCTGGATCCGGAGCGACCCGCCCGAGGCCGAGGCCGGCAAGGTCCCCTGGCGGACGCTTCTCCGCCACCGGCAGACCTGGGCCTTCGTCATTGGCAAGTTCCTGACCGACCCCGTTTGGTGGTTCTATCTCTACTGGCTGCCCAAGTTCCTGAACGCGAGGCATGGCCTGACCATCACCGCGCTCGGCCCGCCCCTCATCGTCATCTACACTCTGGCCAGCGTCGGGAGCATCGGCGGCGGCTGGTTGTCCTCGGCCCTCATCCGGCGCGGCTTCACGGTCAACCGGGCCCGGAAGGCCGCCATGCTCCTCTGCGCCCTCTGCGTCGTGCCCATCGTCACCGTCTCCGGGATGGGCCGGCTGTGGCCGGCCGTACTCGTCATCGGCCTGGCCGCCGCGGCGCACCAGGGCTGGTCGGCCAACATCTTCACCGCCGCCTCGGACATGTTCCCCAGGCGCGCTGTCGGCTCGGTCGTCGGCCTCGGCGGCACGGCCGGGGCGGCGGGCGGGCTTCTCTTCTCGCCCTTCATCGGCTACATTCTAGAGCACACCCGGAATAACTACGTCCTCCCCTTCCTCATCTCGGGCTCGGCCTACCTCGCCGCCTTCGCCGTCGTCCAGGCCCTCGCCCCGCGGCTCGAGCCGGCCGCCCTTGATGGGGCCGCCGCCAACGGCTAAAATGAGGCCGGCGCTGCCGCCGGCACGACGATAAGGATGGATGCCATGAACCTCGAGGAACTGACCAAGCGGTATGACCTTTCGGGACAGACGGCCGTCGTGACCGGCGGCGGGGGGGTGCTCGGCGGCGAGATCGCCCTGGCCCTGGCCGGCTCGCGAGCCTCGGTCGCCGTCCTCGACCTCGACCGCGAGGCCGGGGAGCGGCTCGTCGGGGACATCGACGCGGCGGGCGGCCGGGCTTTGGCCGTCACGGCCGACGTCCTGCGCCGCGACACCCTCGAATGGGCGGCCAAGGAGGTCCTCTCTCGGTGGGGGCGGGTCGACATCCTCGTCAACGCCGCTGGCGGCAACAGCCCGGCGGCGACGACGAGCGACGCCAAGCCGTTCTTTGACCTCCCGGAGGAGGCCCTGCGCTTCGTCTCTGACCTCAACTTCCTCGGCACGGTCCTCCCCTGCCAGGTTTTCGGGAAGGCCATGGCGGAAGCCAAGGCGGGCGCCGTCCTCAACATCTCCTCGATGAACGCCTTTCGGCCGCTGACCCGCATCCCGGCCTACTCGGCGGCCAAGGCGGCCGTCTCGAACTTCACCCAGTGGCTGGCCGTCCACATGGCCACGGAATACGCCGCGGCCATCCGCGTCAACGCCCTGGCCCCGGGCTTCTTCCTGACCGACCAGAACCGTTTCCTCCTCGTCGACAAGGCCACGGGCGGCCTGACCGAGCGGGGCCGGACGATCGTCGCCCACACGCCCATGGGCCGCTTCGGCAGCCCCGAGGACCTGGTCGGCGCGGCCCTCTGGCTTCTCTCGCCCATGGCCCGGTTCGTGACGGGCGTCGTGCTGCCCGTCGACGGCGGCTTCTCCGCCTACGCGGGGGTCTAGGGCCGGATGATCCTCTGGAGCGAAGGGTCGCCGCGCGCCGAGATCGGCCCGGAGCGGGCCGGGGAAGGGTTGCGCGCCGCGCTCGAGCGCCTGGGGCCGCGGAAGCGCGTCCTCATCGTGCCGCCGGACGGGACCCGCGCCCACTCCGGGGCCGGGCCGCTGACCGATGCGGCCTGGGAGTATTACGGCCGTGCCGTGGCCGACGTCTTGCCGGCGCTCGGCACGCACGCGCCGATGACGGGCGCGGAGGTTGCGGCCATGTTCGGCCGCGTCCCGGCTGGCCTCTTCCGCGTCCACGACTGGCGCGGCGGCGTCCGGCCGGTGGGCGTCGTGCCGGGCGACCTCGTCCATGGCCTCTCCGAGGGGCGTCTCCGCTATGACATCCCGGTCGAGGTTGACCGCCTGGTCGCCGACGGCGGACACGACCTCATCCTGTCTGTCGGCCAGGTCGTGCCGCACGAGGTCGCCGGCATGTCCGGACACTCGAAAAGCATCTTCATCGGCGCAGGCGGCGCGGCGGCCATCCACCGGACCCACTTCCTCGGCGCCGTCTTCGGCATGGAGCGGATCATGGGCCGGGCGGAGACGCCGGTGCGGCGCGTCCTCAGGTACGCGGCGGAGCATTTCGCGGCGGCATGGCCCATCATCCACGTCCTGACCGTCGTCGGCCGGGCCGAAGACGGGCGGCTCGTCCTGCGCGGCCTGTTCGTCGGAGACGACGAGGAATGCTTCCTCCGGGCCGCGGCGCTCTCGCGCGAGACGAACGTCGAGCTCCTGGATGAGCCTCTCCGCAAGGTCGTCGTCTTCCTCGACCCCGCGGAATACCGGACGACCTGGCTCGGCAACAAGAGCATCTACCGGACGCGGATGGTTATCGCCGACGGCGGCGAGCTCATCGTCCTGGCCCCGGGGGTCGGGCGGTTCGGCGAGGACCGCGGGGTCGACGGCGTCATCCGGAAGTACGGCTACGCCGGCACGGCGAGGATCCTCTCGCTCATGGAGGAGGGGCCGAGGGCGGCGGCGGGAGACTGCGCACAGGACCTTCGGGACAGCCCGGGGGCGGCGGCCCACCTCATCCATGGGTCGACCGAGGGCCGGTTCACGGTGACCTACTGCCCGGGCCGCATGACGCGCGAGGAGGTCGAGGCGGCGGGCTACCGCTTCGGCGACCTGGCCGCGATGACGGCGCGCTACGACCCGGCGAAGCTCGCCGCCGGGCTGAACGTCCTCGCGGACGGCGAGAAGGTCTTCTTCATCCCCAACCCGGGCCTGGGGCTGTGGGCGGCGCGGGAGCGCTTCGGCGCGGCAAAGGAACGACCATGAAAGAACGAGCGGACATCGGCATCATCGGGCTGGCCGTCATGGGCGAGAATCTGGCCCTGAACATGGAGGGGCACGGCTTCACCGTGGCCGTCCACAACCGGACCGTGCCGGGGGTCGAGGAGGGCGTCGTCGAGCGCTTCCTGGCCGGCCGCGGCAAGGGGAAGAACGTCATCGGCGAGCCGACGCTCGAGGGCTTCGTCCGGGCCCTGGCCGCGCCGCGCAAGGTCATGATGATGGTCAAGGCGGGCGACCCGGTCGACGAGCTCATCGGGCGGCTCGCGCCGCTCCTCGAGCGGGGCGACATCCTCATCGACGGCGGCAACTCCCATTTCGCCGACACCATCCGACGGACCAAGGCGGCCGAGGCGCGAGGGCTTCTCTACGTCGGCGCAGGCGTCTCCGGCGGCGAGGAGGGCGCCCTGCGCGGGCCGTCCCTCATGCCGGGCGGGTCGCCGGCGGCCTGGCCGGCGGTGCGGCCCATCTTCCGGGCCATCGCGGCCAAGGCGCCCGACGGGACGCCCTGCGCGGACTGGGTCGGGCCGGACGGCGCCGGCCACTTCGTCAAAATGGTCCACAACGGCATCGAGTACGGGGACATGCAGCTCATCGCCGAGAGCTACGGGCTCATGGCGGGGCTCCTCGGGATGGGGGCGGACGAGATGAGCGGGGTCTTCGCGGCCTGGAACCGCGGCGACCTCGAGAGCTACCTCGTGGCCATCACGGCCGACATTCTGGCCTTCAAGGACTCGGACGGCAAGCCGCTCATCGACAAGATCCTGGACACGGCGGGCCAGAAGGGCACCGGCAAGTGGGCGAGCACCGTCGCTCTGGACCTCGGCGTGCCCCTGACGCTCATCAGCGAAGCCGTCTTCGGCCGCTGCCTCTCGGCGGCGAAAGAGGAGCGGGTCGAAGCGTCGAGGGCCCTGCGGGGGCCGGAGCGGCGCGCGGGAGCGGTCGACCGGGCCTCTTTCCTCTCCGACCTCGAGAAGGCCCTCTACGCGGCCAAGGTCGTCTCCTACGCCCAGGGCTTCGAGCTGCTCCGCGCGGCGGCCGGCGAGTTCCACTGGGACCTCGACTACGGGGGGATCGCCATGCTCTGGCGCGGCGGCTGCATCATCCGCTCGGCCTTCCTCGGCCGGATCAAGGACGCCTTCGGCCGCGAGCCCGCCCTCCCGAACCTCCTCCTCGACCCGTTCTTCCGGGAGCGCATCGAGGCCTCGGAGGAGGCCTGGCGGCGCGTCGCCGCCGCGGCCGTGACGAACGGCGCCTGGGCGCCGGCCATGGCCTCCGGCCTGAGCTACCTCGACGGTCTGCGCAGCGCGCGCCTGCCGACGAGCCTCGTCCAGGCCCAGCGCGACTATTTCGGCGCACACAAGTACGAGCGCGTCGACCGGCCGCGCGGCGAGTTCTACCACACCGACTGGACTGGCCGCGGCGGCTCGACCGCGTCGGGGACGTACAATGTATGAAAAAGCTGACGGAAACCAGCGCAGGTGGCGCCGAGGCCGTCCGAAAGCCCCCGTTTGGAGGGGGGCCCGTCGGCTTTGCGACGGGGGAACCGGGACAGGTTCCCAGGGGTCGGGGGATAAGGACGGTCTTGGCGCCACCGCACCAGGTGACGCGCCGGGACGGGACCCGGCCGACCATTATTCGTGGAGGAGGAAAACGATGACGAGCGACTTGAAGATCCGCCCCGACGGGGCCCTCGATTTCCTGGCCCTCGGCGCCCTCGTCCACCGGCTGGACCCCGGCGTCGTCCCCTTCCGCAAGGCCTCCGAATGCCTCATCCACGTGAGCGGCGGCGAGTACAACGTCGCCGCCAACCTCTCGGACTGTTTCGGTCTGAAGACGGGGATCGCCACGGCCGTGGTCGATTATCCGATCGGCGACCTCATCGCCGAGCGGGTTAGGGCCATGGGCGTCCGGCCGTTCTATCGCCGCTTCCCGCACGACGGCGTCTCCGGCCCGAACATGGCCGCCGTATATAGCGACCGGGGCTTCGGGGCGCGGGCGCCGGTCGTTTTTTACAACCGGGCGAACGAAGCCGCGGCGCTCCTCCGGCCCGGCGATTTCGACTGGAAGGCGACCTTCTCGGACGGCGTGCGCTGGTTCCACAGCGGCGGCATATTCGCTTCGCTCTCGGAGACGACCGGCGCGCTCGTCGTCGAGGCGATGAAGGCCGCCCGCAAGGCCGGCGCGGTGACGAGCTTCGACCTCAATTACCGCGAAAAGCTCTGGGCCGTCCGGGGCGGCGCGGCCAAGGCCGCGGCTGTCCTGGCGCCCATCGTCGCCGAGGCCGACGTCCTCCTGGGGAACGAGGAGGACCTCCAGAAGGGCCTGGGCATCCCCGGCCCCGAGGTCAGCGCGGAGTCGAAGCTCGACCCGGCCGCCTTCCTGGCCATGATCGGACGCGTCGTCGAGAGGTTCCCCCGGGTCAAGGCCGTGGCCACGACCCTCCGCGACGTCCGCTCGGCGAACCGCCACGCCTGGGGGGCAGTCGCCTGGCTCAACGGCAAGGCGGCCGCCACACCCGTCGTGGAGCTTGATATCTACGACCGCGTCGGCGGCGGCGACGGCTTCGCGGCGGGCTTCGTCTACGGGCTCCTCGCCGGGGAGACGCTCGAGGAGGCGGTCAAGCTGGGCTGGGCCCACGGCGCGCTGGTAACGACGACGCCGGGCGATACGACGATGGTGACGCTCGACGAGGTCCGGACTTTCGCCGGCGGCGGCTCGGCCCGCATCCGGCGCTAGAAAAAGCGGATGAAAACGGGGACATGTACCTTTGGTACGTGTCCCCTCTTATAACGCGTGCGAGGTGCTGACATGAAGAGGGATCGGATGAGCGCGGCCGGCCGCGCCTACGTTCTGTTCGCCGCCCTGTCGCTGGCCTTTCTCGTGGGGGTCCCCCCCACGGCCGCAGCATCGCCCTCGGGCGACGGCCGCAGCATCGCCCCGCTGGCCAAGGTCTCGGCCTCTTCATTCCGCGAGGGATACCCGGTCCAGGCTGTGAACGACGGCGACCGGATGACGACATGGGGCGCGCGGCTCGACGCAAAGGCCGGCGAATGGGTCAGGTTCGACTGGCCCTCGCCCCAGGAGGTCGCGGGCATCGTCCTCTATACACCGGGGCCCTACCTGGCCTCCTTCGACGTCGAAGTGGCCGCGGCCGCAGGCTGGGAGCGTCTTACCCGCGTCGCCTCGCCCGACCTCGCCCGGCTCCGCCGCATCGTCGTCCCCCTGCCGGCGCGGCGCACGCGATCGCTCCGGCTGGCGAACCTCGCCCGGACGGCCGAGGGCGTCCCGGCCTTCAACGAGGTCGAGGTCTACCCCGACCGGTCCGCCATCGATCGCATGAACGCCGAGGTCGAGATCGCCGTATCGGGGGACTCGCGAGGCAACCTCATCGGGACGGTCTCGAAGGACGTGGGCGCGACGGGCCTTTCCGGCGTGGCCGTGGGCATTCGGGGTGAGAACTGGACGCGGACGGCGACGACGGGCGAGAACGGCTTTTTCGCCGTCGGGACGCCGCTCGGCGCCCGCGGCCGGATCGATATCGAGGCGGACGGCCGAAAGATCGAGGTCGACGCCGCCGACCTGCCGCTGCGCCTGACCGCCAGGCCCCGCTCGGGCCGCCTGTCCCTCGAGGGGAGGTGGGAGATCCTCGTCGACCCGCCGGCCGACTGGCGCGCGGCGCCCGGCTGGAAGCCGATCGACGTCCCCTCGAACTGGGAGATGAAGGGCTTCCGGGCGGCGGGCGGCGTCGCCGTCATGCGCCGGACGTTCGCCGTGCCGAAGTCATGGCGCGGCAAGAGGATCAAGCTCCGGGCCGAGGGCATCTACAGCGGCTGCGAGGCCTGGCTTAACGGCGTCCGCGTCGGGAGCCACGACGGCGGCGCGACGCCGGTCGAGCTCGACCTGACCGACGCCGCGCGGCCCGGCCGGGACAACACGCTCGAGGTCCTCATCCGCGCCCGCACGCGCGCCGCGGACATCGACCACATGAGCGTCTACGCGTATTTCGAGATCGCCGGCATCTGGCGGCCGGTCGAGGTCTTCGCCGTTGAGCCGGCCCACGTCTCGCGCGTCCATTGGGCCGTCGCTTTCGACAAGGACTACAGGTACGCCGACCTCGCCGTGACCGCCTCGGCAGCCAACGCGCAAGCGGCGGGCGTCACGAACGGCCGGCTCGAACTCCGGCTCGTCGGCCCGAACGGCAGCGTCGTCAAGGCCGAGACGTCGATTCTGTCTCTCGCTCCCTGGGAGGAGAAGACGGTCCCGGTTACGCTGCGCGTGGAAACCGCGGAGCCATGGACGCCCGAGCGGCCGCGCCTCTATACGCTCGAGGCCTCGTTCAACGGAGCGGCGGTCGAGACTCCCGTCGGATTCCGGGAAATGAAGGTCGAGGGCAAGCGCTTCACCATCAACGGCCGGGGGGCCAAGCTCTTCGGCGTCTGTCTCCACGCGGCCAGCCCCACGGACGGCCGGGCCATCCCGCCGGCGCTCGTCGAGAAGGACCTCGACCTCATCAAGGGCGCGAACCTCAACGCCATCCGGACATCTCATTATCCGCCTCACCCCCATACGCCCGAGGTCGCCGACCGGATTGGCCTCTACATCGAAGACGAGGGACCGGCCTGCTGGGCCGACACGGACGACCTGCGTGACGTGCCGCTCTACATGGGAATCTACGCGGCGTTCGTCGAGCGCGACCGCAACCATCCGTCGGTCGTCTACTGGTCGATGTGCAATGAGAGCAATTACACGCGCCTCTTCCAGATGACGCGCCGCTATATCAAGTCGGTCGACCCGACCCGGCCGTCGAGTGGCACCTACGCGCCCGCGAGCGACGAAGCCGACTTCGTCGTCCACCACCACCCGACCAATCTGAACGATTTCATCCGCGGCCAGAACGGCGTCGCGAAGCCCGTCTTCATGGACGAGTGCCAGACGGTCTTCCACGGCTGGGGCGACCTGGCCGTAAGCCTCGAGGTCGACCCGGGCATGCACGACTACTGGGTCGACCGCGTCCCCGACGTCATCAAGGCCTGCTTCGAGACGGAGAACCAGGTCGGGACGATGATTTGGGCTTGGGTCGACGACGCCTTCTGGGTGCCGGGACGAGGCATCGGCTACTGGCGCCGCGACATGACGCCGATCCGCTACATGGACGCGGTTTACGGAGGGCCGGGCCACGGTTATGTCGGCGATTGCGCCTGGGGCGTCGTCGACGCCTGGCGGCGTCCGCGGCCGGAGTGGGAGCTCTGCCGGCAGGTCTATTCGCCGATGCAGATCCCGACGGCGCCGCTCGCTCCGGGACCCGTGCGCGTCCCGGTCTCGAACCAGAACGTTTTCGAGAACCTCAAGATCTATGAATGCCGCTGGGTGGTCGCCGGGAAGGGGGGCGTCCTGCGGGCCGACGTCCCGCCTCGAGCGGAGGGGACGATCGTCATTCCGGTCGAGGCGCGGCCCGAGGATACTCTCGAGCTCCAGTTCTACGACGGAAAGCGCCTGGTCAACAGCTTCCGGCTGCCGTTCAAGGCGCGGCCGGCCGAGGAGTGGAGGAGGGGCGCGCCCGCGGCCATCGCCGAAGAGCCGGCCGGCCGCTATCTCTCCGGCGCTTCGGTCGTCTGCCTGCGGGGCGGCGCGTGCGAGCTGGCCTACGACCGGGTCAGCGGCGAGCTGATGTGGGCGCTGGCCGCAAACAACCAGGTTCTGCTCAAGGGGCCGCGGCTCCACGTCCTCAAGAGCGAGGCGCCGGCGGGCGAGGACCCGTCCGGCTGGAGATTCGCCGGCGAGACCCACGGCGAGGGCGCCGTCCGCTGGAACGGGAGCTTCGGCGCCGAGTGGACCGGCGGGTACGGGATCCGGCTCGACCGCGACGGCCACGCCGAGTTCGACTACGAGTTCACCTATCGCGGCCCGGACCTGTGGGTGAGGGAGCTCGGCCTCAAGTTCGACCTGCCGCTCGCCTTCCAGCGGCTCGACTGGGAGCGGCGGGCCGAGTACACGGCCTATCCGGAGGACCACATCGGCCGGCCGAGCGGCACGGCCCTCGCCCACCCGGCGATGCCTCAGCTCGTCCCGCCCGGGCCGCGGCCCTTCGCCCTCGACGACCACGCCTGGGGCTCGAATGACTTCCGGAGCGCCAAACGGAATGTTTTTTGGGCGGCGCTGTCGGGCAGCTGGGGCAAGGTCCGGGTCGTTTCGGACGGGAGCCAGACCGTTCGCTGCTCGCTCTCGCCGCACGAGGTCTCCCTCAAGGTCCTCGATTTCTACGGCGGGTCGGGCGGGCCCAAGGAATGGTCGGTCCTCGGCTTCCACTACGGCGCCGGCCGGCTCGTCAAGAACGGCGAGACCGTCAAGGGAACCGTGCGGCTCAAGCTCAATTAAGAGGGGACACGTACAAAGAGTACGCGTCCCCTCTTATTCGAGCCGGGCGAGGAACACCTGGCGGACGCGGTCGACGAGCTCGCCAACGTTCGCCTTGGCGTAACCCGCCGTCGGCACCGCGGGTTCGATCGAGATCCGCACCCGGCCCGGCCGGATGACCTTGCTGCCCCTGCGGTTGATGCGGCCGGCGCCGACCTGGACGAACGGCAGGATGTCGAGCCCCGTCTCCAGGGCCAGCAGGAAGCCGCCGTGTTTGAATGGGCCCAGCCGGCCATCCCGCGTCCGCGTCCCCTCGGGCAGGACGACGAACGAGAAGCCCGGCCGCGACCTGATCCAATCCGCCGCCCGCTTCAGCGTCTCCACGGCCCGAACCGTGTCCTTGCGGGAGATGGGCATGAGGCCGAGGCGCCGGATGGTCGCCCCGTAAACCGGCCAGCGGAAATGGCTTTCCTCCTCGACGCCCCGCGCGAAGCCCGGGAACCCGGCGTAGAAGACGAACGGGTCGAAGAAGTTGACGTGGTTCATCATGACGATGTACTGCCGGCCGGGGACCAGGTTCCCGGCGCCGGCGACCTCGAGCCGGATGCCGCAGCAGAAGAGGATGAGCCGGCAGGCGCGCTTGACCAGGCGCTCGAGCCGCTCGCCGGAGAGCAGGATGGCGCCGGCCCAAACCGCGCCGCAGGCGGCGATGAAGACGGGAAAGGCGACGGACCAGATGAGGAGGGACCGGAGGCGTTCGAACGCGGTCTTCATGCCAGGATGGTCAGCTCGCCGGGCAGGACCCTGAGCTTGAGCGGCGTCCGCCCGAGGAGCTCGCCGTCGGCCATGACCCGGAGGGGCGGGTCGGCCTCGATCACGATCTCGGAGGCCGGCCGCATCTCGACCTTGGGGTGGGCGGCGTGCTTCCCGGAGAAGACCCCGCTGAAGATCCGGACGATCTCGCGGCGGTTGACGCCGTTGAAGAGGACGAGGTCGGCCCGGCCGTCGGCGACGTCGGCGGCCGGGGCGATCATCATCTTGCCGCCGGTGAACTTGGAGTTGGAGACGACGAGGGCGCTGTTCGCCGCCGTCCGCCTCTCCCCGTCCGCGCCGATCTCGACCCGGTTCCTGATGCCCCGGACGAGCCGCACGAGGACGGCCAGGCTGTAGCCGGCCGCGCCCAGGAACTTCAGCCGCTCGTTGGTCAGCTGGAGGATGTCTGCGATGAGCCCGACGCCGATGATGTTCAGGGAATAGCGCCGGACGGTCCGCCCGTCCTCCACGTCCTCGAACTCGACCAGGTCGACCCTGCGGCGGCGGCCGTCGAGGATGTGGCGGAGGGCCCCGTCGGGCGTCTCGGTCCCAAAGTCGCGGAGGAAGGAGTTGCCCGTCCCGGCCGGGAGGAGCCCGATCTCCGGGACCTTGGCCGGCCGGCCCCGCGCGTAGAGCCCGGCGATGACCTCGAACGGCGTGCCGTCCCCGCCCAGGCAGATGACGCGCTCGAAGCCGCCGGCCGCGGCCGCCTTCCCGAGTTCGACGGCGTGGCCGGCATACTCCGAGAAGCGGACCTCGAGCCCGGGCATTTTCTCGCGCAGGGCGGGCCCCAGCCGCTCGTAGCATTTCTCTCCCTTGCCGTGGCCGGCGACGGGGTTGACGATGAGGAGCGTTTTCATGGCGGGGACAGCGGGCATTTATAGCACAGGGGGGCCGCTCTGCGCAAGCTCGCGGCGCCAGCGCTAGTTGAATCGGTACTCGTCGACCGCGCGCACAAAGGCCAGGATATTATCCCAGGGGACCTCGGGCTCGAGGACGTGGGTCGGGCACGGAAGGAACCCCGTCGGCCCGAGGACATCGATCGTCCTCTGGACGGTCGCGTAGACATCGCCGGGGCTCGAGAACGGCATCGTCGTCTGCGTGCCGATGCCGCCCCAGAAGGCCAGTCGGTCGCCGAAATCCCTCTTAACGGCAGCGATTTCCAGGCACTCCGGCTGGACGGGGTTGAGGACCGTAACGCCGATGTCGATGAGGTCGGCGATGACGTCCCGGCAGTTGCCGTCGCTGTGGTAGCAGACGGGAATCCCCGGCCGGGCCGCGCGCGCCGCGCGGATGACAGCGGCATGACACGGCTTGAACCACTCCCTGTACATCTTCGGGCTCATGAGCATGGCCTTTTGCGTGCCGACGTCGTCGCCGATCTTGAGCATGTCGACGCCCGCCTCGGCGAAGCGCCGGGCCTCGAAGGCGCGGATGGCCGTGATCCGGTCGAGGAGCCGCCCGGCGAACCCGGGGTTGAAGGCCATGTCGGTGAAGAGCTCGGTCATGCCGCGGAGGTGCCAGGCGATCTCGAAGATCGTCCACTCCATGAAGCCGATGACGAAGAGGCCGCGGGCGTGGAGCTCCCGGACCTGGGCCTCGAGGTGGGCGTGGCGCGCCGGCGGCGTCAGGTCGGGGAACGGGTAGCGGTCGAGCTCCTCGACGCTCGTGAGGCGCTTCATCGGATGCTCGAGGTGGATGAAGTGGTGCATCGAGCCGTCGGTGACGCCGACCCCCCACTCCCCCACCTCCCAGCCGGCCGGGTTCCAGAACCTCGGCAGG